>JANPJR010000031.1:0-17285 GCA_031425615.1 Cytophagales bacterium
AATACTAACAGTTACAAACCCAAATATGGGAGTAGAAATAAACCATAAATTCCCTAAATTTGAACTCATGTGTAGAATATTGTCAGAAGAATTGTTAGCCAAACAGCAAATCAATTTTGACGAGTTTAAGACTTCATCACCTGAACAACGATACTTAAACTTACTGGAAAATAGACCAGACCTTATTCAACGTGTGCCACAACACCAATTGGCGAGTTATTTAGGTATTACGCCCCAATCGTTAAGTAGATTGAGAGCAAGGATTTTGGGAAAAAGCAAAACATAACTTTATTTTTTAACTTAAGTTAACGGTTTTAAATTATTTACCCGTCTACTTTTGCATTATTATTTAACTTAAAACTTAAAAAAATGCAAAAGAAAATTTTAGCTTTCGTTTTAGCAATACTTTTACTAAACGCATTGCCTCTAAATGCCCAATCAGCCAAAACAGATAGCACTTTCAAAAGGTGGTATATTGGTAGCACTTTGTATTTACTGGGCAATTTTGATAAAACAAATAATCCCGAGTATATACAATTAAATGCGGGATATAGGATAACACCCAAAGATGTTGTTTTGTTTAGATTTAAAAGGTCTATTTATGCTTGGCCATTAGGTATTCCTTTTGGTTCACCATCATTTGATGCACCAGGAAAGAACTACCCTGGGCATGCACGCATACTTGCACCAACGGTAGGATATCAGCGTTTTTGGTGGAGGGGTATTTATACATCTGTTCATGCCCTGAATGCTTTTGAAAAATATTTTGATAAGGATAAAAATAAGATTGGGAATGGGTACACATTATACCTGGATTTTTATGTAGGTTATCAGTTTAGATTTTTCAAAAATCGTTTCTTTTTTGAACCAGCTATTGGAATTAGTACTTGGCCTATAAGGACTAATGTTCCAGAATCTTTTAAAGCGTTGGAGAGTGAATGGAACAATTACTTTATTCAACCTGGTTTTGATTTCGGGTTTAATTTTTAGGTTATTTGGTATGCCAAAAAATGTAATTAGTTCCTTTATTTTTGTAGCAATCATTTGCCCGATATATTCGGTTACGATTTATCTTACTAAAATAAAAAATCGGAAACCATATTTGACTGTTATCGCCATATTTAATATTGGACTCTAAGTGATTTTATTTGATGAGAAACCCACCCTAAATCCTTCCCCGAAAGGAAGGGACTTTAAAATTAAAATACCTTTTTTGTGGTTTTGCTCCCTTTCCCTTCGGGGGACTGAGGGGGTAGTTGGGGATTGGGGTGGAAAGCCAAAATCAAGTAAAATCATTTAGTACCATTTTTTTTATAAAATCTCAAAATCTTAAAAAACACTACAAAATATTATTTTGTGTAGTGTTTTTTTTATATAAAAAAAAATGACTAAAAATCTAATCTATAATTCATCGTTTTCAATCCTAAATTATTTTTTTCTTTTCTATTGAATTTTTGCAAAAAAATGATAATATTGCGAAATAAGATAAAAATTTTTAAGGAAAATTTAATAACCCTGTTATGTTTTATTTGTAAATGTAATTTTTCCCAAAACCACATTTACTACAATTCCCACATTTACCGTATGAAAGCCAGCCAATTCGGTTATCAAAATAGATATAGTCCAAGCCAAGACAGTAGGTTTTTGGAGGCACTCTCTTACAATTACGCAAAAGTTGATGAAAAAACTTTTGACGAATTGCTCCTTTTTTGTAGCAATATTGCCCAATACATCAAATACTACAATACCCAAAACCAAGTTGATGGTACGTGGATTGAGTTTTTTACTGATGAGTTGATGGTATTGGCGAATATCCGCCAAATCAAATTAAACGATATTGAAATTGATTTTAAACAAAATATTGATAAAGCATTAAAATTTAACAGACCTGAAAAGAAAAAACATTACCTAAATCAATGTTTTGAAAAAATATACCAAATGGCTAATCTATTCAAAGATTGGCTATTGCAACTCAAATCCGTAGAGGAATTTGCCAATGCAGAAAGTAATCTCAGAAATGATATTTTTAATGCCTTAGACAGCAAACTTGCGCCAGCTTTTCATACATTGGAAGTATTGGACAACTTGTTGTTGGAAGATGAGCCTCTTGATTGGAAAAAACATACTTTTTTTACAGAATTTAGCAGATTTTGGTTTTTGCAAGATGACAGCCCAAATATTGAGCTTGACAACCGTAATACATATTTTAGGGTACAACATACTTGCGAATTTTTGGAGAAAATTTTTCAGGCTTTCTACGAAACTTTAATTTATCTCAAAAATAAAGCAGAAGATTACCTCAAAGATTCACTCAATACTGACACACATTACCCTGATATGGCGTTGTTGATAGGTTTTTTGCAATTATATAAAATGCAACAAAACAATCTCAATACCACTACAAAACGATATTTGGATTTTTATTATAGGGAAATCTTAAAACAATATAATCTGCCTGCAAAATCCAATAAAGTATATGTAAAATTTGAAGTAAATGACAATGCCATGTTTGCACGCATTGAAAAAGGCGAAAGACTTTCTGCAGGTGAGTATGAAAATGGCAATAATATTGTGTATATCACAGATACAGATTTGGAGGTAAATAAAGTAAAAATTGAGCAAATAAATACGATTTTTGCGAGTTACAAAGAAATTTCTATCAAAGGTGTATATCAAAGGGTTTTGTCGCAATTATTTGCCCAAAATATCGCCCTGCCAGATGTTACGCCTATACCTAATGCACAACAAAAACGCACTTTTGCTACGTTTGGTGAATTACCTTCTGCCAAAAATATAGGCAAAAATCTTATAGAACCTGGAAAACTTGGTTTTGCACTTGCTTCGCCTGCTTTTGTATTGGGCGAAGGCAGAAGACAAATAAGCCTTTTACTAAAATTTGAGCCAAATTCGTATGAAACACTCAAAAAATGGGTAATTGACCTTAGTTTATCTTATAATGAAACAGAAGACGAAATTTTTATTAAAATATTTTTAGAAGCATTTTTTATTAGTATTACTACGCCTGAAGGTTGGCACGACATTACCAAATATGTCGTAACACGCAATAATCTCAAACACCAATTAGAAATAAAATTTGATATTGAAAGTACAGAACCTGCTTTTGTAACATACAACAAAGAAATACACAAAGGCAACTTTGTTTCAGATTTTCCTATTGTACGTTTTTTGCTTAATAATCAATCCTATATATATGCTTATACGCTTATGCGTCAGCTTGACATCAAACGGATTGACATCAAAACAAAAGTAGAAGGTATTAAATCCGTAAAATTATATAGTGAATTTGGCGTATTAAATGCAGATTCGCCATTTTTTCCTTTTGGCTCTACGCCTCATGTTGGTTCTTATTTATTGATTGGCAAAAATGAAATTTTTCAAAAATCACTCAAAAATCTTGACATTGAAATAGAATGGTTTAATTTACCAAAAAACATCAATGGTTTTGGCGATTATTATATAGATTATCGTTTGGATTTGGATAATACGTCATTTGAAATTGATATTTCGGTATTAAATCGTGGTATTTGGTTCCCTGAAAAAGCGGAGGAACGCCAAAAATTTAAGTTATTTCGCACAACCGACAACCCAAAAAATACTACGCCACAACCGCTTGCAACATTGCACCCAATCACTGCATTGGACAATATAGACATTACTTCACTCAAATTGCCACACAATTATCTTGCTTTGCATGATGAATTAAAATATACAAATACCACACAACGAGGTTTTATCAAATTGGAACTTGTAGCACCAAATGATGCATTTGGACACCAAGTCTATGGCTCTGTATTGTCTGATGCCATGTTAGAAAATGCCAAAACTTCTGTGGTGCAAAGTGTAAAAGGCGTTTTTGGGGCAAAAAAAGAAGTAAGAGGCAACCCAAATCAACCCTATAGCCCACAAATGAAAGCTATCACATTGGGTTATGAATCTTCATCTATTATTGATTTTACAGACCGTTCAAAGAAAAATGATAAAACAGACACAAGAGGACAATTTTTTCATTTGCACCCTTTTGGTGAAAATCTAATTTATCCTGATAGCAATAAACAACAAACCATGCTTTTGCCTGATTTTGATGTAGAAGGCAGTCTTTTATTAGGTTTAAATCATGTGAACGCCCCACAAGTGATTACTATGTTGTTTGAATTGGCAGAAGGTGTAGGGATTTCTTCCGAAGAACAACGCCCTGAAATAGAGTGGAGTTATTTGGTAGATGACGAATGGAAAATACTTTCACGTGGAAAAGTACTCAGAGATGATACCGAAAATTTTATAAAAACTGGGATTATTTCTATTGAATTGCCTTTTGACATCAAAAAAGGTAACTCAATTTTAGATGCTGATTTGTATTGGTTGCGTGTTTCAGTTATTCAAAATATCAATGCAAGTGCAAGGCTTAATACTATTTGTACCCAAGTATTAACTGCTACATGGGAATTTGTGCATGAAGAACAAGCATTTCTCAAAAAGAAACTACCTGCTTTTACCATCAGTAATTCAGAGGAGAATATTCAAGGAATACAAAGTATCACGCAACCAATGCCTTCTTTTGGTGGAATACCTGCGGAAGAAGACCGAAGTTTTTATGTGCGTGTAAGTGAAAGATTACGACACAAACAACGTGCTATTACCGCTTGGGATTATGAAAGGCTGATTTTAGAGAAATTTCCACAAGTCTATAAAGCAACTTGTTTGCCCAATATGACAAGCAATAATTTGCAGGCTTCAGGTTCGGTATTGATTATTGTAACACCACGCATCAATATAGAAAACCAACAAAACCTTGAACCACAAGTCAGTAGCGAAGTATTGTATGAAATAAAATCTTATATGCAACAATTTGTATCACCTTTTGTAAAATTGGAAATTAGAAATCCCAGTTATGAAAAAGTAAAAATTATTTGTGATGTAAAACTTACACGTGGTTATAATTATTTACAACAACTCAACGAAGACATTAATACATACCTAACTGCCAGCATGATAGGGAATCGTAAAACGGTAGAACTTGGTGGAAGAATTAACAGTTCTGATATTTTGAGTTTTATGCGTACTTTGAATTATATTGATTTTATTACCAAATTTTCAATGCTTCAAACTGCACAAGATTTTAGGGGGCAATACCAACTTCATGATACCGCTAATTTGGAAAATCCTACTTCTTTTTTACAAGGAACTAAGCCTTGGAGCGTATTAATTCCTGCTCTTGAACACCAAATTAACATTTTGGATGAGAAAAACGAAATTTTACCTATGCAGGCAGGTATCGGAAATTTGGAGGTAAGTATGGATTTTATTGTGGCGTAAAAAATGTCCCCAGTCCCAAGGGATAAATAGTTTTTGTATTTGCTCCCTTTGGGCTGGGGGCTTTTTAATCCTAAAAAAATGTCTTTTAAAACTTCGCTTGGTAATGCAAAAGCATTAGAAAAAGAACTAATTTGGTTTGAAAATTTTTTGTTTGAAAGGGCAGAATTTGGAAAAGATAATGACTTTGTAACAGAAGAATTTTTGCTTTTACATTCTTTGCCTGATGAAGAAGATGAAACTATTTTGTATTACAAAACGCTCAATGAAATACATAACCACACCAAAAATAAGGATTTGACCTATACATATCATGTCTTGCAACGCATGGGCGAACGTATGGCACTTATTTTGGCAATTTCGCCTTATATTAACCCAAAAATATTGGATATTTTTTTCCACCAAAACGAATTTAATAGGGATTTTACAGAATTTGGGGGTATAAAAGGCACACAACACAAAGGTTTTTTGCCCACAGGCGAAACATTGATGTATCTTTTGGCAGGTAACAATTTAAGTTTGAGGTTTTTTTTTCAACAAATTTTTGATAATGAAAATTATATTTACAAACGTAATATTCTAAAATTAGAACAACAAAATAGCAATGAGCCTTTTCTGTGTGGGCAAATGGTTATCTCGCCTGAATATCTCCAAATATTGACCACAGGCAAACCTTATGCACCACAATATAGCCAACAGTTTCCTGCTACGCCTATAAGTACAGATTTGGAATGGGACGATTTGGTGTTAGATTACCACACCCAACAAGAAATATACGAAGTGCGTACTTGGATAAGGCATTACAAAAGTATGATGACCGACAAAAAGTGGGGCAAAGAAATAAAAGGATACAGATGTTTGTTTTATGGCGAATCTGGCACAGGAAAAACACTCACAACCAAACTTTTGGGCAAAGATATTGGAGCAGAAATATACCGTATTGATTTGTCAAAAGTAGTATCAAAATTTGTAGGTGAAACTGAAAAAAACCTAAGCCAAGTATTTGATGTAGCTGAACACCGAGATTGGATTTTGTTTTTTGATGAAGGTGATGCACTTTTTGGCAAACGTTCTGATGCCAAATCTTCCAATGACCGCTACGCCAACCAAGAAACTGCGTATCTTTTGCAAAGAATTGAGGAATATACAGGGATTCTGTTGTTGGCAACCAATTTACGCACAAACCTTGACAAAGCTTTTATGCGTAGATTCCAATCAGAAGTGTATTTTGGTATCCCAAATGAAAGCTCGCGTTTGTTACTTTGGCAAAAAGCATTTGGGGATAAGTATAAGTTTGATGAAAAAATCAATTTTTATGACACAGCCAAACGCTATAATATGTCAGGGGCAGGCATCAAAAATGTGGCTTTGTATTGCGTAGTAATGGAAAAAGACCGCAAAGATAATGCTATCCATTACGAGGATTTTAGGGAAGGATTGCGTAAGCAGTTGGCAAAAGATGGGAAGGTATTGTAAAAACGTTATTTTTTTTAATATAAAGTCCGCACAATAAAACTATAAAATGAAAATAGAAAACATAGAACACACAAAACAACAAATATCAGATATTGGTTTTACAGTTATCAATGATGTATTTTCAGATGTTGAAATCAAAGAAATTTTGGCAATTATTGACCATGCAAACACAGAAAAAGCAACTTTTAGAAAATCAAAAGACCTTTTTGCGATTAGGCAATTTTTGAAGGAAATACCAAAAATTCAAAATATTATATTTAATGATACATTCAAAAAAATCATTAATTCACTTTTTGGCGAAGATTATTTTGTAGTTAAATCTATTTATTTTGATAAACCACCACAATCAAATTGGTTTGTACCATATCACCAAGATTTAACGATTTCAGTAGATAAAAAAGTAGAAATTCCAGATTTTGAACATTGGACTATCAAACAAAATCAGTTTTCTGTGCAACCAACTTTGGATTATTTGCAGGATAATTTTACGATAAGAATACATCTTGACGATACAAATGAACAAAATGGTGCGTTGAAGGTTGTACCAAAATCACACGCAAAAGGTATTTATAAACCCGAAAATATAGATTGGACAACTGAAACCGAAGTAAGTTGTAACACACAAAAAGGTGGCATTATGATTATGCGACCTTTATTGTTGCATGCATCAAATAAAACAACAAACAACAAAAAAAGACGTGTAATTCATATTGAATTTAGCAACAAAGAACTTAAAAATATAAATTGGGCGGAGCGATTGGATTTTATGAAAATTTAAAAATTATTAAAAAAAAAATCATGTTAAAATACTTCGCATTATGGCGATTGGCTTATAAAAATACATATAGGAATAATGCAAGGCAAAAAATTTTGATAAGTGTTTGGGTATTTGGGACAATAGCTATTTTATTTGCATCAAGTTTTGTAAAAGGGCTTGTAAACCAACGCATAGCTGAACGCATTGATACAAGTTTGGGACACATCAAAATCACACATAAATCATACAATACAGATAAAAGTACAAAATTTTATCTAAATAGTACAAATAAAATTTTAGAAAATATTTTTGAAAAAAATGATATAAATTATCATACAACACGCTTAAATGTACGAGGTTTGTGCTTAAAGAAAAACCAAAAAAATCAACCTAAAAATAAAGAAAATAAAATAAATGAACACCAAAATATCGTAGATATTTATGGAATTTTGCCTGAATCAGAAACAAAGATATTTGCATTACACTCCAAAATAATACTTGGAAAGTATTTAGAAGGAGAAAATAATAATAAAAATACAACTACAAATCAAATTATTATTGGCAATGTTTTAGCAAAAAAAGAAAATATAAAATTAAATGATACACTTGTAATACAATATTTTTCAAAAGAAAAAAACATTATAAAACGTTTATATATTGTGTGTGGAATTTTTACAACAAGTAATGAAAATTTTGATAAAACACACATTTTTACACACAAAAATACTTGGCGAGAATTTGCAAAAGATGATTTTCATCAATTAATTTTTCGCCTAAAAAATCATGAAAAATCGTATATTTGGGCAAAAAAACAAACAAAAATTAGCACAAATCCAACCCTTCAAATTAAATCTTGGCAACAGATTTCGCCCGATTTAGCATATTTATATGAAATGATGCGTGTATTTTTTGACTTTTTTTTGGCGTTAATTTTAAGTATTTCTGCGTTGGGCATTTTACAAATATTTGTGGTAATGGCACAAGAACGCAAGGAAGAGTGTTCAAAAATGCGAGATTTGGGCATTTCTAAATTTGATTTGTGTTTATTATTTGGGTTTGAAGGGTTAATATTTTTGCTCAAATCATTGCCATATAATATTTTGTTGTTGGGACTAATGTGGTTTTGGGGCATTTATTGGGGCGTAGATTTATCATGGTTTGGCGAAGCAATGCACAAATGGGGCAATGCAAGCAATGTATATTTGGAGATTAGTTTTTTAGAAATTATAAAATTATTTTCAGTACAAATTCTTACCGCATTTTTAGTAGGTTTTTTTGTGATGATATTTCAAAAATAAATTTTTGGTAAAAAATTAGAATTTTAAAACGTTAATAACAAAATGCAAACTTTAATTTGTTTTGTTATTAACGTATTTAATGATTTTTTTATTCAAAAGAAAATGTTAAAAAAGAATACAATTTTTATTTTGGAAAAATACAAATTTGAACTTTTACGAAAGTGTGAAATTAAAAGTACAAATATTGGATTTAGCACCAAAACCTCACTTTCCCAAAACTGTTGTTGGCAACAATAAATCAAAGTTTTATTTTACACTTATAGATTTTGCTCAAACCATTTTCACTGTCTGTAATATATTTTTGGTATCCTTTGGTGTTTTTAAACGATTTTGCTGAAAGTTTATTTCGTTTGCTTGTAAAATAAAGTGTGTTGGTTTGGTTATGGTAAAAAGGGCAATACTCCATATATTTAGTATTAATTTTGTTTCCAAGATTTTCAGCAATTCCCCATTCTCCTTTTTCATCTTTTTTTGACACATACAAATCCCCACTTCCAAAACCATCTTTAGCATTATATTTTGTATAAATTAGCATATTTTCATCATTAGAAATTAATGCGTTAAATTCATAGCCTTCACTATTGATATTTTTATTTAGTAAAATAGGTTTTGAAAAACTTGTGCCACTCCATTTACAATAATAAATATCATCTTTTCCTAAACCCAAATTTGATTCCATTGTAAAATATAAATTGTTATTGTCTGAAAGTGTTGGATAAAATTCATTTTTGTCAGAATTTACCTGGCTTCCCATATTCAATGGTTTTGACCATTCAGCATTGTTATTTTTTCGTTCCACATACCAAATATCAAAGTCACTTTTTTGGGTTTCAGATTCAGTTTTGGGTCTGTCAGAAGCAAAATAAAGCCTTTTTCCATCTTTTGATAAAAAAGGCTCTAAATATGAATAGCCATCACAGAATGGAAGTAGTATTGGATTATTCCATTTTTTATTTTTTACGCATACAATTTTTGATAGATCTTGGTTAGGGCTTTGTATGGTAAAATAGGCTTCATCTTCATTTGGTGAAATAAAGAAATCTCGCAAATTTTGAAATTGATTTAAATCAGAGCTGACCAGTTCAATAACCAATTCATTGTCTGAATTTTTTGTTTGGGCTAATGAATGTTGCAAACACATACATAAGATTAGAAAGAATAAATATTTTTTCATTGAACGTTTTTTTTGTCTTATTGCTACTAACTAAAAAATCTTTACAAAAATGTGAAGTAAAAAGTATAAATAATAAATAAATGATTAAAAAATAAAAAAATTATAAATTATTGATTAAATATAAAAACACGTGTGGTTTTTCTATTCATTTGGTTCTATATGAATTAAAACGTGTCCCAATTGGGGTATATCGTTTCGTAATGTGTCTTTGAGTTTATGTGCTATTTCATGTCCATGTTTTACACTTATGTTAGCATCTACTGTTGCATGTAGTTCAACATGATATTTCATTCCCGATTTTCTAATAAAACATTTTTCTGTAGCCACAACACCATTAACCATCAGAGATACTTTTCTGATGTCTTCTATTAAATCGTCATATAAATGTTCGTCCATTATTTCTCCAAGTGCAGGTCTAAATATTTTATAACTGTTAAAAAGTATAAAACCTGATGCAAATAGTGCTGCCCAATCATCTGCTGTTTCGTAACCTTTACCAAAATAAAGTGCTATTGAAATCCCAATTAATGCTGCAACTGATGTAATAGCATCGCTTCTATGATGCCAAGCATCTGCTTTTAACGATGAACTGTTTGTTTCTTTTGCTTTTTTCATTACCAACTGGAATGAAATTTCTTTCCAAATAATTAACGGAATAAGCACAAATAATGTCCAAAATTTGGGCAATTCATGTGGTATCCTAATATTTATAATACTTTCATAAGCAATTATTGTAGCAGAAGTAATTAAAAAACCAACCACCAAAAATGTAATTAATGGTTCTACTCGCCCGTGACCGTAAGGATGGTTTTTATCTGCTGGTATGCTTGCATACTTCAATCCAAACAAAACCAAGAAAGAAGCAAAAATATCTGTTGTTGATTCAATTGCATCTGCAATTAATGCATAAGAATTTCCAAAAAACCCTGCAAGCCCTTTTATAACTGCTAAAACTATGTTTCCTGCAATACTAAAATATGTGGCTTTTATTGCTGTCTGTTCGTGATTTGTTGTCATTGTCTAAATTGATTGTGTTATTTATATAAAGTTAAACGTAATAATGACCACAACTTTACGCCTATTCTACAAATTTAAAAATAAATAGTTATAAAACAAAAAAACCTATTTTACAGGCATATCCGAAGGGCGAAACCAATCAAAGGATTTTTTTGGTGTTTTGTTCCAGCCAACGAGCCACGCAGTAAGTTCATCTACTTCAAGTTCATCATGTACATAAGAAGTGCGTAACATAACCGAATTAGGGTATATTTTTTTTGCTTTTTCTTCGCGGTCTTTGGTTTGGGCATAATTTGTATATAAATCCCACGCACCGTAAGTATGCAGGATTTCATGTGAAATAGCAGATGTATTCAAAGGGCGTACTTCATCATATTTTTCATACAATACTGCACCTTCCATAAAATAAAGTTCTTTGCTCATTTCCGTACTTGCAGGCATGGCATAGCCTCTCCCCTCCCCTTTTGCAAAAATAATATAGTGTGTGTTTTTACAAGTTGTATTTCTCAATACCCATTCATAAAAAGCATAACTGCTGGTATAACCAATTTTTTTAAAAACCTTTTCGCCCCAATCCACGCTTTCATTCCCTGAGCCTGTACCGCGTGCTATTTTTGAGAGCAAAATATCTTTTTCAAGTCCAAAATTTCCTGATTGAAAACTGAGTGTTGTGCCAAATTTTTTAGCTTGTCTAATGAGCCAACTTTGGCTTTCTTTTACTTGTTTGAGAATTTTCATTTTTTGGCTTTTTGTCCAAGATTCGCCACCCTTTTCAGATACAAATATACACAAATTATACACCTTGCCTGTCAATGTGTTGGCACTTCCTGCCCTCCATTTTCCCACACTTTGGGCTTGTGTATTATTTGAAAATAAAAAAAATATATTTATAAAAAAGAAGAATAATAAAAAAAATAAAGTTTTTATAGAAATTTGTATATTCATGTAAAAATGTTGGTTGGAACGTTAAAGATTAATGATGATGTTTTTGTAAAATTTTTCATGATTAAAATACAAAAAATAAACGACAAAAACAAAAAAAACGTCTTTTTGATTTTTTAAACTTGTTTTTAAACAAAAAAAACCGCTTCAATAAAACGGTTTTTTTGTTTTTATAAGCATCAAATAATTATTTTGCTTTTATTTTTTGTGGATTTTTTTGTATGTATCTATAATATCGGTCAAACGCGCTCAAATACATTATAAATTTCCCAAAACGAAATTTTGTAGGAATACTTTGTTTGTCTTTATTGGAATATACCGAAAAATGCAAATGAGCCCCAGAACTATATCCTGTATTCCCACTATACCCTATATGTTGTCCTCTTTGTATGTGTTGCCCTTCATGTACTACCACGCCACCATACCGCAAATGTCCATAAATTGCTACTGTGTTATCGCTGTGTAATATTTTTATAAAATTAGATTTATTTAGATATTGTTTTTCAAAACCACCTTCTTTTGAATCTTGTTTTACTTCCAATACAACACCAGCCCTTGACGCAGATATGCGTGTATTTTCGGGCATTACGAAGTCCAATGCGTATAATCCAGCATGTGATACCCAACCAAAATATCCTTGCGAAACCAAAATATATTTGTCATAATCAAAAGGCAAAAGATATGGATAATCAAAAGAAATGTTTTTGTATGTGTCTTTGGCAAAATCATTGCGGAAAATATCCCAATAAAGATGTGCATTACAAACGCAATTTGTATCTTTTGGGAAAAGCGTATAAAGGTGTATTCTCTTTGTTTTTGGGGCTATTGAAATTCTTTTGTGTATGAACAAAGTATCTTTTTTGTCGGTTGTATCTTTGATACAATTTTTAAATTTTTCGCCTTTTGAAAAAAAAACAGTAACAGGAAAAGTATTCCGATTACTTGCCCAAATTTCTACCAATTTACCTTTTTTCTCTTTAATAATTTCTACTTCTTTTGGAAATTGAGCAAATAATCTTTGGTAAATGCTTAAAAATAAGCACAAAAAAAATGCTGTGAAAACCTTTGTGTAAAATTTTGTCATCATAAATGCTGTGTTTTATTTTTTGCTTTTATTTTTTACCAAAATACACAAAAAGTTTATTGTTTTTGTTTCTTTTTAAAAAAAAATTTGTAAAAATAAATCATAAAGCTGACTCAAATTCCTTTTACCAAAGTTTCAACCAATGTTTCAAAATGTGTTTGAAAATAAAAATCTCTTGCATTATGGCTATGAGGCAATACATTAGGCATTTCATAAAATAATTCCAACAAACGAGGCACTTTTAATCCTTCTGCAAGGCTATATGGAAAAGATTGATTGCCAATAAAAAATTTGCCCCTGCGATAATTTCTGACATTTCCAAAAAATCTTTTACAGGTTGATATTTCAATTCAAATGTGGAATTGTATTTTTCATTAAATTGTATTCACTTTCCACGCCTAAAAAAACAATATTTTCATATTTTTTCAAAAAACCATAATCAATATGTGGATTATTATAGCGTGTGCTTCGTGCCAATACAATGATATTTTTAAATTCATTTTGTGGGTTTGCAGAGAGCCAAGCATTTTTTAAATCCATTTTTTTATCCGCAATACAATTTCCAAAAGCATAAAAATACCATTTTGCAATATTACCTTTGTCGTGCATGATGGGCATACCTAAAAATATCCAAATCAATATCTACATTTTGTGTATCGTATTTTTCTATAGTTTTGATATAAGGTTGATGCAATAAAAGTAGTTTGAGCATATCAAACATTTTTTCGTTTATCATTACATTGCCCAAAGGGTGTTCTTCGGTAGATTGATAATCAGATTTGTGTGCAATATTCAAAAAAAAATCCACAGGATTGTCTGCTGTCCAAGTGTGTGATAAGGATTTGACTGCAGGCAAGCTATAAATTAAATCGCCAGAATGTCCCGAATGTTGAAAGAAAGCGTATTTTTTAGTGTATCTTTTGGGTTTTGATTAAGATATTTCCCTTGGAGATTTTTTTTCAAAAAAATCATTTTCTGGTTAAAATCTGATGCCAAAGATTGATAAAATCCTTCTATATTTTCGTATTCTTGGCAATATTTCACAGGATTATTAAACCTTAGCCAGAGTTTTTGCAAAAAATTTCGGTTTTTGGTCATAGGTTTTATTTGTTTCTTAATTACAACCAACCTAAATTGTATATTACTTTTAGGTTTTTTTAGGCACGCGGATAACGCAGATTTTACAAATTAAAACGAATTTTTTTTGTGAAATAAAAAAAATCTGATTACTGACAACTTAAAAACTACACTCCTTTTTTCTGCATATAATTGTCAAGTTGTGCCATAGCAGTTTTTTGTACTTTTTTTTGCAAAAAACTTGTCCAACCTAACAAAAAACCCATAAAACCAAGTGCCTGTTTTGCCCATTTATAAAAATCAAAACTATCTAAATGTGTATGAATTTTACCATTTTTAAAGGTAAATTTTGCGTGAATATGGTTTTCTACTTTTCCACCAGTTTGTGTGAATGTATAAGTTGCTATCCAATCTGCTTCGCCTTCAGTATCGTTGGCAGAGATATTTTTAGAAATAATTTTTAAATCTTTGCCTCTTTTTATGAGCATTTCCCACATATTGCGTACTTGTGAGGCGTTGAGATTTTTGAAAGCCTCATCACTAAAAGTTGCGTCATCTGCATAACATGCTTGCATAGTAGCGAAATCACGTTTTGCAAAAGCATCATAGAAATTTTGGATAAGTTGTTGATTTTGGTGCATAGTTTTAGTTTTGTTTGTGTTTTTGTTGTTTATTGTGTTGTAGTAAAATGATTTTTCAAAAATTTGGTCTGTGCCATAGTTTATGGAGGTATGCCCCAAATTTTTGAAAAATGTAAAAATAACCATATATACACTTAATTTTTTAATTTTTAAATATAAAATTAACAAGAAAAATGTGTTAAAATATCTATTTTTGTTAATCTTGTTCAAAAAAATTGGCAGTACCGCCCACCCAAGTACGATTTTTATTAAAATCAACGCCAATCATTACACCTTTACTAAGGCGCGCAAGGTTGGTTACAAGCGTAGGACGTTCTTTTCCTTTTTCCCAAAGATACATCATGCGGATTTCTACTTTGATAGGTTCATTATCAGGGCAAACAAGTGCATCAATGTATTTTACTTTTTTTTGAAGAATAAAATTTTGGCGTTCTTCTTGTGGAATTTGTGTAATATCTTCTACTTTCACGTCAAATTTTACGCCTGCACCTGCGAATGAAAATAGCGGTTTGAGTACATAATTTTCCAAATCACGCGGAATTTCCCTAATTTCATTCAAAAAATAAGTTTTTGGAACATATTTGCTGTTGATAAAAGGCAACGTATATTTACTAATCCTAAAAAACCAATTTGGGTGTCCTGCCCATTCCACATCTACATCATTGAGCATATTAAATTGTAGTTTGAGGTCAGTGCGTTTCTCCAATTCATCAAAAATCACACGGTTATAAATGCGATTTATCTTGGTTTTTGTGCCATTGAGCATATAAAAAAGGTTGCGCCCTTCCACTAATATATCAGTAATACATATTGGTTTGATGCCTATTTTTTTCTCCATTGAATAAAAATCCACATTTGTTTTTTGCTTATGTGGCTCAATTTCCAACAAAATAACATTTTCAGGTTTTTGATCGCCCAAAATTACATTTTTCAAAAGGGCAACATATTTTTCAGAATTTAAACCACTAAAAAGGTGTGAAAAATTATCAGGAATTGCAAAAAATTTGCGAAACGCATTGCTTATATCATCTTGAAACCCATACAAAGAAGGAAACCCTTGCATTTCTATAAGTTGAGGTATAAGTTGCCCTGTTTCATCTTTACAAACTGCGAAATCAATGGTTAGCATTACAGAATAATTGTCTTCATTTGGTACGTTTTGATGTGCAGGTACTGCTGGGCGTGTGATTTCTTTGAAATCTGGACGCATAATCACATCAACAATTTCCTCTCCTGCTTCAATAAGGCGATTTTTAAGTTGTTTGGGTACAAAAACAGGCGTTTCTGCCACACGAAAAGCAATTTTTTGGCTATATAAATTATCCAAATAAGACAAAAATTCTTGATATTTTTCTGGTGTAAAGGCTTGATTATATGCCTTGCGTATTTCTTCTTTCATGGTGAGATTTTATGTATTTTTTGTATTTTTTTCAAATTTAAAAAAAAAAATGAAATTTCAAACAAAAAAACACAATTTTTATAGTTTGGACAATGTTTTGGGACTTGAAAATTAGGAATTGACTTTACCAAACAATTCTACTTTTTGTAATTTAGTCAAACTTTAAAAAATGGAAACCGAACGAAAAAATAATGCTAATTTATTGTTTTTGCTGTATTTGTATTTTGAGGATTATACGACTTTTTTACCATATTTTTGTTTTTACAATAAAAGCACTGCTCAAAATATCATAGATTCATTTAGCCAAGAAAGTGCTAAGGAATTAGAAAATTTGACTCTACCTGACATTTTTTAAAAAGTAAAAGCCTGTACAATTTGGTTTTTATTTTTAATTTTCACATCTTTTGGTGTAAATCTTTTAAAAACTCTCCTCCAACTCTGGCAAAACTATTTTTTTTGTATCCATGATTTTTAATTTTTTGAACAAAATCTTGTTTTTTTCCTGCTAACCGACATAATGTAAAGGCAATAAGAACAAAAGTGAGCAGTTTTTGTAAAGAATGTTGGTCTTTGATATGTGAGTTTTCAATGTTAAAGCCTCTTTGTTTGAGGCTCTGAAAACAGGGTTCAATACACCATCTTTTTTTATACATACACAAGATATTGGAAGAATATTGTGCATTTGTCAAAATAGCCAAAAGTCCATATTTTTTGGGCTATTGCCACCTGTTTATTGAAAATTATAGGATTTTAACCCAATATTCGCATAACCACACAAAACAATAAAATATAACCTAAAAACATAGTTAAATGATTACATTATACGCTTACACCCAATCACAGCAGTTGCCCTGCGGGCAGAAAGTCAGAGACTTTCGGAATAGAAAGTCCAAGTCATAGACTTGAACTAAACTATGTGTTTATTGATTTGGAAGACTTGGACGAAATGGGGTCAGAAATAAAACAATACATCAACCACCTGCCCCAATACTACGATTGTAAAAATGCTTCGCATTTTGCAAGTGAGACACTTGCGATTTGGTAGGTCGTAGCTAAAAGCTACGACCAAACAAAAGACGCTACGAGAGG
>JANPJR010000032.1:0-2466 GCA_031425615.1 Cytophagales bacterium
TTGTGTTTCGTATTCTTTAACTGTTTCCGTTCGTAACGATTGTACTACGAAACCTCTAGTATTGTAGTACTTGTACTAATAAAGGACAGCTGCTACGATAACTACGATGCGCTGTCTTACAATAAGCATCATAGTGGTTCGATGTCTTTTCAACATTAACTGTATTAGACCACATGTGATTTTAATATTGCATACAACCAATCATTCTTGTCGTTATATGAACAAAGACGTCGATTTGTACATTTGGGCAATAATAATAATAATCATATTATACTAATACCAGCCTGGCGACAACGCAAAAGCCTCGTAAGTAAATATGGATGTTCAAACCTTCTCAATGCTTATAACGGAAAAGGGAAACCACTTGTCACTACTACAAAGAGCCATAGAGGCAACAGATGACATGGCAGGACAACGACAACAATACAAAAACGAGAAAGCTCAATTACCAACAAATGATGGGGTTAATAAAGAACGCTGCTGTGTTTTAAAACAAGCTAATAACAACTACGTCCAACCTAAATCCATTATTACGTCGAACGACTCACGTATAATAGAAGGTAGACAAAGAAAGTCAGATATTAATTTAATACGTGATGTTAGTATTAAAAATGACAATGGTGACGCTGATTATAAAAACGTAAGGAATAAAGACAAAAGGACAGGTCAATTAGACATCGAAGAAATAAGTTCAGTGACAAGCGACGATCAAAAATTAAAATGTAACAGCAACCAGGACCATTTAGAAACCGATAATGTGATTCTTTCAGGTGCCGATCTCAGTAAAAAGGTGGAAATTATTGTGAAAGATCACGTTTGGTGCCAATACAAGTTACCTGATAAAGTGGATTATGAATATAACTCGCCGTTTTGTAATACCATTTTAGGAAAACTAAATATTAATGTTAAAAATATGAATAAGAAAGGGCAAGATATGTGGTCAAAAGTAATGCCAATGGTAAAATCAGAGTATCAAATTATACGATCGGGTGTTACACAGGCGATGAAAAAGAACTTTTCCAAAGAAAAAAACATTATAAATTTATCAGCCATTGAAATGGGGAGACAAAATACTTGTGTTTACAAAACATTTTGTGAAAAGTATATTCCATGTGTAATAGGTAAAATAAAGTTTAAAAACCATTGTTACTCGAGGAAATTAAGTGAATATTGTTCCGTGTCAGATGAAGCCATGGCAATTTTAATATATTCTAATAACTTTGATTTATGGACACATAACATGGGGAAGTTAAATAAAGATAAGGGTTCCAAAACAATTAGAGAAGATGATGATATTAAAAAAGGCAAAGCCCCACTACAGAAATATTTTGTTTCTAAAAATGGAAGAGGACATACATACAGTCAAGATGGATTCAAATACTTTAATGAGATGTGTTCGAAAATTATGGCAGATAGGCAAAACCTTGGAAATAGATTCGACGAAAATTTCATATTACATATGAACGAAACCATAAATAATGTAAAAAACCCAAAAAAAGGAAAGCGTAAAAGAATAATTGAACAGCAAGCAGTGGTAAGATGTTTCGTTGATGGTGAAATTGGAAGGGAAAACATCACATTTGCAAGTAGATTGGAAAATTGTAACTATCCAAAGACAATTGCTTAAAAGCTTTAAACAACCTAACTGTACTATACGACCCTTTACAAAAGTGTACAATCTGTCATACAAGCAACTGCTTCTGGTCATAGCATTACATCTGCTCCCGTTTCGTAAAAAATTAAACACATAATTGAGATAGCCTAGCATACTAGTTTTTTTTTACACTTCGAAATTATTTTCATACACTTCTTAACTAAATTCCTGTTTGTAGGTTCTCTCTTTTCTTTATTATTAACATAGAGCGTCTGTCGTCGGCCACTTCCAGACGATAAAATAAACCAATATTCCGTTTACAATATCCCTTTACTCTCATATGTAACAAACGATAAGATGCAAGTACTTGTAATGCGTCTATGAATGACAACAATAATTTTTACGAATTTGAAAAAAAACATACAGCATCTTTCATCGTAGTCATCATGTTAAACATACTAACCAGCTGGTATTTATTCGATGATTCAGGAGTTCGTTATCCACTGCCGCCTTTAGCAATTTTTTACAATAACGATTACTCTCGGTGTAAGCTTGCTGGCATATTACAAAAATCTAACGAAATATCCACATTAAATACTGGATCTGCTAACAAAGAACAATCAATACTAATCTGTAACCTAGCTTATGTTGTTTTCGATCCGCGAGCGGATTATTTCGGATATTGGATAGCTACTCACAGCAAAAAAACCACATCTAATAACAATATAAATCACTATCGACATGACACCGACAATAATGGCGTTCATCAATTTTATTTTTTAAAACAACCGAGCCCAGGGCCACGTGAAGCGATTAAAATCGATTGGTATTTGCATGAACTATCCCTTGAAGTTATGGAATGTTTCCATAAA
>JANPJR010000033.1:0-3441 GCA_031425615.1 Cytophagales bacterium
TTGAAACTCAGGAAAAGGACGCTGGAAGATGGAAAACTGAAAGTGCAATACGATTATATTTCGGGGAATGTGTACAAGGACAATGTGCTGGAATTTGTGCCAACAAGTGAGGGGAGGATTATTTTTGAAAATAATAAACCAGTGTATGAATACCATTACAAAGACCATTTGGGGAATCTAAGAGTGGCATTCAGGGAGGCACAAAGCGAATCTTGGAGGGCAACCGCAGAACTTGCCCATCAATCACAAGAAGAAACGCAGTTTGCCAATGTAAATCAAACAAGGGCAAACAAGCCTCAATATTTAGGCGAAAAAGCGTGTGAAACCAGTCAGCAAAAGCCTTTGGGTTGGTGGAAAAGCATTCCTGTTCAAAAGGGTGATGTCATATTTGCGACTTGTGATGCGTTTTTTGAAAGGAATACACAAAATGCCAACACAGGCATAAATTGGAATGCGTTTTTGTTTTTGAATCCGAATTATGCCCTGAACAATGACGAAAATATGATGACCCCAAATAATAATTTGGTGGGAATAGGCATTTTGCCTACATTTGCAAATAACACACCTCAAATACCAAAAGCGTATTTGGTTGCACAATTTTATGATGAAAACAATGTTCCCAAAAAACAAGTCATAAAATATGTAACAAGTGCAAATTATTCTTGGAACACCCTCGGTGAAATCCAAGAAATCGCCCTTGAAAATGGACGTGTAGAGATATTTGTGGCAAATGAAAGCAACACAAAAGTTTATTTTGATGACTTGGGTATTTACAAAAGTCCTACGCCTATTGTCCAAGAAAACCACTATTACCCTTTTGGAATGAATCTTGTGGGAATAGAAAAAGAGGGAACGCCTAATCACCGCTTTCAATACAACGGAAAGGAAAAAGAACAAAGTTTTGGGCTGAATTGGTTGGATTATGGGGCAAGGCATTACGACTCACAAGTTGGGAGGTGGTTTGCGGTTGATGCATTGGCAGAGAAATATATGGAGTTTTCAGGTTATCATTATTCAGGCAATAATCCCCAAAAATTTGTGGAGATTGATGGGAATGAATTTACTGAACCTATGAAAAGAAAAGTGAAAGAACTAAGAGAACAAAATAATTCTTACATTTCAGGTATCAATGAACGTTTAAAAGATAAAAACCTATCTGAAACAGATAGGAAAACATATAATTCTTTGTTAAGTGCTCATAATGCTGTAAATCAAGAAATCAATGATTTAGAAAAATCAGGCACATGGTATGATTATAAAGAAGTAAATATGGGGTATTCATCAGAAAAAAAATCAGGCGCTACTTTCTATAATGCTAAATCTGGAGCTGTTGATGTTGTTATACCTCAAGATTCACATATAGGTTTATTTGCTCACGAACTAAAACATGCGCACCAATTTGAAATAGGGACTACAAGCCTACAAGTGTATGGTGGTAGTCATAAAGGGGGTATTAAACCAACTGACTGGCAGGCTTATGATATCACAGACGAAAGGGAGGCATATGCAAGGCAGGAGTTATTTAAAAGACCAGCACCACCAAATTGGGAAAAAGAGTATATTGGTAAAGAGAGAGATATTCTACACAAGGATTCAAAAGGTAAAATAACAAATAGAATACCATTTCCACAAACGAGTTCAGATGTGAATTCTGTATATAATTCGTATGGTGGGAAAGCACAAGAACTCTATACAATCACCAGAATGAACAATAGCAATATGGCTTCTAAATTTCAAGGTAAAGTTATCGTTTCTCCACAACTATCAAAAATATATAAACCTAAAAAATAAATGAATTACTTTTTAATTATTTTTTTAATTATTTTTTCAGCTTGTTCTGGAAAAATAACAGGGAAATATTACATCAAAGATGCTTCCCCCAATGATTATGAAATGAATTTACGTAAAAATCATACATTCAAACTTAGAGTTTGGAGTGATGTGATGGGAGAAACCGTAGAACAAGGGATTTGGGAAAATAAGGGTGATAGCTTGTTTTTGGAAGTAATAGAACCTGATATAAAATCATTTATTTCATTCAAATCTCTTTATTCCGACACATTGAAAGGAAGTATGGTGCAAAGTGTATTAAAAGAATTTTCTTTTGACCCACCATATCTTGCTGATGTTAAAATAAACAATATGCTAACAAGTAAAGAACAAGAAGTTGGTAATTACTACAAAGAAGAACCTCGTGATACAACTATTTACTATACCCTCAAAGATTCAATTTTTTACGTTAATAAAATTCAATATTTTAATCATGGAGAAATAAAGATAAAAAGTGTTGAGTTTATATTTTGGGGTCAAAAATTCACACAAAAGATAAGGAAAAAAGCAAATATTTTGATTGTATATTGTGATATTATGAACATACCACGTATAAGGCAAAATATAGAAAAAAAGTGGATAATAAAAGGAAATACTTTATCTGACGGAAGCAGCATTTATCATAAAAAATAGAATACCCTTTCGCCCCATTTGCTCGTAGCGTCATGCTTTGGTCGTAGCTTTTAGCTACGACCTACAAAATCGCAAGTGTCACACTTGCAAAATGCAAAGCATTTTTATTCGTAGTTTTTGGGTTGGTGGAAAAGCATTCCTGTTCAAAAGGGCGATGTTATATTTGCGACTTGTGATGCGTTTTTTGAAAAGAACACGCAGAATACCAACACAGGGATAAATTGGAATGCGTTTTTGTTTTTGAATCCGAATTATGCTCCTTCACACTATCACTTCTGTTTCCAATATTTCGCACATTTTGCGATACAGGTCTTCTGTGAGCGGGACATTGCCCTCCAATACTTTGATGATGTGGAGGTATGTTTTGCCTGTTTTTTCTGCAAATTCTTTCTTTTTTAGCTTGCGTTGTTTCAAAATACCTTTTATTTGCATCAGGCGTTCTGCACCAATATCCACAAGTTCGGTGGACATGATAAATGCTATATTTTGGTGATGGAGTTCCACAATTTTAGCCATTGCTTCGTGTAGGAGATAGGATTTATTATCCCTTTCCCCGTTTTTTGTTTTGAAGTAGAAATTCATATTTTTTTAATAATTTACGTGATAATCAAAGCCATAAGTATCATTTTCCCAATATTCCTCCTCACAATCCCCTGCTTGTTGTTCATAATCAAGCGTGCCAAAATCTGAAAATAAAAAATCCAGACTTTTATCTGCAAAGGTAGCAACCTCGCCAATATTACCTAAAAATATTTCCATTATTCTTTTAGTTTAATTATTCTGCAATAAGGGATTTAAGTTCTCTCAATTCGTATAAAACTGCGTTGCTCTCCATTTTCAATACTTCTGAGCCTCTATATTCTTTTGAATCAGTAGGCTCTTTTTTCATGATGGCATTATAATAAGTTACAAGCCCCTCATATTTTTCAATTTTTTTGGAAATGTTCCTTTTCAAAACTTCCAAATTGCGTAAATCTA
>JANPJR010000034.1:0-4023 GCA_031425615.1 Cytophagales bacterium
CCATCAAAATAGGTTATTTGTTCCATTTTTTGCCCTACTTGCAAACCTGCTATTTGCGTGCTGTTGGTTTGACCTTCTACCAAAACCGAAGTCGTTTTTACATAGTTTTGAACAGAAGTAGGCAAATCAAATTGTGGTAAAAAAAGGTTGTAGGTAAAAGTATTGTTAAAACCTGTTACCCCTGAAATGGTGGGATTTACATCTTTTATCACCAAAAAATTATTGCGGATAGATGCCTCATATTTCCCATTGCCCAACAAACCCAATACCCTATCCAAAAGCAATGGAGAGGTATTTAGGTAATACAATTCTCCTGTTTTGAGGGGTACAAAAGGATGTGTTGAGAATATCGCATTAAAATTAGCAATTAAATAATTGTTTTGAATGGATATCTGAACCCCTGTCCCTGATGACATGGTAAATGGGGAAGGCAATATATAACTGATGGGGATATTTTGATTATAATTGTTGTAAGTCTGACCAAATGTTGGAACAGAAAATAACAAAATAATATAGAAGAAAGAAAGAAAATGTTTCACAATTTTAAAAAAAGTGGTTTTGTATTTTTCACTTTCAAAAATACATCTTTTATCTTTAAAAATATAAAAGTACTAAAAATAACGTAATAATTAAAAATATAAAACGTTCCATTTATACCTTTTTAACTACTTTTTATACTTTAAAAACATTAAAATAAATATGCAAGAAAATCAAATTTCTATTAATTTTTCTAATGAAGAATTAGAAAAAATAAATCAAGCGATTAAAGTTTTACAACAAATTCTTTTGCCAAAACTTGTTAAACTTAATCCTGAGCAAAGGCAGGAAATTGCTAAAATGGGTGACAAAACACTTGCCTTTGTAACCAAATCTTACGAATATGCAAAACAAAATCCTGCACTTGTGCCTGCTTATTTGGACATCAACGAGATGAAAACTGACTTGGACGCAGTAGAAAGTTTGAGGCAGATTTTTAGCCCTTTGCAAGAAATTGCACAGGATTTGGAGGATTCTATGATGGTCTCAGGAAGTGAGGCTTATATTGCCTCCTTGTCTTTTTATAATGCAGTAAAAGGTGCTTCTAAATCTAAAATTTGGGCTTCTGAACAAATTTACAATGATTTGAGTCAAAGATTTGTAGGGCGTTCTCGCAAAAATCCAACTAAATAATTGGTAAAAAAATAAAATTCCTTACTTTTTTTTAGACTTTTAAGGTTTTGGAAATCTTAAAAGTCTTTTTTTGTAGTTTAGAACTACAAAAAGGTAGTTCAGAAGTATAAAAAGGTAGTTTGGAAGTACAAAAAGGTAGTTCAGAAGTATAAAAAGGTAGTTCAGAAGTACAAAAAGGTAGTTCAGAAGTACAAAAAGGTAGTTCAGAAGTACAAAAAGGTAGTTCAGAAGTACAAAAAGGTAGTTCAGAAGTACAAAAAGGTAGTTCAGAAGTATAAAAAGGTAGTTCGGAAGTACAAAAAGGTAGTTCAGGAGTACAAAAAGGTAGTTCAGAAGTACAAAAAAGAATTATTATTTTTCTTTGGGTATTATAAAAACTAAAAACTTAGTTTATCCCTAATTCCCAATTCCTAATTATTTTGGGCGATTGCGGGCTATCGTGCAAAGCACAGAGACAAAACAGGCAAAAAACACTTTGTACCTTCGTGTTTTGCCTGTTTGGCTCTGCGTGTCCGCTTCTATCCCTATCGCAAATAACAGAATATTATTTCGTTACAACTTTTTTTTACAAAGTTATGACCAGAAAGGTTAATTTTTTTTGCGAGGAATAAATTTAAACGTTTTCACCGCATTTAAAAAAACATCAAAATCTTGATGTTTTATATTCATCAAAATAATTTCAATATTACCCTTATTTATAACCACAGTTTTCCTTTTTTTTGAAGAAAGTATTTTTTGAACTTTTTTTTCTGAAAGAGTCACAACCTTAGTAAAATTCCCAAAATGTCCTATTGACAAATTTTCTTCACCAGTCACAACATACAAAGAATCTGACTTTGGTTTTCTATTGGGATAGGCGTAAGGAGGATTATATATGAAAATAAAAATAAGCTCTCCTGTATCATAAGAAAAGACTGATTCTTCACCACTTCTTATCAAAATTTTTGGTATTTGGTTATTTTTTATAGGTATTTGTATTTCAAAATATTGTGGATAATCAATGTTTTGATATGTGGCATAAATACCCCCTTCGTCATATTTAAATAAGTAGGTGGTGTAAGGGTATTTTTTGATGCAAGAAAAAAATAACAAAAAGCACAAAAAGACTAAAATATTTTTCATAATTTTATTTTATTTTTCAGAATTTACTTTTTGAACCATTTTTTTAAACTCATCAAATTTTATGTTTGTTTTTTCTATAATTCCCCCAGATGCTTTATTTTTATAAAATCCAACAGCCCTGACCCTGTCTATCACAGTTTCTGTTTTAGTACTCCCATCAGGATTTTTGCCAACCTTTTTATAAGAAGTTTCTTGTTCATATCCCAAAACAATACCCATTCTGTTTTTAGTTTTTAGGTCATCATTTGAACCTTTAGCTTCTCCAAATTTATTTTGTCCATTTTCAACATAGTCTTTTGGATGTGTATGCACGTCATAGTCCACATTTTCCCCCAACTTTTTTATATCATCTACTTTTTCTCCTAAATCAACACCCGTAGCACTCCCTTTTTCTATTCCTGAAATAGAACCTTTACTACCAACCACAAAGCCATGTTCAAGACCTTTATCTTCTGTTTTTTCAATAATGTCCTCCATTTTATCTATTACTGCATTTGAGGGGAAATTAATAGAATTTCCTTTTGCAATTGCCTCTTGTCCTGATTTTGTTAAATTTCCCTTTTTATCCCCAATTTTATCCGTAGTCAGGAGTAAAACTTTATCCGTTTTTCCATCTTCCACATGAACCTTTTTACCGTTGAGGTTATAATAATCTGTATCATTGACTGGTGCCATCCCATCAGGGTCAATAAACCTCATTGGATTGTTAAAACAATAGTTATAAACCGAAAATCTACGCATTTCTTCCGCTTTTGGGTCAACCGCAAACCACCTCCCAACTTGTGCATCATAATGCCTTGCCCCATAATCCAACCAATTCAGCCCAAAACTCGTTTCTTTCTCCTTTCCGTTGTACTGAAACCTATGATTTGGCGTTCCTTCTTTTTCTATCCCTACAAGATTCATTCCAAAAGGGTAATAGTGGTTTTCTTGGACGATAGGTGTGGGCGATTTGTAAAGTATAAGGTCATCAAAATAAACCTTTGTGTTTTGGCTTTCATTTGCGACGAATATCTCTACTCTGCCATTTTCCAAAGCGATTTCTTGGATTTCACCCAAAGTATTCCAAAAATAATTATTTTGAGTTACATACAAAACTTTCCTTTGGGTTGGTTGATTATCTGCATTGTAAAATTGGGCAATTAAATAAGCTTTTGGTATTTGTGGATTGTTGTTTGCAAAAGTAGGCAATATGCCTATTCCCACCAAATTATTATTTGGTGTCATCATATTTTCGCCATTGTTCAGGGCATAATTCGGATTCAAAAACAAAAACGCATTCCAATTTATGCCTGTGTTGGTGTTCTGTGTATTTCGCTCAAAAAACGCATCACAAGTCGCAAATATGACATCGCCCTTTTGAACAGGAATACTTTTCCACCAACCTAAGGGCTTATTTTGGTCGGTTTGACATGCTCTTTCCCCTAAATATTGAGGCTTGTTTGCCCTTGTTTGATTCACATTGGCAAACTGCGTTTCTTCTTGTGATTGGTTGGCAAGTTCTGCCCCAACAACCCATTTTTCGCTTTGTGCCTCTCTAAATGCCACCCTTAGATTCCCCAAATGGTCTTTGTAATGGTATTCATAAATTGGTTTATTATTTTCAAAAATAATCCTCCCCTCACTTGTTGGCACAAATTCCAGCACATTGTCCTTGTACACATTCCCCGAAATATAATCGTATTGCACTTTCAGTTTTCCATCTTCCAGCGTCCTTTTCCTGAGTTTCAA
>JANPJR010000035.1:0-1797 GCA_031425615.1 Cytophagales bacterium
GTTCTTAACCATTAGCTTTTAGCTAACCAATCCAGTTCTATTGTGTTATATGATCATTTTTGATGTAATTTTAACAGCTTTTTTATTTGTTGTCTACTAAGTTGGTTTCTCGTGACATGACCTTGGTGCAAGACTGACCTCCGAGTCATGAATGCACTAGTGCCGGCTAGCTACCAAATTGTGTATATCATTACCAAATTCAAATCAATTTGGTAACGTATTTTGCCGTAAAAAAGTGGTAACAATTTGGTAATATTACCAAAGCAATCACATTTTAGTTAAAAAACTTACGTAGTAGTTTGTATACGGTAATATTACCAAATCAATTATGTTATCAATTTGGTAATATTACCATATCAAATATTTTTTCTAAAATAAGAAAGATATTTTCATTTGGTAAGTTTACCAAATGAATTATTGTTTTGGTAATATTACCATATCGTTACTATTTGGTAATAAATCAAGTGCATTTGGTAATGTTACCAAATTACTACAATTTGGTAGTATTACCCAAGATTGTAATCAATTTGGTAAAAACTCACATTACTAGGATATCAATGATGTGTCATATATTGAAATTTGTATCAATACAATTTGGTAAAAAAAATTGATTTGGTAAAAAATCGTTACAATATGGTGAAATGAATTAGAAGATTTCCATTACTCCTTCTTAATTATTTATTGTTTTGTAAATAAGATTTGGTAGAAAATAACAATCATTTGGTAATTACTCATGAAAATTTGGTGTTATAATCCTATGTATCAAAAGACTAATTTGTAACATTACAATTTGGTAAACAATAAATATTACTATTATTAATTTAGTAGCAATCAGATTGTATGTAACAATACATTAAGCTCTCTTTTCTGTTGTCATTATCTGGTGGACTTGGTAATAAGATTCTACCAATCCATTCATTTTTCTCACAATTAATATCCATCATTTCGTCGGTCCACAATAAAGAATAATATATTTGATTATATTGCAATTTCGTCTCATTATATAACTCAATCCTTGCTCCTTTTACAATACCTTGGTTCTTATAACATATATACACATGATCATTGAATGATAATGAAGAAATTGGATTCCCTTTATCAAATACAGCTCTTGCCTGTTGAATGCAAATGTACACCTTAACAATCTGTCTCAAACTCTTATTTCCATTATCATTCAGTTTCCATTCATCATATAGTTCCTCTTTCAACAAATTATTAAGAACCCAACTCTGCCATTTATGTACCAACCCTGATTTCATATTTCTCTTCACTTTTTTTAAATAAGCTTCACCATCATTACCACCTTCCCACAAATTACTCATCGATCCATATTGCCTCATTATTGTTGGTATATTTAAGAGACATAAAATATTAAATTGCTGTATCCAGGAAGGAGTCAAGTTTTCTTTTGCCCCTTGATCAATTTTGTGGAAGTGTATGAGGAACAGTCGAATAACAGCTTCAATATGTTTTATGTCTTTTGATGTTGTTTTCTTTGACATTACAAGTTTAATCATGAGAGAAGTTGTATGGACTAAATCCATTATATTATTAAGACCAATTTCATTTTTTTTCTTTATGGATGGTATATTATTATTTGTCATGTATTCACCAATTATTTCCTTTAACTCAACCACTTTCCCCTTTTTACTTAACCCTCTAACCTGAAGCCACTTTTCACATTCTGTCTTACTCCATGTTGTGTAATTTGTAGTTGGATCTTCATACTGATCACTTAATGGCAATAAATATAAATGGGAATAAAACCAAATACCTAACTTAGCCATTGCAGAATAG
>JANPJR010000036.1:0-2749 GCA_031425615.1 Cytophagales bacterium
TCATCTGAATTTGCCAACGTTTGTGTGTGATACTTCCTCACAAAACTATATCATCAATTTGTATGATGCGGTTGGTTTGAAACTCAGAAAAAGGACGTTGGAAAATGGACAACTGAAAGTGCAATACGATTATATTTCGGGCAATGTGTACAAGGACAATGTGCTGGAATTTGTGCCAACAAGTGAGGGGAGGATTATTTTTGAAAATAATAAACCAGTGTATGAATACCATTACAAAGACCATTTGGGGAATCTAAGAGTGGCATTTAGGGAGGCACAAAGCGAAAAATGGGTTGTTGGGGCAGAACTTGCCAACCAATCACAAGAAGAAACGCAGTTTGCCAATGTGAATCAAACAAGGGCAAACAAGCCTCAATATTCAGGCGAAAAAGCGTGTGAAACCAGTCAGCAAAAGCCCTTAGGTTGGTGGAAAAGCATTCCTGTTCAAAAGGGCGATGTCATATTTGCGACTTGTGATGCGTTTTTTGAAAAGAACACGCAGAATACCAACACAGGCATAAATTGGAATGCGTTTTTGTTTTTGAATCCGAATTATGCCCTGAACAATGGCGAAAATATGATGACACCAAATAATAATTTGGTGGGAATAGGCATTTTGCCTACTTTTGCAAATAACACACCTCAAATTCCAAAAGCGTATTTAATCGCACAATTTTACAATGCAGATAATCAACCAACTCAAAGAAAAGTTTTGTATGTAACTTCTGCGAATTACGCTTGGTCAAACTTAGGTGAAATCCAAGAAATCGCCCTTGAAAATGGCAGGGTAGAAATATTTGTGGCAAATGAAAGCAACACAAAAGTTTATTTTGATGACTTGGGTATTTACAAAAGTCCTACGCCTATTGTCCAAGAAAACCACTATTATCCTTTTGGAATGAATCTTGTGGGAATAGAAAAGGAGGGAACGCCAAATCATAGGTTTCAATACAATAAACAAGAGAAAGAAACCGCATTTGGATTAAATTGGATAAGTTATAAGCATCGTGAGTACGACCCACAAACAAGTCGTTTTATGTGTGTAGACCCAATTACCGAACAATACGAATATTTAACACCTTATCAATTTGCAAGTGATAATCCTGCAAGTAAAATAGAGTTGGAGGGTTTAGAAGGAACATGGAGTATGAGAAATATTACAATAGGCTTATATTCACTTTTTACTTCAGGTTCTTCAAATCAACGCATGAGTGATAAACCTAAAGAAGATATAAGAACTACACCAAAAGTACGCCCCAATGCACCGCCTTTGGGAGAAAATCCAAGTGTTTTGAAAGCTGACCAAAATAAACTTTATTCAAGCGATTGCCACAAATCTATGAAAGCCACGTTAGAAGGCGCAGGATTTTCGCAAATTGATAACTGGCCATCACATAGCGTACAAGTTTATCGTAAATCTTTGCCTGATAACCAAAAACGTAAGTTGGAGAAAGAGTATAAAAAAGAAGGAACACCAGATTCTCGCAAAGAAGCTCTAAAAATGGTAAATAATTATCTCAAAGAAGGAATGCCTTTGGTAATAGGTGTGGAAGCAACTCAGAGAAATGTTGGCACTCCAGACCCAGATGAAAGAAACCGTGATAACACAACTAATCATTTTGTAATAGGAGTCTCAAGTGGATACGACAAGGAAAAAGGTCAGTATTACATTGGGTATTTTGATAATTTGGAATATCCTGCGGGTTCTGGAGATGCAACTAATCTAAAAAAAAATAGGCTTTATTTACAATCAGATGGCACATTTGAGGCCAAAGATGTTGCGTATACACTTTACAAATTGACTTATGTTATCCCTACCCAGCGGAACAAAGAGGATAAAGAAAAACCCAAAAATTAAAAAAAATAAATTTTAAAAAATAATATGAAAAACAACATTATTTTATTGTTGATTTCTTTTTTTTACCTTGCAATCAGTTGCGGTAAAAAATCAATTGACAAAAACAAAAATTTTGAAGAATATCATGCAAAAGATATAGCATTTTGTAAAAAAGTAAACCGACAAGTTTATATCAAAAGAGATACACTTTCTTTTGAGTATTTTCTTTTTAAATGCGACCAAAGAAGTGATGAAATACCATATTATTTAATAGAAAAATACACAAACCTTCCCAGATTAATACCCGATGGCGAAAAATATAGTTATGATGGTGGATTATTTGGTTTAAGTTCTGTAACAGGTTTTTTTGAAATTCGGATACAGGCATATTGTGACGATAAGCCTCCCTATGCTATTATGGCGAGTTGTAATCAACAAAAAGTGATTGACGAAAAATGCTTTATAAGGGCAAGTTGTTGGGAGTGTCCAAGAGATAAAGAATATTATTCTCAATCAATAGGTGGTTTTGGTGATACAATAGCATTGGAATATGGGTTTATTCCTGATACCAAAAGACCTTTACATTTAGATGCAAATGGTGTTACAAAAATAGAAATGTGGCTTATGGATAGCCAAGGCAAATTTAAGCACGTAAAAACGAAACGAATAAAATAATTTCCCCCATTTGGTTGTAGCTTTTAGCCCCTCTCGTCCAAGTATTCTCTTAAAAATAAGGTAATGTTTTAGTTCAAGACTTTAGTCTTGGACTTTACCCCAACGCACCGAATATGACCACGCAGGGAGGGCAATACACCAATATCACCAAATAAATGAGGCAAAAGAAGTTTTATTGTCAAGTAATCAATACAACGAACTTAGCCAAGTTATTCAAAAATCTTTAGGCAAAATAAG
>JANPJR010000037.1:0-1515 GCA_031425615.1 Cytophagales bacterium
ACCACTTTCAATCAAAAATGTCATACTCTGTAGCTTAAAATTTTTTCTCATTTAAACAAGTGCATGGTGGTTTCTTACAGGTAACGTTGACAGACTAATCTTTGGCTTCACAAATTATCCATTCAAGTAGTATAGCATCAAAACAAATAATATATTGCATGTTGGCTATCCAATAAATGGACACTTTTTAAGATATAAGAGCATTGTCTAACTCGAGCAAAAAAGGGACATTTGGACTAAATTTATCTTTTTGGCACATTGGGCATTCACTAACTCGTGCGACATTGGTCATTTAGGCCGAATCGCAAGTCGATGTCATTAAATTCAAGTTTAGCTCAAGCCAATCTCGTGCCAAATACACCATATTTAGCACGAGCTTGGTGCAATTTGATCCTTCGAGCTAAATAAAGAGTCATTATTAGTACACATTTGTTTATAGTAGTATTCAGAGTGGCACTACGTTCTTCACCCTACGTCATCTTCCAAACTAGCGATAGTTAAAACCTAACGGTACCATAATAATAGTACCAGTACCAGTACTCTCGTCTACTTGTCCAACCTCTACTGTTTCTACCCCTACTATAGCCTAGTACTACTACTACGCATAGTAGCGTCTACAGTACGACTAGTATTAAATAATATGCTGGCTGTAAATAAACTACAGGAACTATTAGTCTTACAAAATCCACTAAAGTACTACTACAAATTAATAAAAATTGAAAATATTAAAATTATTACAAGTATAAATTTTATTAGTAAGAATATCAATCATAATAGTAATACAACATAGTGATAATAGTAATATTAGTAGCAATAGAAATATTACTAATAATTTTAACCTAATAATAACATTATTAGTAGTAGTAGTAATATTATTCGTATTGGTAGAAATAATAATAGTGACAATTATTATAGGAATAATAGTAATGTATTTTGTAGTAATAATGGTATTATTTTAGTAATAAAAACAATATCAATAAAAATAATAATAATGGCTATAATAAGTAACTTTTTTTGCTTTGCATATTTCGTATGATAATGAGTACTAGTACTAGTACTATAGTACAGTAGGAGTAGTACTACTAGTAGTAAGCTGACTTTGCCGTACGGCATCCAGACATTCGCCGCAGAGAATAGTGGCGTATGTGGCTATGTGACCGATGGGGAGTGAAAAATAGCTTTAATGTCGAAAAGGGCATTCACTAACTCAAATGATCAAAATACGTTTTTAGGCTGCTACTACGTGACGAGTTACCCGAAGACCATCTATTGACCGGCCATAAAATCCCTATTCCTCCGGACTAATTTTTTGCCGTGTTAGACAATGCTCTAATAGACCAACGTACACTACCAGCTATGGCCCTTTCCTACTCTCTAGAGAGAGCGAGAATCAAGAATGGGCTATGACGGCCTGGAGCCTGCTGTAAAATGGCTTCGTTGGCATAAAAGAATAGATCATATATTATTAATTAATTTATTTTATGATATCCTACAATATGAAGAAGTGAGCAAGTT
>JANPJR010000038.1:0-29862 GCA_031425615.1 Cytophagales bacterium
TTATTATGTGAGTGCATTTTACAAAGATTCTTTTGGGCTTTTGTTGAGTGCTTCTGTGTGTGTGCTTTACAAAAGGTTTGCTTTGGAAGCTTGGATGAAGTTTGCAGAAAAATATGGCAAACCTATCCCAATGGTAAATACACCTGCCAACAAAAAAGAGAAAAAAGAGATTCTTGATGCCATTTTTAATATGGGAGAAGATGGTGGACTTGTGTTGGGCGAATTGGATAAGATCATATTTGCAAACCCTGTCTCTGGAGATAATGCCACGAATTTTGAGAAAATTATCAATTTACAAAACAGCGAAATCTCAAAATTGATTTTGGGACAAACTATGACCACCGAAAATGGAAGTTCAAAATCTCAGGCAGAAGTTCACGAAAATACTTCTTTTGAACTTGCAGAAGTGGATATGCAATGGTTACAATCACTTGTGAATGATGAGCTTATCCCTCGTATAGTGCGTTTGGGTTATCCTGCTGAATTATTGGATTATAACTTTGAATTTTCATATTTTTACAACCAACGAAAAGAAGAACTTGCAAAACTCAGAATCCAACAAGAAGAAGTGAAAAATGCTAAATTTCAAAGGCTTGTGAACTTATTGCCTCACATTGAAATTGATGATAATCTGAAACAATACATTGAACAGGAATTTGAAATTCCTGTAAAAAAAAAAGTAGTCCAAAGCCCTCGTAACAAGAATAAAAAAATAAGTATCACACCAAAAAACAAAAGTATCATCAAAAACCAAATAGATGATACTGATTTAAACCTTTTCCAAAGTTATTATGATTTGGTCGCAATTCGTTTTTTTAGTGGTGATACTCCAGATTTCAACCAAAGTATCATAGAACTAACCAACAAGATACTTGCGAATACTTTGTTGGGCATAGAATACACACCTGATACTTTGGTGTTGCAATCTCTGAAAGATAATATTTTCAAATTTTCTTGTGCCAAAAACTTCAAAGAACTTCAAGCGATTTCCAAAGAACTTTTGGACGCAGAAGGCAACAAAAGAACTTTTGCACAATTCAAAGAGGCAATCAAAAACCTCAATATTCAATTCAATCAACAATATTTGTCTGCAGAATATGAAATGGCGGTTACTTCTGCCCAAATGATAAGCAAATGGAACGAACTCACAGAAAACGGAACAAATATGGAAGTTCTTTTGACTTTTGATGCGGTAGGTGATGGCAAAACAACCCAAATTTGCAAGTCCATAAATAAAATCACGCGTCCTGCTTCTGATAGTTTTTGGAATACACACGCACCGCCTTTGCATTGGGGTTGCAGAAGCACACTGAAAAAAGGCAAAAAAATTACAGAAATCCCTGCGGATTTGCCTGCATTGGAGGCAGAGTTTGCCTTTAATCCTGCCCAAAAAGCAGTTATTTACAACCAAAAACACCCATACTTCAAAGATTTACCCAAAGAAATCAAAACAGAAATGGAGGAAATGTTGAAAAAATATAATGAAAAACCTTAATTTATTTGGATTTCTAAAAAAAACTTGTAAGTTTGCTGCGACCTATAAGCATATTTTATTGTATAAAAAATACGAACTAAAGTTAGTATTAGTCCCATAATATTTTAGAACACAAATAATTAATGGAGAAAATAAAATCATATTTCCAAAGTGTTGGATTTAACAACATCGATAGTGAAAAAATAACATCTTTTTTCAAAATACAGCAATTCAAGAAAGATGATTTTTTTGTAAAAGAAGGCGAAATATCTTCACAATTGGGTTTTGTAGAAATAGGGCAATTTCAGTTTTACGCAGTTACCATACAAGGCGAGGAACGTACTACTTACGTTTCATTGGAAAATACTTTTATTGCTTCCTTATTGAGTTATTTGAGGGAGGTGCCTACAAAAGAAAATATAAAAGCATTGACAAATAGCATACTTTGGATAATTGACAAAAAAGATGTTCTTACCTTACAAAATTTAATACCAAATTTCAAAGATTTTTATATCAAACTGATTGAGTATCAAATATGTTGTATAGACCAAGATAGACTTGATTTTATTACGCTTACTGCTGAACAGCGATATGAAAAACTTTTTAATGAGGAACCAAGGCTTTTGCACCAAGTCCCTTTGCAGTATATAGCATCAATGCTTGGAATTACACCAAGGCACCTGAGTAGGCTTAGAAAAAATATTTAGATGTATTTTATTTTTAGACATTTGTCCAGTATATTTAATTTTATACATCTTATTTTTGCATTATAAAAAAATTATAATATGCAAAAAAAAATCCTTTTAATTTTATCGATTATCTTGATAAACATTTCTGTCACTTTTGCTCAAGATAAATTTCCTACAAATATACTTAGCATAAATGCGTTCAGAAACCCCTCTATTGGTTTAGAATATCAATACAAACGAATTTCAATTCATGCTGGATATTATCCTACTAACTTTGAAAGTGGCGTAACTACTGAATTCCTAAAAGCAGGTTTAACTTATTGGTTCTTACCTATTGATAAAAAAGAAATTCCTTCGTCTTTCTACAGCGGACTTTCTTACTTACGTGGCTTGACAAGAAATTACGAAGATAAGAATGCATTGGGCATAGAAGCAGGTTTTCGCTGGTACATTTGGAAAGGTTTAAATTTAAGGATTGGAGGAATTGCATTAGTCACAGAAAGCGAGGATTTAAAAATAAATCCTACGCCAAGCATTAGTTACTCCTTCAAATTTTAAGGTAAATATTTTAAAATGAAAAAAAAAATTTTTGATTCAAAATATGTCCATTGTTTTGAATGGTTAAAGCCTAAAATTTTCGAAATTGTATGGCTTTCTGCTACAAAATTTGGAACATATGAAGAATTTTTAGACGTAAGTGACAAAATATTTGATGGTATAAAGTTCCATTTTGTTTTGACAGATACACGCGAATTGGCTTTTCCGATTGGACCTAATTTACAGATAAGTTATGGGAAATATTCCACTGGAAAACTTATAGAAAAAGGTTGTAAAAAATTAGCAGTCCTACTGCCTAATGAATTTATTATAAATCTTGGCGTACAACAGTTAGTGGATGAAGTAGATGATATGAAATTCGAAAATATATTTGAAACCAAATACTTTTCTACTCCTGAAGAAGCAATAATATGGTTTAATCTTCAATAAAAACTATATGAAATACATAGAGATATTGGAAAATCAATATTTTAAAGCGTTTCTTGATAAATCAAATGACTTGATAAGAGTGATTTGGTTTCCAGAATCAGAACATGGGACAGCCAAAGAGTTCATTGAATTGAATAACTCCCTTTTCCGAGCAATTAAAGTAAAACGACTTTTCTCTGATTTGAGGGAATTTAATTTTCCTATTGTACCACACTTACAATTAGATATTGTAAAATATACTTCTAAGACTTTGATAGAAGCTGGTGTCGAAAAAATAGCAATTTTAATTCCTAATGATATTTTTACTATGGTATCAGTTTCACAAACCATAGACGAAATAGAAGATAATATAGGTTTTCAAATAGACTTTTTTGAAGACGAAAAAAAGGCAACAGAATGGATATTAAATTGAAATATATTTCCCATTATTTTAGAAAATTTTCTATTACATTATAATTTTAATCAAAAAATATTCTTAAACCTTACATTTTATGGCTTTTCAAGAATACAACAATCCACAATACTGGCTCCATACAAGCAATGTTTATACAAGCGATAAAGGTTTATTATGCCAAACGCTTGAATATGACAAGGATAATAAATGGGGCTATTGCAATTGGAATCATCAAAATGGGAAAGACTTCAGCGTATTTGATATAGGTTTTGATATCATTATGGCTGGTTGCGAACGCATGATTAATTTTGCTTATGAACATCAATTTAAAAAATACCTTAATGACAATCGTACTGTAAAAGGAGGATGGGATGTTCTTAATGTTTATTTAGCTAATGATTGGGCTCCAAGAATGATATTAGCAGGGGTAAAATATTATGCTACATTGAACTCACCTGAAATTTTTGCGCAACTATCTTCTGAACTTATGGAAGAAAATGTAAATGAAATAGGCCTCACAATGCGTAATTTTTCTAATCCTGATGAGGCAGTAGCTTGGTTAAAAAATTGTTCTATTTAATACAGATGCAGGATTTTATTATAATTTTTATTATACCATATATTTTTATTATCGTTTTTTTATGCTATCATTTTATAAAAAAAAATGATGTTAAAAAGGAAATGGTGACAATTATAGAAAAATACAATCAAGCAAGTGAGAAAATAAAGGGGCTATCAAAAATTAATGAAGTTATCCTTATCAAAGCACTCAAAGAAATAAAACAAAAAAAATCAGAATCAGAGGAAAAGAATGCAGAAATTCTTACACAAAATGAAGAATTAATGCAAACGCAGGAGAAACTTATAGCACAAAGGGAGTTTATAGAAAAACAACACAGGGAGTTGGAACATCAAAATAAAACCATTAAAGCCAATGAATCTGTTTTGCTGAAAGCAGTTGAAAAACTGAAAAAGAAAGAAGCTGAAATTAAATTACAGAAAGCAGATTTGGAAGAAAAGAATGCAGAAATTCTTACACAAAATGAAGAATTAATGCAAACGCAGGAGGAACTTATGGCACAAAGGGAGTTTATAGAAAAACAACATAAGGAATTGCAACACCAAAATGGGAAAGTGAATAATAGTATTCAGTCTGCTTTGTTAATACAACAAGCTATGCTGCCCTGTCAACAAGAAATGAATAGATTATTGGGACAGTATTTCATTATTTATAAACCAAAAGATATAGTATCTGGGGATTTCTGGTGGCTCAATGAAGTGGACGAAAAAATATATTTAGCTTCTGTTGACTGTACAGGGCATGGAGTAGCTGGGGCTTTTATGACGATGATAGGGAATACCTTATTAGACAAAATTATAAGGCTCAAAGGAATACGTAGTCCTGCTGGAATATTAGAAATGTTGCATGAAGAAGTACAAAACGTACTACGACAAAAAGAAACACATAATAATAGTGGAATGGATATGTCTTTGGTTTGCATAGAAAGGGAAGAAACATATAGTCAATTGACTTTTGCAGGAGCAAAGCAATCTTTATATTTTATTTATGATGAAAAAGGAACAATAGAAGAACTCAAAGGTGATAGGAAAGCCATAGGAGGAGAACAAAACCAAGAAAAATTTTTTACTAACCACAATATACAACTAAAAAAAGGCACTTGGATTTATATGGGTTCTGATGGTCTGTATGACCAAAACAATCCTAAAAGAAAGCGATTAGGGGAAAAATTACTCAAAGAGATTTTACTACGTAACCATCACTTTCCACCCTTAAAACAACGCCAATTATTGGAAAATGCATTGAATGAACACCAACAAAATGCTGAGCAGAGGGACGATATCCTTTGGATAGGTGTAAAATTGTAAAGTTTTATAAATTTAAAAATCAAAATCAATAACACATGACTATTTACAAAAGTGATTTTTTGAAAGTAGATATATTTAAAGATTTATCTTTAATAAAAATGATTTGGTTGGCTAAAACAAAAATAATGAGTTTCGAACAATATCAAGAAGAGTTCCTCAATTACAAAAATATTGTCTTGGAGTATAAGCCAGAAAGAGCTATTGTAGACACCATGCAAATGAATTTTAGGATTACACCTGATATTCAAGATTGGACAAACAAGCTAATATTCCCATTTCTTACATCTCGTAAAGTTGCATTTTTGGTAAGTTTTGAAATGATAGTTCAGATGGGTATTGAACAAACAATGGAAGAAGAAGAGGGTGCTAAGTTTAATATTCAGTATTTTGATAATTATGAATCTGCTGAAAATTGGGTTTTGCAAACTATGTAGTCTTTAAAAAAATAAAAATTGTCATTCAAAAAAGACAAGGATTATATATTGATTGTAATAATAGTGAATAATTATATTCACTTATCTCGTATTTATAATTTTATAACTATGGGAAAATATTTTACTCTTTCGCTTTTTTTACACTTGTGATGGGTAAATTAATAGCCCAAAATAATGAATATTGGTATATGGGGAACAGAAGCCAAAGATGCTAAAATTAAAATCTTTAAATCTGGTGATAACTATTACAGTAATCTTATTTGAGGTAAAAATATATTTGAAAAAGATGGAATAATGTCCGAAAAAGATACAAAAAATCCTAATGAGAAGCTAAGAAGTCGTAATTTAAAGGACTTACAAATGCTAAAACATTTTGTTTATGACGGAAGAATTTGGGAAAGTGGAGAAATATATGACCCAGGAACTGGGAAAACATATAGTTGTACTATGAAATTGAAACTAAGCAAGTTAGAGATAAGGGGCTATATAGGCATTTCCCTCTTTGGAAGAACAGTCATTTGGCAAAGAACAAAGTGAAATATACATTCAAAATTCATCAATAAATCTATATTCATCAATAAATCTATGAAAACTAAAAATATGGTGATATCATTAGTTAGTATATTGCTCACAGTCTATATGACTTTATCGGGAAGGGCTTGTCTAATAGATGATCCTATGGTAGTGGAAAACTTTGAAAAATTTGGCTACTCAGGCTCATTTAGATATTTTATAGGCGTGTGCGAAATTATAGGAGGCATAGCATTGCTAATTCCTGCACTAACCACACTGTCTTCTATTGGTCTTATTATTATAATGGTGGGAGCTTGTATTTCTCACTTGGTCATTCAAGACGGATGGTATTTTTTGGCAAGTCTTATTTTTGGATTTATATTGACTTGGTTGGCTTATGAAAGAAGAAAAGAGATTCCTCCAATAAATCTATTTTGAGATATGTCAAATGATGAGCAAGTCAACAAATTCTATACTATAAAATGCAACATAATCAAATTAAAATTACTTACCCAAACTAACCAATAGCCCCAAAAGGTGGTTTAGTAGCCAGTTTAAACAGTAAAATAAAGAAGAAGGATTGTAAAATTAATGAATCCTTTGCAAATATTTTTCTGAAATAAGACTTAATTGCACATAATTTTTTTCGATACTGACCATTTAGTAAATTGCTTGAAAATCGGTGCCATTTTTTAATTGTTTTATAATGCGACATTTTATTTTAACTCTATGCTATCTATTATTGAAAAACTATTATCATTACTCAATCCTGCAAATAATGCATATTTTGTTGGGAAGCAACTCAAAAAACCAAACGGTTTTTTTGCATCTAAAGTAGCAAAAGGTATGAATGTGAGCAACAAAAATTTGTATGATTTGGTATTTCAAAACTTAGACTTAAAGAATAATGAAAATGTTTTGGAAGTTGGATTCGGGAATGGTTTTTTCTTTAAACAAATAAATCAAAAAAATCAAAGTGCAAATTTTTTTGGGGTTGAAATCTCAAAAGAGATGATCAGGCAATGTATTCGTTTGAACAATGAATTAATTATAAATAAAACACTGGAAGTAACACATTTTTCAGGAGTAATATTACCCTATGAAAAAGAGTTTTTCGATAAACTCATAGCTGTAAACCTTATTTATTTTTGGGAAAACCCAACAGAAAATATCAAAGAGTTACACCGCGTATTGAAACCAAATGGGGAATTGTTCATTGGTATTAGACCGTTTGAGGTTTTGAAAGAGTTGCCTTTTACAAAAGAAACTTTTAACCTCCAACAAGATAGTTGGTGGATAACATTATTTGAAACGTATGGATTTCAGTTAAATAAAAATCAAATTATTGAAGAGTTACCCTTACAGTTCAATGGGAAAACTTATGAAATGGCTGGTATTTGTCTATTATTTAAAAAAATAAGTTAATGAAAAGAAATATTTATAGTCAAGAATGTTATGACTCTATTATCAATAGGATTAATAATCTTACAAAAGAGAGTCCACGCTTATTTGGTAAAATGAACACAGAGCAGATGCTTTGCCACCTATCAGACCAATTACGCCTTGCACTAAATCAAAAATCTATTATTACAAAATCTAATTGGTTTTATAGGACAATTTATAAATGGGTAGCTATTTATGCCATGCAAAAAATGCCTAAAAATTTAACCACCATTAAAGAACAGCAGCAAGGGGCAGGAAACGCAGGAACTTTACCAATGGACTTTGAAAGTGATAAAATCACATTATTAAACCTTTTACTAGAATTTAAAAACAAAAAAACTGCACTTTATCCTCACCCATTATTAGGGACTTTGACTGCTTATGAATGGGGAAAATTAGTTTTTATTCATATTGACCACCATCTCAAACAATTTAGCAATTAAACTATCTTGAATTATATGGATAACAACATACAACAAAAAATACAAATTATACGCTCTGCTTACCAAGGCGATGCTATTTCTATGATTGAGATGGATGTAGCACCAAAAACAGGGAATCCTTCTCATTATCATTCACTTTTTTCTGAAACATTTGAGGTTTTATCAGGTGAGTTATTTGTTGGCAAAAACAAGCAAACTGTGACATTAAAAAAAGGTGAAAAAGTAAAAATAAATTTAGGAGAAAACCATTTCTTTAAAAATAAAACTGAGCAGACCTGTAGAATTCGAGTTACACTTGAACCTGCCAATGCTGATTTTGAAGATGCAATGTTGATTTATTATGGATTGGGGATAGATGGGTTACTTACTCAATCAGGCACACCCAAAAATATTAGTGATTTGGCTATTTTTATTTATTTGAATAACTCCAAGATGAGAGGTTTTGGCAAAATAATAGAATATGTATTTGCCTTTATAGCCAAAAGAGCCATTCACAAAGGCAGATTAGCACAACTAAAATCGACTTATTGTATCAATAAACTTAACAAACCATATAACTTATGAAAAAATTAATTTTTATAAATATTTTATTCTTTTTTGTTTTGCTTTCGCAAAGTTCCTTCGCCCAAGATGATAAAACAGAGATTAACAAGCCTAAGAATGAATTTGCAGTTTTATTTGGACTGAGCCAACCAATTTTAGGTAATGGATTTAATATCGAAGTCAATTACTTTACTAAAAATTGGGTATTTGACTACTCACATGGAATATCTTTAGAACTTCAAGGAGTCGCAGTAACAGGCGATATGAAAAACCAAAAATTGGTGGCTCACATTCCCTATACAACAGGTTTTGGAGTGGGTTTCCGATACAAATCCATAAAATGGCTTAATTTTAGGATAGAACCTAAGTTACACCGCTTTGAGATTTATTATGCTGATGATGCTCAAAACGTACAAAATCGTATAATGGCATATAATACTTTTACATTGGGTGTTGGTTGGTATGCAAAATTACATCCTTTCAAAAATAAAAATAGTTTTTTGCGTGGTATCATGATTGCCCCAAGTGTGCGTTGGTGGCCTAATATTACCTCTTCATTACCAGATAATAAAAGTAGGTACTTTAATGAAAAAACGCAACAAGAAGAAACACATGAAGCATTGAAAATTGGTTTTGGAAATACACCTTTTTTTTTCAATATAAGTATTGGTTATGCTTTTTCTTTCAAAAATAAATCCCATAATTAAACCATATAAAACATGAAAAAAATAATTTGTATACTTGTTTTTTATTTTTCGATTCAATTTGGATTTACTCAAAATCCGCTTTCACAGACATTTCAAATTGATTATAGCATAGGCTATGCAGTACCTTTTTTGCAAAAAGGCACTGAACTTTTGCGTGCTGAAAATCTACGAAATAACGGGTTGAGTTATTTTGAAGATGAAAATGGTAATAGAGCAAATGTGGGTAATTACCCTAATTTAAGCGGATATTCATTCAGTATTGCCTTTTATAAGCCCATAAAATGGGCAAAGGGCTTTATGTTAGGGTCTGCAATCAGGAATACACAAACAGGCTCAAAGCCCACTAATGGAGGCAGTTCGGAAGCTTATTATTTCAATTTTATCACATCAGGTGTGGCATTGAAATATTATCCTTTTGAGAAAGTTAATTTTTATGCAGTAATAGATTTTGGCATGGCAGCAGTCTTGACTAAAAACCGTTTTATTAACACTAATGGAAAACAAAATTTTTTTCACCAATTTGGAATTGGTTCAGCAACAAGTTTAGGATTGGGCTATTCACTCAGACCCTTCAAAAAGAAAGATTTTGGTTTTGATTTGCAAATAACTTATCAACAATTAGCTACTAGAGTAGAGGTCAATAATATTGGTGATGATAAGTGGCGATTTGGAACTTTACATTTTACAATAAGTTCAAATTTTTAATCTGTTATGATTACTATTTTAGGAACAGGACAGGTAGGCAGAGTTATATTTGACCAACTCCAAATGGGAATACCCAAGAGTAAAATTTTGTTGGTAAATAAATCAGGAAAAGTGCTTTTTGACTTACCAATAGGAACAGAAGTATTAAAGGCAGATGTGACAATTCCCGAAAATTTAATACCTATTTTTCAAAAGTCAGATATCGTTTTTAGTTGTACTGATGTGCCTTATCAAATTTGGGACAATTTTTATCCATTACTTTCTAATGCAATGTCAGAAGGGCTAAAACAATCTGATGCAAAATTAGTATTCGCTGACAATATGTATTCTTATGGAAATAGAAAAGGTCAACTTATTTATGAAGATTTACCACATACAGCAGAAACTAAAAAGGGGAAAATAAGGGCTTCAATAATCAATAATTTTGAACAAAATGAAGTTAATGGGAAAGTAGCCATTGTAAAAGCATCCGATTTTATAGGTTGTCATATTGATAAAGGAATATTTGGAATGGACTTCCTAAAACGTATTTACAATAACCAAACAGTTTATTTACCAAGTAGTATAAACCAACCACATCATTTTACTTTCATTGAAGATTTTGCAAAAGCAATGATATTGATTGCATTTGATTCTAATGCTTATAACCAAATTTGGCATGTGCCAAATGCAGATGCTATTTCTCAAAAAGAATGGATTGAAATTTTTAGGCAAGAAACAAAACTAAATATAAAATATAGTTCTGTTCCAAAAATAATCCTAAATATTGTAGCATTTTTTAATCCGTTTGTAAAAGAATTAAAAGAACTTTCATATCAATTTGAATATCCTTATTTGGTTGATTCTCGCAAATTCATTAGCAAATTTGGAAATATTGCTACTTCCCATATTGAAATAGTTAAAAAAATAATCCAATGGTATAACTTAAAACTAACCGAATAATAAGATGAGAGCAAAACTATTTAAATATACTTCCAAATATGGGTTATTTATGGGTTTGGGATTTTGCCTTTATACCAGTTTAATGTGGCTAACAAAATTAGATACAAGTTATCTTAAAGTAGGGCAATACTTTGACATAGCGATAATTATTTTACCAATAATAACGATTTTTTTAGCAATTAAAAACGCCAAAAAAATACATCAAATTAGTTTTTTTCAAAGAATCATAATTTCAATTTATATTGGAGCAATCTCGTATTTGATTTATGACCCATATTTATATTTTTATCACCATTACATAAATCCTGAATGGTTTGTTGCTGTAATCAATTTAAAAGAAATGGAGCTGAAGGCTGCTAAGGTCCCACAAGGGAAAATATTAGAAATTATAGAAAATATGAAGGCCTCAAACCTGTCTATGTCAGGTGTTTTTACGTTATCAACATTCATTCCATCAGTAATCATCATTCCTACAATAATTGCTATGTTTTCTGTTTTTTTTGTAAAAGCTGAAAACGAGACGAATAAGTAAAAAATATTATATCACTCTAAAATAACTCAATCAAATGAAAACAGAAAAAACAATTGGTGTTTTGCTCATCTTAGGTGCATTGGGCGTATTAATCCCATACATCGTTTTAACTATTATTTTTGAATATCCTGACATTTTGCGACAAGAAACAGGCATAATTTTAACTAAGTTCCACGAAGGAGGAACCCGCTTAATATTGATTTGGTGGGCTTTTGCAATTTTAGGGTTACCACTTTTAGTTGCTTACGTCTTATTGGGGCAAAAATTAGAATCAAAATTTAGCTTTATACGCTGGGTAACCACATTAGGTGTAATTGGTTTAGTAGTACAAATGATTGGTTTATTACGCTGGACTTTTGTCGTGCCTGTTTTGGCAAAAAACTTTGTAACGGGTAACGAAATGACAAAAGAGGCAAGTAAAGTGGCTTTTCAAATTGTGCATCAATATGGCGGTGTGGTTTTAGGCGAACACATTGGACAATTATTCACAATTGCTTGGACAATTATGATAACGTATGCCTTTGCACAACTCAAAATATTTCCAAAATGGACAATTTGGCTTGGCTATATCTCATCTATAATTTACCTTTTTGCACAAACAGAACTTTTTGCGACTGTCATACCTAACTTCCCTGTCATTGACTTAGCGGGTTTTATAGGTAGCACACTTTGGATTGTTTGGTTGATTGTGGTTGGCGTGAAAATGTTAAACAAAAAATTTGATTGAAAAACATAGAAAATTCACATTCAAAACAAACGACATCAGAAAAAATGGAAAATATAGAAACAGTAAAAAAAATGTATGAACTTTTTGCAACAAAAGACAACAATGCAATCAGACAAATATTTGACGGAAATATAAAGTGGAACCAAATGAAAGGTTTCCCATGCGGTGGACAACACATTGGTGCGGATGCAGTATTTGAAAAAGTGTTTGGTGGTTTCAGACAAAATTGGACAAATTGGACAGCCACAATTACGCGTTACATTGACAGTGGTGACGGAGTTTTTGTTATTGGCTTTTACGAAGGGACATATAACGCAACAGGGAAATATATGAAGTCAGACTTTGCTTGTGAGTATAAAGTGAAAGACGAAAAAATTACGGAGTTTAATCAATATACTGACACGTTTTTAATTGGACAAGCAATGGGATTGACCAAAGAATAAAAACAACGAACTTTGTAGATAATTTGGTTGATTGTAATTGGTGTAAAAATATTGAATAGGGAAATTAATTAATTCTAAATTAAATGAAGAAAGGAATAATCATAGGCGCTGGAATTGGTGGCTTAACTACTGCAATTGCTCTTGCCCAAAAAGGAATTGAAACAGTAATATATGAGCAAGCACACGAACTAAATGAAATTGGAGCTGGTATCTGGGTAGCACCAAATGGATTGAAAGTTTATAACAAATTAGGATTGGTTGGAGATATTATTAAGTCAGGGAAAACACTTGATACAATAATTTTAACTGACACAAAGGGAAAAGATATTTCGGTTATTGATAGCAATGAAATTGAAGCAAAACATAATTTTAAAACTGTTGCAATTCATAGGGCTACACTTCAAAAAATACTGCTCAATAAAATTGACAAAACAAAGATTGTATTAGGAAAAAGATTTAGTTCTTATTCCCAAATCAATGAAAATGTTGAAGTTAGTTTTGAAGATGGCTCAAAAGTCAATGGGGATTTTCTGATACTTTCTGATGGAATAAAAAGTAATGGAAGACTACAAATAAATTCAGAATTGAATTTGAGATATTCAAATCAAACTTGCTGGCGGTTTGTTACTGACTTTGAATATCCAAAAAATGAAGATGGAAAAATGTATGAAATTTGGAGTAACAAAAAAGGATTGAGAGTTGGTTATTCTCAAATCAATTCACAACAAGTATATGTTTACATAACAAACTTTGAAAAAGCAGGGTTAAAAGATGATGTTATGAAACTCAAGCAGAACTTATTTCAACTTTGTGATGAGTTTCCCGCCGTTGTAAAGCAAATGATTTTAAAAGTGGAAACAGAAAGTATTATTAGAAATGATATTTATGATTTTAAACCAATTCCAAATTGGATAGACAAAAACGTAGCCTTGCTTGGAGATTCTGCACACGCCACAACACCCAATCTTGGGCAAGGTGCTTGTCAGGCAATTGAAGATGCTTATGTAATTGCTGAAGAATTAGTATCAGCCAATAACATACATATAGGTTTATTAAATTATCAGAATAGGCGAATAACAAAAGCCACTTTCATTACAAATACTTCGTGGCTATTCGCTAAACTGACAAATACATCTGGTTTCGCAAAATCAATTATAAAGTTAGTTTTAAGATTGACACCAAAATCTGTCAATAACAAACAACTTGATAAAATTTATTCTATAGAATGAATTTTATCAAGTTGTTTCTGATATAATTTTGGCGGGATTTATTGGTAGCACACTTTGGAATATTTGGTTAATTGTGATTGCTGTGAAAATGTTAAATAAGAAAAATGATTAAATTTTGAAATAAAACCATATATTTATGCAAAGATTATTTGAAAATTCAACTTTCTTGCTTGATTATGATGCAAGTAAAAGTCTAATCATTCAATATTGGTTTGGCAAATTAATCCAAGAACAATATAAAGAAAACATGCTCATTTTTGTTGAGTGGGTGTTAAAACTTCAGGATGTAAATTTCAATTTGGTTTACCCGAATTTAGAATTTTCTATTACGCCTGATTTACAAGATTGGACACAAGAAAATGTATTTATCCCCATAAAACATAAAGGGCTAAAGAAAGTGGCTTTTATTGTACCACAAGTAGTATTTGAACAAATAATAATAGAATTTATATCTGTTGAACAAACAATGGAGGAAAATTTAAATTTCTTTGAAACCCAATACTTTAGCTCTGAGCAAGAGGCTTATCAATGGTTTAACTAATAAAATTTTAAAATTTATGAAAAAAACGATTATTTTACTTGTTATTTTTACAACATTTGCTTGTAAAAAATCTGATTCACCTACACCTAATAACCAAGTTGCAGAAAATATTTCTGTGTTAATATCACCTAATCAAACAGACCCAAGTTATGCTTCCACAGACCTAAGTCATTATGTGGTTAGAAATACAAAAATACACCTTGATAAACTGTTATTGTTTATTGGTGGTAGTTTTAGCATACCAAAAGATTACAATTTGGTTTGCAATCACGCAGCAACTATTGGTTTAGATGTAATAAGTCTTTCATATCCTAACAATGTTGGAACAGCACCTTTAGGAACGAGTAATGACCCACTTATATTCGATAACTATAGGGATGAATTATGTTTTGGAAATCAAGTAAGCAATGTTGTTTCAGTGGATGTTTTAAACTCTATTTCTACAAGAGTAACTAAACTATTATTATTTTTAAAGGCCACCTATCCAGACCAAAATTGGGGACAATATTTGACTGCTAATAATACTATTTTATGGAATAAAGTAATTTTAGCAGGACATTCGCAAGGTTCAGGACATGCTTGTTATATTGCCAAAAAGAATTTGGCAGATAGGGTTGTTATGCTTTCAGGCCCTAATGATTACAGTACAAATTTTAGTAGTCCTGCAAATTGGTTAACCCAAACAGGGCAAACCCCAACAAATAAACATTTTTCGTTATTACACACACAAGACGAAATTGTACCATACAGTCATCAAGTAGCAAATTTAAAGGGATTGGGATTGCTTACTGCATCACAAAATCCAACTTTGGCAGATAATCTTGCTTCTCCTTACTCAAATACACGCTCTCTTTCTTTGAATATCCCTGCACTTTCATATCATAATTCTACAGTAGGCGCAAATTCAATATTACCAAATATTTGGACGTATATGCTCACAACAAATTAAAACACAAACTAAATATAAAAAAAAAGCATTATGACCTTTGACCAAATCTTCCGTGATATCAAACAAAAAATCACTCAACTTCCAAAAGAGATGGGGGATTTAGCAGTAAACCATTTTTTGGAAAGTTTTCAAAGGGAAGGGCTTGAAGGAGAAGGAAAATGGACTCCTCGAAAAGGGCAATCAGGAGACCGTACCACACGCAGAAACCTGCTTGTCAAAACAGGAAAACTCCGCAGAAGTATTCGCATCACCAGAATTACGCCCACAAGTGTCAGCATTGGGTCAGATATTCCTTATGCCCAAATCCAAAATGAAGGAGGCACCACACATCCACAAATTACCTCAAAAAGTAGAAAGTATTTTTGGGCAATGTATAAAAAAACAGGAAATCAATTTTGGAAAAATATGGCAACCACCAAAAAAACGAATTTAACAGTCAATATCCCTGCGCGCCCTTTTATGAAATTTACGCCTGCACTTAAGAGTTTGATTGGCAGGCATATTGTTCAGAAAATCAAGCTGGTATTTCAGTAATTATTATTTGTAATGATTTTTTGAATATAAGGTTTTAAATTCCTTTTCAAAAAAAAGCTATTGGCTATGCACAAAACAAGTGATTTGTAACTTTCTTCTGAAAGAGTAGCCAATTGATGGATATCGTTTTGGTATGATAAAAAATCGAGGGTACTTTTTTTTGAGATATTATTTTGAAAAATAACAAAGGTATTTTTTGTAAATGCAAAATCTTGGTTTCTCATGTTTTTCCCCACTACTATATCTTTTTCAAACAGGTGAAAAGACAGACGACTATTTGGCTCATTGGTACATCCATGTCTCATTTTGTCGTTGGGGACATACTTATCTTGTGAGGTCGTAAGCACCTGTAATATGCACAATTCGTCTTCTAAATTATCCAAAACAATCAATATTTTATCTTTTTGGGTATCATTTTCGAAGGCGTAATTTTTGACCAAAAGTACATTTTTAGGCTCAAACATATGCATTATTTTAAATTTTTATTTCGTATCTTCCAAAAAATGTATTCCTTCCCAAGCGGATTTATATACTTGTATCTTGAACGGGTCGTTTTCTATGAGTTCTGTGAATTCAATATTAACATTAGATTTTTTACCATAAATCTCAAACAATCTTTTGAGTTCGTTTTCTTGCACTTTTTTATGCCAAAGCGTGTCTTTTTCATGCAAGATATTTACAAGGTTTAAGGCGGTCATATTACCATATTTGGCGATAATTTGGTCTATCAATGCCATTTCGTAGTCATTGAACTCTCCATCATTAAAATCAGCATTAGGCAAAATAAGTAAAGTATCGTAACTTTTTGTATTATATTGCTTTTTGACAGCTTCTGTTTTGATATACTTTGAAAATAAATTGGTTTCATTTTTTTTTAGATTGTCATATACCTCATTAGCCACAGGCCCCATTTCCCACACTTGGTATGTGAGCCAAGTAATAGGTGAGCCTGTTTCTTTGGTGGCAGTTTCATCAATAATATACAATAATTTTAACGCTTTTGTAAGGCTCAATTCTTGTATGTTCTTTGCCAAATAAACCAATAAATTTCCTATTTTTATTTCTTGTATAAGGCTAAACATATTTTTAGGAGGTTTTTTGTAAAAAAATAGATTTATTTTTTCACAAAATTACGCTTATTTTTTAAATATATTGTTAAAAAAATAAAAATTATTTATTCCATCGTTTCAATATATCTTTTTTAGTATTAGAAAACTGCTTATAAAGCAAATCAAGCAGGTATTTCAGCGATAATTTTTGATTTGGCTTTTTTATAAATTTGGTATACACTATCTGGTGTCATTTCGTGCTTCCAACCCACCATACACATAACTACATTCAATGTATGATTTTTCTCCAATAAGTATTCAAACTCTTGAACAATAGTTCGGTGTTTAAATTCAGTAAGTGTCAAAATTTCATTAGTATTTTCTTGCATAAAACAAAAATAATAGAAAGTTTTTTTAACCTGTAAACCAAAGTTTGCAGGTTTTTTTTGTGTAAAAATACAAAAAAAAATTCAGAATACCCAAAATCGTATTTACAATACTTTGTAGCGTATTTTAAAAAAAGCTAATTTTTTAATCTAAAAAGCCCTGTTTAATTTTGGGCTTAAAGTATCGTTTAGGAAATTTATTTTTCACTTAATTTTTAAAATTTATGTAAAGTTTCAATTATGGAAATAGCATTTGATGCGATTTTGATAAAATTCTTTGAAACCTTTGGCGGGAAAATGCCTATTTGGTTAGCCACTTTGATTCTTGTCTTTGTTTTTTTATTGAGCACCAAAAATAAAATTTTAGGGAAGTTTTTTAGCAGTCTAACTTTCATTTTTACACGCAACCATAAAATTCAAGAGAAAATCGCAAGGCACCTCACCAAGACAAGTTCAACTTTAGAGAAGTTCAGCAGCAATGTAAACCAAAATACGCAAATGCTAAAGGATAACATTGATAAAGGATTTGCAGAAGTTTTACTTAAGATAAACGACCTTCCTTCCAAAGAGTTTCACACATCACAAACGGAAGAGGTTAAAAAAAAAATTTCTGATTTGCAGTCAAGCATCACAGATTTTATAAAAATTGTAACCAAAAAACAAACATGAAAAATTATTTTCAAGGAAAAACCTTTATGTTTTTCGCCATTTTGATGGCTTTTTTCACCATGTCCTTTGGGGCTTGTAATGGGTTGAAGCAGTTGGGTGATGACCTTTCGCCTTATGAAGATGTGGCAATATCTTTCACAGAGGCAAAATTAAAACAGATTTTCAAACTAAATGACTTGTCTTTGAAAAGAGACAGCATTTTTTTGGACACCACCATTCCTTATGAAGATTTAACCAACATATTTTCAGGGAAAATTTTACAAAAATTTACACGAAAGGGATACGCAGAAGTCCAAACTTTAAATATTCGTACCAAAGCAAATTGGTTGTATTTGGCTAATTCCAATTCCGTGCAGATTACATTTATCAGACAAAAAGTTCCACAATCCCAAAATTGATTTTACAAAAATGACTGAAGTAGATTTAAACGTCAAAAGTGATAATAAACCAAAATTGCGTTTTGCAGTTGCCAATGAACAAACGATTGAAGTTGACTTATTTCTTTATGGTGGTATTGGTGATTGGTATTGGGGTGACATCAGTGCGAATGATTTTTGTGAAGAACTGCAAAACATTACCACTTACTACCAAAACATCAAAAAAATCAATGTGCGAATCAACAGCACAGGCGGTGCGGTGGTGGATGGACTTGCGATGTTTAATGCCATCCAAAATATCAACAGAAATACACCAGGCGTTTCAGTCGATACTTACATTGATGGGGTGGCATTAAGCGCTGCAGGTTGGGTGGCGTTGGCAGGCAAAAACATTTATATGGTGGAGTATGGACAATTTATGATGCACAATCCTTATTGTGAAAATAATTCTCCAGAAATGTTGCCTGCCATCAAGGCTTTCACAGATAGCATTGTCACTATTTTCAAAAGCAAGATGAACAAGTCAGAAGCAGAAATCAAAATGATGCTAAATGCTGAAACTTGGCTTGGTGCAGAAGAATGTTTGGGCTTGGGTATTATCACCAAAATTGTTTCTATCCACAATAAATCTGTTTTCGATAATCATTTTGCAAAATTGGTTTTAAACAAAAAACCACAAGAATTACAAAACTTTTTTTCCAAAAATTTAGACATGGCAAACACCGCTCAAAATCCTCACGAATTGCCTGAGGAAATTTCCAAAGCACTTCAAGTAAAAAATACCTCAGAAGCATTGGTTAAAATCAAAGACTTTCAAAATAGGGAGTTACAACTTGTTACAGAGTTGCAAAATCTCAAGAATGAAAACCAAACACTAAAATCGCAGGTAGAAACACAAAGAAAAAGCGAAATAGATGCTTTACTTAATATTGCCATCGCAGAAGGCAAAATTAGCGAAGGAGACAAAGAAACTTGGAACGTGCTTTTAGAAACTTCACCTGAGACCGCCAAAAAAGCACTCAATGATTTGAAACCTGTACAAAAAGTAAAAGACTTTGTACCCATTTCAAAAACCATCAACCAACCACAAAATGCAAGTGCTGAAAGTGGTGACCGTTCAGATTGGGACTATATGAAATGGTCAAAAGAAGACCCAAAAGGGTTGGAAAAAATGCAAAAAGAAAATCCAGAAGCATTTAATGCTCTGCAAAACAAATTTACCACAAGCAGATAAAAAATCCTAATATATTTATATGGGCTTATTAAAAGAATATTTTTCCTCCATTGTCATGGAGCAACTCTTGAAAGACAGCAGTTTTTTGAGTGAAGTAACAGATTTATCGGAATATGTGGAAGCAGGTTTTCTGAATATACCTGAGGCTGGTGCTGACCCTTTAGTAGGCGAGGTTGGGACTTTAAACCCCAGTAACTTAGTTCCTCGTACTGATACAAACTTGCAAGTGGCTTTGAGAATTGCACAAAGTGAAACAACCCTCATCACAAACGCTGAAAAAATTCAATTGAATTACAATAAAACGCAAAGTGCTGTAAATGGACACTCAAGGTCTCTCATCAGGTATATTGCAAGACAAGCATCACAAGCATATTCACCCCCTTCTGATACTTCCCTTAGTCCTGTACTTGCTACATCTGGCGATTTGGTAAGTAGCAGAAGAGAAATTGTGGAGGATGATATTATCAAATTGGCTTCCCAATTTGATATTATGTCGGTGGATCCTGAAGATAGGGTGTTGGTATTACACGATACACACTACAACCAACTTATAAAAAATAGCCAAACCTTTAAACAACAAATCGCATTTAAAGGTGTTTTGGGTGATTTGTCTGCTAAAATTGGTAAGACTTTCGGTGGTTTCAAAGTGTATGTTTATAATGATAATGCCATTTACAACGCAAGTACAGGTGTGAAAAAAGCTGTAGGTGTTGCCCCAGCTGCGACTGATGCCATCAGTTCTTTTGCATTTTCAAAAAGGGAAGTTTACAAAGCATTAGGTGGAAATAAAATGTTTTTTACCCCTGATGACCCAAGGGCACAAGGCGATATTATGAACTTCCAACAAGCATACCATGTGTCGCCTTTGAGGAACAACAATAAATTTACCGCTGCAATTTTCTCAGCAAATGCTTAGTGAATGCTTTCAAACCATTTTATAATTCTCTGAAATCTTAAAAAGTTTCAGAGAATTTATCAAACCCAAAATTTATAAAATCTTATGTCATACGAAAGCTTAAAATACATTTTTGATAATTATCCTACTTTGGATAAAGTGTTGATTTGTCCTGATGGCGAAATATTTTTCCCACAAAATGAACATTTGGCAAAATCTTATTGCAGAGACCAAAAGCTCAAAGAAGAAAATATCAAAGAATACACACGTACTGCTTTTAATCAGGATTCTAAACCTGAAACAACTTCCAGTGATGAAGACCCAAATGCAGACCCAAACAAAAATACTGGGGCAAATGGAAAAAATGCCAAAAAATAATTTATGAAAGACTTGTATTTGGCTTTGGTTGAGAGGCTTAAAACACAAGTTTCTGAACTTGTAACCATTGATTTGTTCAATAATCAATTTCAAAATATGATGGAAAATCAAGTCATTTTTTTTCCTTGCGTTTTGATTGAGTTTGAACAAATCGATTTTAAAAACAGAACTGAAAATATTCAGGAAGCAGATGTGAGACTTAAATTCCATTTGGCACAAAATATTATTGGACTTGATACTTATGAGGGAAGCGAAAATATCACCAATGCACTTGCCATATTTGACCTCAAAGATAAAGTAAACCAAGCCTTGATGACTTTCACAGAAGCCAACACTTCAGATTTTAGAAGGGTGCGTGAAAGACTTGATGCACAATATACCAATGTGTATGTGATGGAATTATCTTATGAATGTTTGTATGTGGATACTACCCATTGGATAGGCAATGATTATAACCAAGAAGTAAACGCAACGTTGGAATTAGATGCGGATTTGATCATTGAAAATGACACAATTCGCACAGGAAATTTACCACAAGATTAAAAAATATGGGATTAAGTAATATAACCTTCAATATAGGGGAAGGAGGCTTGGGCAGAATTGCTGATGGTGATGACCATTGGTCAGGTATGCTCTTTGAGGGTACAAAACCTGTTGCCTTTGGTAGTGATGACATCAAGGCTTACAATAATATCCAAGAAGTGGAAACAGATGGTATTGTTGAAACAGGTGCTACCGCAGTCATTCATTATCATATTTCGCAGTTTTTCGCACAACAACCTGATACACAGTTGTTTGTGGGTATTTATACTGCCTTTTCTAACAATTTCCAAGAAGTAAAACTTATTCAAAGTTTCGCAGGTGGAAAACTTAGACAAGTGGCAGTCTATAATACTGATAATCTTATCACAGCTGATGTGACTGCTTTGCAAACTATTGCTGATTCTTTGGCACAAGAACATACACCACTTGTAGTGCTTTATGGTGCAAATGTTCCCACAGGAACATTAAATGCTTTGCCTGATTTGCGTGCTTTAGAAGCACCACGTGTGGCAGTGGTCATCGGACAAGATGGCAATGCCAAAGGAAAAGCACTTTTTGTAACCTCAACCAAAAGTATCACTTGTTTAGGTACTGCTTTAGGTGTTTTGTCTTTGGCACAAGTTTCTGATAATATTGGCTGGGTGCAAAAATATAACCTCCTCAAAGATGATGAATTAGATGTGGCTGCCCTTGCAGAAGGTACGCTTTTCAGAACACTCTCCAAAACACAACTTGATACCCTCAATGACAAAGGGTATGTTTTTTTGAGAAAACACACAGGACTTGCAGGCACTTATTTTAATGATTCGCCCACTGCTATCGCAAAAACAAGTGATTTCGCCTATTTGGAAAATCAAAGGACAATGGATAAGGCAGTAAGGTCAATAAGAGAAAAATTATTGCCACTCCTCAATAGCCCATTAAGAGTGAATGCCTCCACAGGAGAATTACAAGCAACTTTTGTTAAATCTGTGGAAAATCTTGTGAGAAATGCTTTGCTCCCAATGCAAGCAGCAAACGAATTAGAAGCAATAAGCGTGTATATCAACCCAAAACAAAACGTGCTTAGTACTTCCAAATTAGAAATAAATGTGAAGATAGTCCCTATTGGGGTTGCTCGTCAATTGAGCGTAAATTTAGGTTTTTCTGTAAGAGTTTAAAAAATAAAAAAATATGCCAATCCCTTTCGTTCCTTTAATTAATGGCGTTTCATATAGTTGGGCAATTATCTCCATAAATATATTGGGGACAATCATTTATGGGACTACTGCTGTATCCTATCAGGATGCTGTGCAAAAAGAAAATAATTATGGTGCTGGCGGTTATCCTGTTTCCAGAGGTTCAGGTAATTATGAAGCAAAAGCCTCCCTTACGTTGTACGCAGAAGAAGTCCAAAAATTAGTTGATGTTGCACCAAATAACAAACTTGAACTAATCCCACCTTTTGACATAGAAGTTTCTTTCGAACCTACTGCTGGTGTTATCGTAACACACACGATCAAAAATTGTGAATTTATGGGAAATAGCATAGAAGCAAAACAAGGCGATAAGAAAATTGAAACAAAATTTGACCTTGTCGTTTCTGATATTATCTGGAAATCTTAACCTTTTTACTTTTTTTATCATGGAAAAAATACAACACCCTGACAATGGGCAAGAAACCGCAAATACAAATGTAATTGTAGAAACACAAGAACAAAGAGTTGGAGTCCTTAAAAGAAAACATGGTCTTACCACAATTTATATTTTGAGTATTCCTGATTTTGAAACAGATGAGCCTTTGGTTGCTTTCTTAAAAAGACCATCAAGACAAGCTGTTTCAGCAAGTATGTCCAGAGCCTCAATAGACCCACTTGGCGCAAATGAAATTATACTCAATGATGCTTGGATTGAAGGCGATGAGCGTATGAAAAACCCAGACAACTTACTCTCAACCCTCGCAACCATGCAAGGATTGGTAACCGTGAAAGTTGGTGAGCTAAAAAAGTTATAGCTGATTGGGCAATAAATGAAAGTGAGTATGAGGACATTTTTCGAAAGAAAGATGCCCTCATTCAATATACTTTCAAAGTAGACCCCAATCAACTCTCTGATGAACAATGGGCTGACCTTTGGCACAAAGCACAATGGTTGCAAAAAAATTATGATATTCTTAACACCGCAAGATTTCAATAAATTATGTACGCAATAGATATTGGTATAAATGACTTATTTACCTCGAAATTTGGACAAATAGCATCAAATGCTTTGACAGGGATTCAAAATTTAGGAGATAAATTAAAGTCTGCTTTCTCGCTGAATACAACACCTATTCGTGCAGCGGTTGAGCAGCTAATTCCTTCCATCCAAACAACCAAGTATAATATTGAGCAGCTTGAAGCAAAAATATCATTGCTTACGCAAAAACGCAACTCTGTTACAGACTTAGGAATTCTTAAAGGCGTAAATAAAGAGATAGAAGATACCCAAAAAAAAATTGCAGAACTAAAAAATCTTGGTAATGGTGCAGGTGGAAAAATAAATCAATTACAAGACAAAATTTCTCAACTGACAAACAGTAGAAATGCTGCGACTGATTTTGGTATTGTCAAGGGCCTAAATAAAGAAATTAATCAAGCTCAAAAAGAATTGCAAAGATTGGAGAATATGGGAACGAATACGAACCCATTTACTAAACTCAAAAATGATGCACTTATGGCAGTGCCTGCTTTGGGTTTAGTGGCTAATCCAATCGTTGCAGGTAGTTTGGCACTTTCAGGAGCTACTTCTATGGCTATGAATTTTGAACAAGGAATGGCGAAAATCAATAGTACGCTTCAAGTATCACCTCCTGAATTAGAAAAGATTAAAAATCAACTCATTACGCTTGGCAAAACTTCCAATGTAGATTTAGCACAAGTGCCCAATGCTTTTGAAAAAATTGTATCCGCAGTTGGTGATGCAGGTAAGTCAATGGCAATTTTCAAAAGCTCTTTGAAAGCGTCCAAAGCTGGGTTTACAGACATAAATATCGTGGCAGATGCTGGTGCTGCAATTCTTGCCAATTACAATGGTATGAGTTCAGATTATGCAATGGATGTGCTAATGAAAGTAAAAAACTTAGGTAAAGCTGAGTTTGGGGATTTGGCTAAGTATCTGCCACAACTTTTGCCTGACGCTAAACGATTGGGTATTTCATTTGAAGAAATGGGTGGTGCATTTGCTTATTTCACTAGTAAAGGTATTTCAGTAGAACAAACTTCTACGTACCTTAAAAACATGATGAAGCCACTTGGTGACCCTGATAAAATTGCCAATTTAGAAAGGTTTGGTGTAAGCGTTTTCGAGATAGGCGAAAATGGTGAGAAAAAAATGCGACCGTTGTTATCCATTGGAACAGACCTTAACAAAGCAATGGATAAATTGGGCATGGACGCACCTGCCAAATTACAAGCGTTTAAAAAACTTGAATATGACATGGAAGCAGGTGCTGGATTTTCTTTGCTTATGCAGGATATTCCAAAACTCACTTCTATGATGATAGGCACCAAAGAAGCCACAGGCGAAACCGAAAGAACGCTAAAATTTACAGGCAATACCATTGATAACCTTACAGAACTAAGCAACAAATTCAAAGCAGTATTTATACAATTAGGTGATTTCGTGATACCACTTGTCAACCAAGGTGCTACACTTTTGGGACAAACCTTTGATGTTTTTACGCCTGTTTTTGGGCGATTGGGCGAGGTTATTTTACCTATTTTTAACTTTGGCATGGGGGCTTTGTCATCAATTTTTGAGATGATTAGACCTGTTTTTAATTGGTTTTATGAAAAAGCTAATATTTTTATTCCTGTGATAGCAACGCTCGGAGGAATGTTCGCCCTTTGGAACGCAAGCATAATTTATTCCAATATTTTGATAATAGGATTAAACGCTGTAGTATCAATAGGTGCAGGGATAATGGCGGTTTTCAATGCAGTAATGAGTATGAATCCCTTAGTCGCTTTTGCATTGGCTATTGTTGGGGTAATTGCTGGACTTGCATTGTTGTATGATAACTTTGAGCCTTTTCGTGGGTTGGTAGATACGGTTTTTTGGGCAATGAATACCGCAATAAAAGCAGTAATTGATACTGTGCTTTCACTTATTACAACAATTAGCACAGCAATTCGTACTGGTGGGGAGTTCTTTGGTTTTTGGAATAAAGAAGAAAGATTACAAAAAGAAAAAGAAGGCGCAGACCAAAAAAATGCAAAAATGCAAATTGATGAAAAACAAAGAGATTTAGAGGATAAACAATTTTCGCAAGGAAAAGGGCTTTTTTTAACTGACAAATTAAAACCTGCTGCTGTGTCATCTATTTTGCCATTTGGAGAAAAGCAAGAAACTGCTTTGGAAAAAGTGCAAAAAAGTATGGAACAGAAAAAAAAAGAAAATAGTGTGCAAGGTCAAGGCACCAAAATAGACGCTTACAAAGGTATGAAAGAATATATGACTCCTGAAGAAAAGAAAGCCCAAAAAGCAGGTACAGGCAAACTTTCTTTGGGAACTTTTGGCGTGGAAGGTGATACAAGGCAGGCGAAAAATATTACTGCCAATATTGGCACTTTGGGCGGTATTCAAAAGATAGAAATTCACGTTGGGAGCGCACAAGATGTTACACCAGAACTCAAGCAAAAACTAAACGATACCGTGCGTGAGGCTTTGATAGGTTCAGTAAGGGATTTTGAAACAATGTACTAAAAATATTTATGGAAAATTTTGTCATTCCTGCAGGCATATTTCGTATTGCGAGTCCTAACCCTTATTTGGTGCTTAGGACTTTGGGATTAGAATATCTGCAAAAATCTATTTTTAAGGCAAATTTTGGAAAGCCATTAGAAGACCAAAATCGCAGACCTTATCCACGACAAGAAAATGACATTGCGAAAAGCGAATATACTTCACGTTTTGGCACACCTATTTTTGGGGCTTTATTGATAGAAGATGGATTTTATTATGACGAAAAAGGCAATATGATAGAATATAATGGTTTTTTGTTGGAATGTGTATTGTTTGAGGTTTCAATGTCCAAAAATGTTGTAAAGACTGCCATACAAGGGCGTGCGGGCACCATCAAAGAATTTATTTCTGATGGTGATTTTCAGATAAATATCAAAGGGGTTATTTGCTCCGAAATCGCCAATGAATATCCTGAAAAAGAAATTAGAAGACTTTTGGAGGTGTTGAAAAGTACAGCCTCTTTACAAGTAAAAAGTGATATTTTGAACAATGTTTTTGGAATTTATGAGATGGTGGTGGAGGGTTGGAATATGCCCAGAAGTGCAGGTTTTTTTAACACCCAAAATTATGAAATAAATTGTGTTTCTGATATGCCTATTGAAATAAGGCTAAAAGAAGAAGATAACTAATACATACGATGTTCAGAATTATCAGCAAAATAACCATTGACAAGTACGTGCTTAATTTCTGTACAGAAATTAGCATAAAGTCCAATTATGAAAATTTGACAGACACTGCCAAGGTGGTAATTCCTCGCAAATTGAGTTGGGAAAACAAACCGCTGACCAATGGTGATGGCAAAGAAACTTTGCTCAAAGTGGGAATGCAAGTCAAAATAGAAGCAGGTTATGACAATGAATTAGAAACTATTTTTGAGGGTTTTTTGGCACGTATTGGCACAGGTACGCCTGTGGAACTTGAATGCGAAGACGCAATGTGGCGACTAAAACAAATTACCATTGACAAAAGGAGCTATAAAAGTGTGACCCTTCAACAACTTTTGGCAGATATTATGCCACAAGATTTTCCTTTTTCTTGTCCTGCTATTGTACTTGGGCAGTTTCGCATCAGCAAAGCAACTATTGCCATGATTTTGGACGAATTGAAAAAAACGTATAGTATTTATTCTTGGGTAAGAGACGGAAAATTATTTGTAGGAAGCACTTTATCACGCACAGACGAAAATGAAAGAAAAACAGGTGTTTATCATTTTCAAAAAAATATTATTAGTTCAGATTTAAAATTTCAGAACAAAGAAGATGTAAAAATAAAAATAAAGGCAATTTCTATATTGCCCACTAATCAAAAAATAGAAATAGAAGAAGGAGACCCCAGTGGAGAAAGTGGGCAAAGGACAATGCACTTTTATAACCTAAATGAAACTGCACTCAGAGAAACCGCAAAAAGAGAAGTGGAAAAATTGCGTTTTACAGGTTTTGTGGGGAAATACAAAACGTTTGGTTTCCCAATGATAAGGCACGGAGATTATGCGGTTTTGAAAGATAGAATCCTTCCAGATAGAAATGGAAAATATCTTATAAAATCGGTGGAGCGCACCTTGAGTGTAAATGATGGCTACAGACAACAAATTGAACTTGACAAAAAAATAGGATAATTATGACACTCAAAGAAATATTAGAGCGGATAATGAAAGTGCCTAATGCTTCTGACAATGTAGTATTAGGTATTGCCACAGAAGTAGATGATACTAAATTTTTGTGTAAAGTATCACCCATTGATGGAGATGCAGATTTGTTGGACGTGCGACTTTGTCCTGATACTGAAGCAGACCAAAAAGGATTTGTGTTGATACCAAAAGAAAACAGCTTTGTGGTGGTAATAATGGATAATGAAGTGACAGGATTTGTTTGGATGGTTGCCCAAATAGAAAATGTAATTTTGAATTGTGATAAAATTGTTTTTAACAATGGTACTTTGGGCGGAATGGTAAAACTAAATGACCTTGTTGCCAAAATAAATGCGATTGAAAATAAGTTAAATGCTTTTATGATACATTACAAAACACATATTCACCCACACCCACAAGGAAATACATTTACGCCCTCGCCAGATTTTGCAGAACAAAATTTAACAATCACGCAAAAACGGGATTTAGAAAATGAAAAAATTAAACAATAATTTTTATGCAGGTTTTTGATATTTTATTAGATGATGATTTTGATTTAAAAATAAAAAATGGTGATTTGGTCATAGGAGAAAGCACCTCTCAACACGTTTTGTTGTTGCTTGCCAGTGAACAAGGAAGTTGGCGAAGAGCACCTTTCGTAGGAGCAAACTTTTCCAAAAACATCAATACAAACAACCTTAGCACTACAAGTGTGATAGCAGATACTAAAAAAGCATTAGAAATAGATGGTGTCCGTGTTTCAAAATTAGAAATTGTACCACAGGGCATTGCATTTGAAGGAGAATATTAAAAAAAGGAACTAAAAATGAAAACAATAAAAGTACAAGATGGACAAAATATACTTGATATTGCCCTCCAATATTATGGTGATGCTGCTGCGGTGGTGCGTGTAGCACAAGAAAATAATATCGCAGTTACACAAGTGCTTACTTCAGGGCAATTATTAAAAATAGGCGAGCCAACAAATAAAGTTATTTCACAATATTTTGAAGATAGAAAAAAAGTAATCAACACTGACACGCAAATAATTTTGGGCGATTTTAACCAAGATTTTTCACAAGATTTTCACTAAAAAATATGGCACAAGAATATTCAAGGCTTCAAATTATTGGTATTTTAGGGTCATTATTGCCCACAAATGGACAAGAAATGATTGAAGCAAGTGATTTGCGAGAAGCTCTTTTGGCACTTTTGTACTCCACTTATAACAAAACAGATGACAGCATCAACAATAATTTTACGACTTCGCCTTGGAATAGCAGTTTGCCTTACCCAGTGGGATTTATTGTGGAATACCAAAATAAGTTTTGGAAAAGTAAAATTGCTAATAATACCAATATTGTACCTGTGGAAGGGGATAATTGGACAGAAGTCAGCAAAGCAGAAGCAGGACAAAATATTAACCTTCAAAATTATTTTACAAAATTAGAACTCCTGACTGCAGGGCAAAGTCAAGTACATTGGAATAATATTACGAATGTGCCTGCGTTGGGTGGGGGCATCACAATCAACCGAGAAACCTTATCAGCAGGCATTACCCTTGATGATACAAGTGCAACTTATCAGTTTTTAGATACAGATGGTGCTAACAGGACAATAGATGTTAGTGATTTGGGAAGTACAATATATAAAATTTTTGTCATCAAAAACATAGGCACAGGGAATTATTTGAGGGTAAATGCTTCTTCAAATAGTTTTTACGTGAATGAAAACGAAATTTTAGGATTAGTTTGGGACGGAATAGAATGGCAAGAAGTATAAAAAAATAATGCAAAAAAATGAGCTACAAAAATAATCATCATG
>JANPJR010000039.1:0-2825 GCA_031425615.1 Cytophagales bacterium
TGCAAATTTGAGGTTTTATTTCCATAAAAACAAATTTTTATTTAATTATTTTTAAATTTTTAATTGTAATTTTAAAACATTATTTGTATTTTTGTATTAAAATAAACACAATATAAAAATACTTATGGAAATAAAATTCACAACTTCCAAGTTGTCTATTGCGATACTTGGGTACATTCAAAAGATAATAGCAACCATTTTAGCAATAGCGTTTTGCGTATTTTATCTCAAATCAGCAGTGATGCACAGCACAGGACTTGGCGATACCATCTCTGTAATATTGCTTATAGTATTGGCTTTGGTATTTGAGTTAATTTTGCACGTGGGATTGAGCTCATTTGTGGAGGGTTTGGCAAAGATGGAATTAAGGGTAATTGATTTTGTAGGGGCTTTTTTGTGCTTTGTTATCATTTTTTATGTGAGTTGGCACAGCACAACTGACATTACTTTTGCCAAAAAAGAAATGAAAAAACAAGGTTTTTTGTCATTGGATAGTTTGCGAAATACACACAATAATATTTTAAAAACTACTACAAAAGAATTTGAACAAAAAGAGAAAACATTAGAAAATACACACCTGCCCGCTTTGGGCAATATGCAAAATCATACTTGGGCGTATCTTTCTGCTTTGAAAAGTTATGAAAATGCAAAGGATTTTTTGGCAAAAGAAAAGGAAAAAACCTTATTGAAATTAGAAAAACAACAAAACGAAATATTAACCCACACAAAATCAACAAATGATAAAATAGAAAAAGAGATTTTGGCACAACAAACCCAAAATAATAACAAGGCATCATGGCTTGGTCTTATTGTTTTGGTATTTTCTATATTTAGCACTATTATGGTAGGGGCATACGTACCAAGCAAAAATATACAAATTGAAGAATGTACTACACCCCAAACAACTACCCCACAAAATACTACAAATATTAACATTGTAGTACAAAATGAAGTACAACTACAACCTGAAGTACAAAACTTGGTACAAAGTGAGGAGGTACAATATGCAGAAGTCCAAGATGTGAAAGTAGAGGAGGACATAGAAATAGACCAGCCACAAGAAACAATCCCTACCCCTGCGTTGGTAGAAGCAGCAGAAATTTTGGATTTGGGAGAAATAGAAATCCAAGAAAAACCAATGCTAAAAATAGAAAATAAAAAACTTAGTCAGGGGCGAATTTTGGCAACAGAATATATGCAAACCGAAGAATACAAAGCATTGCAACTGACAGAGGAGAAAAAGTTTGAATTTTTAAAGCAGAGGTTTGATATAAGTTGGGGAACTTTTTACAACATAAAAAGGGATTTGAAAAACATACAAATTTCTTAAATTTCCTAAAAAACAATAAAAAAAAGCGTATCAATTTGTTTTGGTACGCTTTTTTTGTGGGATTTTTAAAGTTTTTTCATTTCTTCATGCAAAATATTGACATCTTTTGTGGTGTAATGTTCGGTCATATCAACGCTAAGATGCCCAAGAATTTGTTTACGTCTTTCGTTGCTTACACCTTGTTCATATAAAAGCTGGTTACAAGTATAGCGTGCAACGTGTGTGGAAAGGTCTTTTTTTATTCCACAAATATCAGCTATTACTTTCAAGCGTTTATTAAAATTTGCATTTGATTTCACAGGAAAAACTTTGTCTTTATGATATATTCTTGTGTGTGCATCTTGTTTGTACTTATCTATTAGATTTTGAGCTTTTTCAATAATTGGGATTAAAAAAGGGGTATCTGTTTTCTGATTTGGTTTGTGTATAAAAGTAGTTCCTTCTTTATTTGTTTGGATGTCAGAATATTTCAATGCAAGCACATCGCAATACCGCAGGGAGGTATAACATTGAAAAAGGAAAATATCTGCGTATCTTCGCAGGCTTTCGTTTTCGTAGGGTTCGTTCTGGATTTTTTCTAATTCTTCTTTTGTGAGAGGTACTTTTATTTTTTCTACAATTTTTTTAGCTTTTATTTTATAATCCTCAAAAGGGTTTAAGTCTATCCACCTATTTTTTTTGCATATTCAATACAACCTTTTAAATAAGGAAACATTTTACGCATATAAGCCCCACTCCACGCAACATCTCTTTTGTTGTTACCTTTTTGAACAAAATGCTCAAATTTTTCTATAAAATTTGTTTCGTCCCTAAGTTCAGAAAGTGATATTTTTTGCTTTTGATAAATATCCAACAAAAAAACTTCTATTACTTCGGTAAGTCTTTTAATTTTTTTGGTTTGGACACTTTTCCCATCAAAGGTATTTTTATATAAAATAAGCGCATCTTCAAGGGTTTTACCTTTGTGTTTTCCTTCAAGTTCTACTTTTATATCTTTGGCAGATATATTTTCTTTGCCTGAATATTGGAGGGAATTGTAAATGCTCCTGATTTTATTTTCAAGTGCAGTCAGTGATTCATTTTGAAGCCTGATATTTTCTTGTTGTATTTTGGTAATTTTTGCAGGTACGATTATTTTTTGACTATCGTTGTTCCATTGTTCGGGGGTGATGGATATTCCTGTGCTTTTTTCTTTTTTGAGGGAGCCTGTTACCCAAAATCTGCAATAGATTGCACAAAGCCCTTCTTTTGAAATTTCAGAAGGTTTGATTAGGAAGTTGATATTTAGCATAATATTTAGTGTTAAAAAAGTAACTTTTTTTGAAATGGTCAGTAACTTTTTGTATTTTTGCTACTGACTGAATTCCTTGCGGTAAATATGTAAAATAAGGTAAATAATGGCTTATTTTGTTATATTTATGCTTGTTATTCTAACGCTAAAATGATAAAAAAAACAACAAAATAAAAATAAATTTACTTTGTTGTTTAATTTTGT
>JANPJR010000040.1:0-4203 GCA_031425615.1 Cytophagales bacterium
GAGAATATCGCCTAGCCACCAGAACACATGGTCCTAGGACAGATCCATCATTGGCCTGGCGTGGACCAACCGGCTACTTGATATATATGAACTTGTTAGGTTCATCTCTCAACTATACCTACTTGCCTGAGGATGCAAATATTCCTTACAGAACTTGTATGTCGCTATCACCCAGGCAACAATACTGGGACACCGGATGGGAATCGAACCCATACTCCTAGTAGTGTGTCCGTGATACTAGCCAGGCACGCCATAATGAGCTGCATGCTAGCTGAGCCGAATGTCTGGTTCACTCCTCCAACACATAAATCATAGACCTGTCCTGGTCCAGATCCATCGCTGGACCTGGGACTGAAACCACCATCACGTCCAACACCACTGAAGTCCACCATCGTAAGAGAAAAGGTTGATTGCTAAGTAACACCACATGGGTGTGCGATCCCCACACAGGGTGGGCCGCGCAGTGGGGTGATTGTGATAATACAATCTCACCCAGGAACTCATCTCATACTGGCCGATGTATTTTACACCGAAGACTTTTATCTTACAGTCCTAGGACTGGATGGGCAGTCTAACCTCACGAGCTATCCGGAGCTCGAACTCTATCACGTATGTACATATGTACCACGTATAGTTGTCCGCCCCTGAATGGCTATACAGTAATAGGAATGATGGTTCACACAATGGCTTGATTGCTGACCACCAATACATTTTGTACTGGCGTAGTCCTAGCGCGCGCCCCGCTTCTGGACTTCCTCCCCTTTTTGATTCCAAGATGTGCGTACTGATAAATTTCGATAAATTGGTGTAAACAGCGCAAGAAATTGCGGTCCAGCCAAAGCTTTTGTAAATGGGTCGAAAAGGTTATAAGCCGTTTCGACTTTTAAAATATCAATGATCCCAGCGGCCGTGCATTCTCTCACATAGTGAAAGGCAACTTGGCTATGCTTTTTAGAGCATGTAGCGCCTGGGTTGTCAGTGCTGATAAGACTACCCATATTATCGCCCCATAATGCTGTACGCCCCTGAACAGGCACTCCGAGGGAGCGCAACATGTACCGAATACTGATTGCTTCTTCAGCTGCAGTTTTCATAGCAGCCATTTCGGCTGTGTAGGTGCTAGTTGCTATAGCTCCTTGGCGTTTGCTCATCCAGGTGATGGGTGTACCAGCAACGAAAGCGAGTATTCCGGTAACGGAACGTCGGTTTCTTTCATCATGTGCATGATTGGAGTCAAAATATATACCAGAAGAGAGTGGTGCTCCTAATGGTTTGGGAAATCGTGGGTCAATTTCTTCACAGGCACCTGGATAGATGTGCTCCCACTGCGTGGCATCCTTAGTTTGATAAGGTATAGTGACAGTGCCACCAGGTTGGTGAGGAACAACATTAATTTCTATCGAGTTCTTAGGAAAACGATACAAGTATCCAAAGACGCGCGCAACCATGGGCAGGTGATTGGCTCTAGGAGCAGCAGAAAAACGGCTAAGGGAATTGACTGCCTGCATAATATCCATTCGCCCACAAGTAATCAGCCATTGCAAAATACCTATGAGTTGTTGATACTTTCGATGATCTTTATGATCAAGCAGGGGACTGTCATCCATTTCAGGTTTGATGGCGCAGTCCATTGGGGTTTTAAATGAACGTAGCTCGGGTACATTCAAAATTTTCCTGGCTTTTTCTAAAGCCTCACTTACATATGTATGAGTTCCAATAGTCCAATTACCAGCTTCGTTAATTTCATAATCACATCCTAAGTGAAACTTAGGGGGGGCAACAGACGGAATTTTATAAACCTTTTGTAGTTGCTCCATGTATTGGTTGGGGTCTTTGGCAACTATCATAAGGTCATCGGTGTGAGTACCTATGTAGTCGTATCCAGGGCATTTGTGGTTGGATCGTCTTATGAGCCAAACATCCTGATCATACCTACTTGGAGTGAAACCAAGCCGTCGTAATGTCTCAGCGAGATGCTGATGCCAACGATTGGCCGAAGTTGGCAGCCCATAGAGAGCTTGTTCAACTGTGGCTAGGCTACCAGGGATGATATTAGGGTCTAACACATTGAATTCTTTGCCAAGTTTGACATAAGTTTTCAGAGTATTAGTGGCATATAAATATGCGGATCGAATGTCGCCGCAGAGGACAGACAGTTGATTTGCAGCAGCAATAACCATGAGAAGACGTGCAGAGACACCTTTCATGGTGGAGGCAAAAAGTTCATGATCACTTGCATCAACGATGTGACCACCGATGATTAAGCGCGCTTTGCGTCTCAGATCTTGCTTGACTGAGAAGATCATGCGAAGGGGGGCATATTGATGCGTACGCTGGATTACTTTGAGATCCTGGGGAGCTACTAGGCGGAAGGTGGACATTCCCCAGATGGTTGACAATTCAGTGCGAATTGCATCCTGCCAGAAAGTGTTTCCATTTTCTTGGTCAAATCGAATGGCCTCTTCCACTGTTCGAGGTACACGAATTCCATACATTGACGAATTGCTGGGTCCAATAGGTCGTCTGTTTTTGGAGGTACCTTTCTTCTTTTTAGGGTTGGGGTTGGTGGACATGCGCGATGTTTTACTAGGTACAGTTCGTCGGCACGTCACCTCAGGTAGAGCACCAATACCTGATGATATTCGAAATCTATTGGAGTGTGCAGGCAAGATGGACGTAGCTCTATCAGCTACTGCTTTGATGTCCTCTGCCCATTTATACAGTTGCACAAACTGTTTGCGTTGAGACTTCCGAGATAGGATGAATCTGGCAAGTAGCAGAGGTGCATCGATTTTCAGATCATCCTCAGTACAGTGGTGGATTTCCCCAAATCCGTCCACAACCTTAAACTTGAGTACAGGTTTGCCGTTCTGAAGACTAGACGTGTAACGCTCAATCTTGACTATCCGGTTGTACTCTTCTCCTTGCGGTGTAGACAGTTCTTTGATGAGAGCCTGTTCATCCGCTGCTATCTGAAGATATGCGGAACGCAACTTCTGTTCCTCGGGTCCTAAGGTCCCCTCACCATCGGCCATGCTCAGGTCTGTACCCTCGCAAATTTGAGGGGGTTTTGCCGGGGACTCGCTTGTCCTTTGTCCAGCGACAGGTGCCTGTGGCGCTATTATCGCCTCGGATTCATCATTGCTGCTAGGGACATGTCGCTTCTTACCAGGCCGAACCGGTGGTTCTTTACGTGGCACTGGGGTGGGGAAGAAGTAATCAGACGAGTGATTCAACTTTGTTCTAGGCAATTCTTCATCTAGGTGTCTGGGCAGCACAATTGAGCGATGTACGATGCGCTGCTTCTTATCCGATCCCTCAGGGACAACCTTGTAACACATTTGGTCTCCGGTGGTCCATGCCATACCAAGGAATCTCCCCTTAACCCATTCACGACTATCCAATGTGGCAGTGGTTTTTAAATACCAGACAGGTTCATAAGGCTTGAACCGGAATGCGGATATATCCGGGGTGTCACCCGTCAATATCTCTAGTGGAGTGCGGTGTTCTTTACCAATAGCTGAGTGATTGAAACAATCACAGATGTGGGAGAGGATAGCAAAGGTGTGCTTTGCCGGAATGACTTTCTCTCTCATAATGTTGTAGCACGTCTGTTTCACATGTTGCCAAGAGCGTTCAACGTAGTTGGACTCATGGTGGTGTGGTTCAGATGTGCGTTGCGGGACGACTAGTTGGCGCGCAAATTGGGTCCAGGCATTGGATTGATTACAATCGGCACCAAAGTCAGAATATAGAGTCTGGGGGACACCATATTCTCTCACAAAATCTTGCATGGCCTCAAGAGAATTCTTCGCAGTTTTCTGTTTACCCAAAGGATAAATGGCCCGGACTTTGGAGTTCCTGCAGGCAACAAGCAAAGCATAGAATGTGGTGTTATCCACAGTATACTCCACGGGGTCAGCATACACAGTTTCTTTAAGACGTCGGTGGGCCAATATAGGGAATCGAGCCACATGGTGATCCTTAGGATAGGCTTGATTTTCATGGACGACGCTTGGGACAAACTGTGTTGTGGCCAAGAAGGTCTGTTTGACCACTTGAGCACTGGTGGTGCAGAGTCGCTTGTGCCCCACATCCAAATGATAAGGTTTCCAGAGGTGATATGCTGGTTGCCCAATAAAAAGGCGCCTGGTGAATTTTGTCGGAAAAAGGTAATAAGTTTAAAATTATTAATATATAAAA
>JANPJR010000041.1:0-1518 GCA_031425615.1 Cytophagales bacterium
CACACTAAATCACAGCGCGAACATTCAAATACACACACACACACACACACACACACACACACACACACACACACACACACACACACACACACACACACACACACACATATACGTGTCGTCTCACCCCTGGTTGGCGACGGGGCCCAGCAGCTGCACGAGCAGCGGGCGCCCGTCGTCGCCCTGCCACAGCAGCGGCAGAACGCGCCGCCGCCACACCGGCCCGCCGGGCTCGCCCTGAAGAAGAAGCGGGAAAAAAAATTGAGAAACGCGAACGAAGAGAACAGAAACGCAGACCAAATCGGGAGGTGTTGTGCGAATGTTTGCGCGATTTGTTCCACTGTTTTGGGTTTTTTCTTTTGCGTGTGTTTTTCTTACCATGACGGCCACACTGCGCATGAGCTGCACAATGACGCCCGTACGCGACTTCTGCAAACAGAACACAAAACAAAAATTGAGTGAACACACACAACAAATAACGTCAATTCGCTCTCACTTGAAACAGCGCCGTCAGTGAGGGGCGGCATATGCTCTCCAATGCGCTGTCCAGCGCCAGCCCTGCCGAGAGAAATAATTAGCTAAAAAAATAGCAAAAATCAGAATAAAATAATTTGGATTTTTCACAATTTGTTTTTTTTGCAATTATGTTTTCGCTTTACCGTCGGCCGTGGCGCGCTGCAGGGCGCGCTGGAGAACGAAAATGCCCGCGCCGTCGAGCGCGAGAGCGCGCGCGTCAAGACACACAACAGGCCAAATGGTTTGCTCGAAGAATTTCGCATCGCAGCGCGCCACGATGGCTTCGAGCAAACGCGACGCGATGCGATCGCGCGCCAGCGTCTTGACGCTGTCGCCGTCGACAACAATCGCAGAAATCAGTACGTCCCTCATCAATTGGCCATCGTCTGGTGCCGCGCCGTCTGCGGCGACGCGTTTGGCTCTTTTCTTCTTCTCCTTCTTCTTTTTCGCTTTGTCCGTCTTGACGTCGTCGTCGTCGTCATCGTTTTTGGCGAATTGCTCCACGCGCATGCGCGTCAAGTCGCACACGGCCACCGCCACCTGCAGCGTGGCCGCCGCCGACGCGTCGCAGCAATAATGCGCCCGATCTGTCGACACGAAATCAATAAAACAAAATCAAATAAAAAGACCCCATCCAAAATCGAACAAAATCAAACCACAATCCCCCAATTTTCAACCCATTTCTAAAAAAATTCATACAAACACCGCATGACACGGCTTACCGGCCGGGACGCGTAGAGCGGCGACGAGAGCGGCCACGGCGCCACGCGCACACGGCAGCAACGCCGGAAGTGGGGCGGCCAGCGCCAGCCCGCTCAGATCCATAGCGGTGGCGGCCGCTGTCGTCGTCCTGTTCGATGTTCGAAAAAAAATCAACATGGGGGGAAACAAAAAAACGAAAACGAAAACGAACAAAACACAAAAAATGCTGCGCGCGAAGCGCATCGCGTCTGTGCGATGGTATCTCTGACGGAACGCGCGTACCATTTGCAGCCCGCGAGCGCG
>JANPJR010000042.1:0-1704 GCA_031425615.1 Cytophagales bacterium
GTAATCAACAAGTGGCAAAAGGTATCAATTATGCTTTCTGCAAACGTTGTGGTTTAGTTAGAATTTTTAATAAGTTGGACGTACATGAACAAAAAACAATAAATGAAAGGAAAAATAATATTATTACTGGCGAAAATATGAAAGAAAAAATTGTTTCCTTTATGGATTGCTTTGTATGTAAATTAAAATTCCATTTCAGAAAATTTTTGGCAATAGTTGGATATTGTTATGGTGAGCGTAGTACGAACAATAATAATTATTATGTAATGAGTCGTTGTAAGGAATTGAAAGCTATCGGTATCAATACAGTCCATGATGTCGTTGCGAAATTTCAAGATGTTGTAAAGATACGACAATATAGTAATAAAAAAGATATTATAAAAGATGAGAGTATGTGTGATATAGAAGTTAAAATTATATTAGAGGCTGCATCATATTGGTTGGAAAACGATTACAAAATACGATCACGTCGATTACTCATATATGCAACAAAATTTAGTAAATGCACATGCCGCGATACGCTTCAATTAAATGTTGGTAATGAATATTTAGAATTAAATAATGAAGATGTTGAAGTCATGTCACAAATTGAATGGAAGTTATACTCATTAATTTGTGAAAGAGAAACACAAAAACTAATGAATTACAATTTTTGTAAAAAATGTTCAGATGCGTATATTTTGGAAGAAATGACAGAGTCGCAAAAACAACAAATGCGTGAAAGAAATGAAATTATTATTAACCGTAAAGAATTAGAAAAGAATGTTATAGAAATTATTAGTTCGATAAGATTTAAGTCAAAATTTGCATTATCAAATTTTATTCGATATGTTGGTGAATGTTATGGTGAAAATAATATTATGAAAAAAAATTACTATGTTGAAACACGAATAAAACATTTAGACGAAATTGTAATATATACAGTGCATGATATTCTGGTCAATTTTCAAAAAGTAATAAGAATGAAGCGATATGTTAGAGAAAACGAAAATGAAATTGATGCATACATGTGTGAAATAGAAGCAAAAATAATTTTAGAAGTAGTATCTTTTTGGTTAGAAAATGAACATATGTTTGTTAAACTTGATATCGTTGAGTAGTGTATACTGATTATGTATTTAAATATATGTATATTATATTATGTATTTAAAATGTATTTTTAATATTGTTTTATACTCTGTTTCGTCGAACTGTATGTTGTGGTAGTAAATTTTTGAAAAAGTTAATCATTGTTATTAGTTCAGGGTCCATATGATATTTGTGTATATCTTTAGATATTGGCTTACGCAAATACAAACCTGATATAGTTTTAACTCGTGATAATAAAACATATGGCCAGTTTTTGCTATAACGCCAGTTGTGTACAAAAAGTTTATCTACTCCAATCCCTTGTAGTTTATGCCCTGTAGTAGCATTATTAATAATAATTGGGAATTGTATTGCTGTCATTAATATAGGTTTAGGCCTAAGTTTCATGTTTTGTGTCAAAATGTTTTTTGGTAACGGAATGGTTGCATAAAATGTCGCTTGTTTTGGCTTTATTGAGAAATGTTGGACTTGTACATTCTGGTTGACATGTTTTAAATTGATGGACTTAACATTGCTTGCATATACACCTTTTACTATTGTGTTATGTCCAATGTTAATATTGAATATATCTGATTGCTGTTTAATTATAACATTTGTTAATTTAGCTCTTGTGCC
>JANPJR010000043.1:0-42364 GCA_031425615.1 Cytophagales bacterium
GTTGAGGAGGAGGAGGAAGAAGAAGTTGAGGAGGAAGAAGAAGTTGAGGAGGAAGAAGAAGGTGAGGAGGAAGAAGAAGTTGAGGAGGAAGAAGAAGTTGAGGAGGAAGAAGAAGTTGAGGAGGAAGAAGAAGTTGAGGAGGAAGAAGAAGAAGTTGAGGAGGAAGAAGAAGTTGAGGAGGAAGAAGAAGTTGAGGAGGAAGAAGAAGAACCTGCTGATGATGCAAGCGAAGAAGAAGAGGAGCAAGAATAATAAATTGGGTTTTCAATAAAGATTATATTTTTATTGAAAACCCAATTAAAAACAAAAAAAACATACACCTATTTTGTAGGTGTATGTTTTTTTTATTAAGTACCGAAAAATCAAAAAGTTGTATTTATCTTAGTTGCCAGTTACAACAAAAGAAAAAGACGCTTTTACATCACGGTGCAAATCAGCTTGTGCAGTATAAGTGCCAACTGTTTTTACATCTTCTTGTTTGAAAGATATTTTTCTGCGGTCTACTTCAATCCCTTGTGCTTTGAGTGCATCAGCAATTTGTATATTAGTAACAGCACCAAATATTTTGCCTGTTTCGCTTACTTTTGCAAAAACTTCAATTGTAGTTGCTGCAATTCTTTCTGCGATATCAAGGGCAGCACTTTTGATTTTTTCAGCTTTGTGCGCAGCTTGTTTTAGGTTTTCTGCCAAAACTTTTTTAGCAGAAGGGGTAGCCATCGTAGCAGCACCTTTTGGAATGAGGTAATTACGCCCATAACCAGGTTTTACTTCTACAATGTCATTTTTGTACCCTAATCCTTGCACGTCTTCTTTGAGAATAATTTCCATAAAAAGTGATAAGATTTTGTGTGTATTATTAGAATACACTTGTTTTAAAAAAAATTGGAAAATTTTTGAGCTATTTTTTATTTTTTTAGGTTTAAAAAACTAAAAGGTTTTTAATAGTTCAAAAATTTTAAATCTTGAAAATTTTAAAAAAATTATTTCAAGGAATCCGCTACATACGGTAACAGCGCCAAATAACGAGCGCGTTTTACAGCTTGTGCTACTTTGCGTTGGTATTTTAGGCTTGTGCCTGTAATACGACGTGGAAGGATACGACCTTGCTCGTTGATAAGTTTGAGCAAAAAATTGGGGTCTTTATAATCAATATATTTAATCCCATTTTTTTTGAACCTGCAATATTTTTTGCGATTTTCAGGCTTATGCACCGGTTCGTTCATGAAGGTAGCCACAGCGTTGCTTGTGTTTTTCATAAGAGTTGATTGTTTTGTTGCTTTTTAGTTTTGTTGAAAAGATTTGTTGCGCTTTTTCTCGTTGTACACAACAGCGTGCTTATCCAAAGCAATAACTATTTGACGCATAATGCGTTCATCACGACGAAACTCGATTTCTAAGGTTTTTATTAAAGTTGGTTCGCATTTGAATTCAATCACAGTGTAAAAACCACTATTCTTTTTATCAATTGGATATGCTAACTTTTTCAACCCCCAATTATCCACAAGGAGAATCTCGGAACCGTTGTCGGTAAGGATTTTTTTAAATTTCTCCACCACTTCTTTCATTTGGTCTTCTGACAAAGAACCGCTTACAATAAAGGTGGTTTCGTAATTACGTAATGACATAATAATTTTTTAAAGTTAGTAAAAAATAAGGGTGCAAATATAAAAATTCTTTTTTGTAATGCAAAATTTTTCAAAAATATTTTATTTTTTTCTAAAAAAAATAAAAATATAAATCCTATTTTTCTTGTATTTGACCTTTTGAAAACTCATAAACACAGTCTTTTCCACCATCTGTCATTACACCTGCCACACTGAGCGAATTTTGTAGGTATTGTACATTTTGGGCATCTGCAATCTCTGGCAACTCAATATCTTGTAAAGCACCTAAAAAAACACTTTTACAAATTTAATCAACTTGTAAAAGTGTTTTTAATTTGAACTTTTGAACTTTGAACTTTTGAACTTTGAACCTTTTAAACCGTGAACTTTTTAAAGTTTCTCAATCACGATAGCAGAAGCTCCTCCTCCCCCATTACAGATAGCAGCAACACCATATTTACCGCCTTTTTGGTGCAATACATTTACCAAAGTAGTCAAAATCCTTGCACCTGATGCCCCAAGTGGGTGTCCAAGTGCAACCGCACCACCAAAAACATTTATTTTTTCCATTGGCACTTCCAATACTTTTGCAAAAGCCATTGGCACATTTGCAAATGCTTCATTTACCTCAAAAAAATCAATATCACTAATATTTAAACCTGCTTTTTTCAAAGCCAAAGGCGTAGCCAATGTTGGTGCAGTAGTAAATAACGCAGGTTCTTGTTCTGCATCTGCAAAACCTAATATTTTGGCAATAGGTTTTAATCCTAATTCTTTGGCTTTGTCTGCACTCATCAAAAGCAATGCACTTGCACCATCATTGATAGTGGAAGCATTGGCTGCGGTAACAGTGCCTGTAGGCGTAAAAGCAGGTTTTAGGCTTGGGATTTTGTCGAAAAATACGTTTTTATATTCTTCATCTTCTTGAAATTTCAAAGGTTCGCCTTTTTTTTGCGGGATTTCCACAGGTACGATTTCATGTTTGAAAACACCGTCTTGTGTTGCTTGTGCAGATTTTTTGTAGGAATTTATCGCATATTCGTCTTGTTGTTCCCTTGTAAAACCATATTTTTCTGCGGTTTTGTCTGCGAATACGCCCATAGCTTGTTTGTCATATACATCTTGCAAGCCATCAAACGCAAGTCCATCTACAAGTGTAGTATCACCATATTTGTAACCTGTACGAGATTTCATCAAATAATGTGGAATATTACTCATACTTTCCATGCCACCAGCGATAACTATGTCATAATTCCCAAGCATAATATCTTGTGCTCCAAGTGCAACCGCTTTCATGCCTGAAGCACATACTTTATTGATGGTTGTACAAACAGTACTTTTGGGCAAACCTGCAAATATAGACGCTTGGCGTGCAGGTGCTTGTCCCAAACCTGAAGAAACTACATTGCCAAAATATACTTCTTGCACCAAATCAGCAGAAACGCCTGCTTTTTCCAATGCCCCTTTGATGGCAATCGCTCCAAGTTGTGTAGCTGAAAATCCTGATAATGCACCCAAAAAACTGCCAATGGGTGTGCGTACTGCTGAAACGATAACAACTTCTTTCATGGTGGATATGTTTTTATTTAAAAAATTTAGCCCCCTAACCCCAAAGGGAAACAAACTGTTTATGCCAAATTCTTAATTCTTAATTTAGGAAATTGATATAAACTATTGTCCAAAAACCATTTTTAGGTTATAACTAAATGCCTTTTTGAATATTTTTTTAAGTGAAAAATAACGTTTTTGGCATATTTGGTTTATGCAAACGTTTTCGGTTGCAAAGTTACTATTTTTTTAAAGGAATTTTATTTATTTTTGGCGAAATAATTTAAAATTCTTAATTCTCAATTCCTAATTCCTAATTCTCAAAAATGCACATTTTCTTTGACTTAGACGACACCCTTTGGGACTTTTCACGCAATACACACGACACATTGGGCGAAATGTTCTTGCATTTTAATTTTACAGAAATTTTTAATCCAGAAAATACGTTACCACTCACGCAAAAAAACTTTCAAAATGCTTTTCCTATCGTAAATGAGATACTTTGGGACAATCTTTCCAAAAAATTGATAGACGCAAATACACTTCGCAACATTCGCTTCCAAGAAGTTTTGAAATATTTGGGGCATGATATTTCGCTTGAATTTTCAAAAAAATTGTCAGACTTTTATATGGAACATTCGCCCACAAAACCGCATTTGGTTGATGGTGCATGGGAATTATTAGAAAATTTGAAGCAAAAAGGACATAAAATACATATTATTACAAATGGTTTTGAAAATATCCAACACCAAAAAATTAAAAGTGCAGGTATTGGACATTTTTTTACGCATATTATTACCTCTGAACAAACCAACGTCAAAAAACCTGATAGCAAAATGTATCATTATGCGTGTGCATTGGTGGAAGAATTGCCACAAAATTGTATGATGATTGGCGACCATTGGGAAAATGATGTAGAAGGTGCTTTGCAAGTAGGTATGAAAACTTTATTTTTTAATCCCTCAAAAAAAATTGTATTAAACCAAGAAACCCATATTTCACCCCAAATTCATTTTTTAAGCGAAATAGTGAATTTCATTTGAAAATTAAATATATTGATAATCAATAACTTACAAAAAAAAAATAAAAAAAGTAAAGTTTTTTTTTTTTTCTCAAAAGTTACTTCTAATTTGCACACGAAAGGAAAAAACAATAACAATCCTTTTAAAATTTACACAAACAAATAATTTTTTTAACAATTTTTTCCCTATTTTTAACATGGAAATGGTATTAGCAAACACAGACCTTTTGACAACTGACCGTCAAATGACACAAGAAGAATTGGCACTTAACACTCCTTATATCGTAAGCGAAGACGAAGAAGAGGAAGAAGAAGAAGAGGAAGAAGAAGAGGAAGAAGAAGAGGAAGAAGAGGAGGAAGAAGAAGAGGAAGAAGAGGAGGAAGAAGAGGAAGAAGAAGAGGAAGAAGAGGAAGAAGAAGAAGAAGAAGAAGAAGAAGAAGAAGAGGAGGAAGAAGAAGAATAATTGCTGATAAATCTTCGGAATTACTGAAAAAGTAAACAAGTAAAACAACAATAAAAAAAGTCAATTTTTAGTATCAAAGCTAAAAATTGGCTTTTTTATTGTTTTTAGACTTTATTTTTAGTATAAATTTAAAAAATTAATATGAAAAGTAATTTTTTGGTTATTTTTGTGCTTGAAATTTTTGGAAACTAAATAATCAATGCACAATATTTTTTTAGCATAATATTTTTTTAAAGCAAATCTTCTTTTTACATTTTTTTGGTGTAAATTATCATATTCAATCATCACAGTCAGTTATATCTCATATTCATATTGGACAATTTAAAACAAAGGTTAGTATACGGTTTTGGTGGTTTTGGGTTGATGATGTTGGGTATTTTGGGCAATGCGTGGACATTTGGGGTTGTTTTTTTTATTATTTCAACGGTGTGTTTAGTAGAATTTTACACAATTTTGCACCAACACCAGCATAAAACGCTTTTTTGGCAAGGCATCACTGCACATATTTTGGGTTATGTCATTACATTTGGCGTGTTGATGGGTTATTTTTCGCCTAAATATTATGCAATTTTGGCGATTTTGAGTATAGGCATGAATGTTCAAAAACTCTACGACAAACAAGATGAAAGACCTTTTTTGGCAATGGCTTGGACTTGGGCGGGTTTGTTGTATGTGGCTGTACCTTTTTGGGCGTTGCAGTGGGCAGTTTTTTGCAAAGGTTATTATAGCTACCAAATTATATTGGGACTTTTTTTTATGGTTTGGACGCATGATATTGTGGCGTATTTTATTGGTTCACAATTTGGAAAAACGCCTTTGTTTCCACGTATTTCGCCAAAAAAATCTTGGGAAGGCACAATAGTCGGAAGTTTTGCGGTGTTGGTTTTGACGTATATTATTACACAATATTTGCAAGATTTATCTGTTTTTGCGTGGTTTGGTGTGGCGTGTATTGTGATTGTATTTGCAAATTATGGGGATTTGGCAGAAAGTATGTTTAAGCGTAGCCTTCATATCAAAGATGCAAGCGAATATTTGCCTGGACATGGTGGTTTTTTAGACCGTTTCGATGGTATTTTGCTTATATCGCCACTTGTGGCTATTTTTTTGAATTAAAAAAATTTAAGTTGTCAGTGATTATACATTCATTTATCAGAATTTAAAGTTTATTTTAACAAAAATTAAAAAATTATTAGAAAAATAAAAATTCATGCAATATTTAATACAACACGTAGAAGCCTTGATTTTTGCGAGTCCTGAGCCATTGTCAGTCAATGATATAGAAACTTGTTTGTCGGAATTGTGGGCGTTAGAAGTGCCTTTGGGCGATATAGAAGCATGTATTGTAGATTTGCAACTCAAATATCAACGTCCTGATGTTGCTTTTGGGCTTTTTAAGCAAGCAGGCGGTTATCAATTTTTGAGTAAATCAAATTATCACCCAGCCATTCAAATTCTCTTAAAACAATCGTCCAAAAAACAACTTTCTAAATCAGCCTTAGAAACGCTTTCTATTGTTGCTTACAAACAACCTATTACAAAACCTGATATTGAACAAATAAGAGGGTCAAACAGTGATTATGCCATTCAAAAACTGTTGGATAGGGAACTTGTAGAAATCGTGGGCAAAGCTGACACGCCTGGAAAACCTATTTTATATGGTACTACTGCTAAATTTATGGAATATTTTGGAATAAATTCCCTCCAAGACCTTCCAAATCCCCAAGATTTTGCACAAAAAGAAGAAGGCGTAAAAGAAAATAAAAATACCGCAGAAGAATCCGAAAATTAAGCGAATTTTTGTATTATTTTTTGTAAAAATGCAAAAAAAACACGAAAATTGCTTATATTTCAAGAAATTAAAACTTTAAAAACCTAAAAAAATGAAAATTATAAAAATACTTGCTATTTCAAGCCTCCTAATTACTGCTACCGCTACAAGTGCTTGTGATGCCTTGGGGCAACTGCCTATTAGTTTAACAGGTATAGAGCCTACCGACGCAGAAATAGGCGGAGGACTTAAAGAGGCTTTGAATGTAGGCATCAACAAAGGTGTGCAACAACTTATCAAAACAGATGGGTATTTTGGCAATGCAGCACTCAAAATATTGTTGCCACCTGAAGCCCAAAACGTACAAAATATTATTACAAAATATGTACCTGGTGGTCAAGATTTAATAAATGGTGCAATCCTCAAAATGAACCGTGCAGCAGAAGAAGCTGCAAAAGAAGCAGTACCTATTTTTACAGGTGCCATTACAGGCATGAGCTTCACAGATGCACGCAATATTTTATTTGGTGGGAGTGGTTCTGCAACGACATACCTCAAAAATGCCACTACGCAAGCACTCATAAACGCATATAGCCCCAAAATAAATGCCTCGCTGGAAAGTGTAGGGGCAAAACAAGCGTGGGAAGCATTGGTAAAACCTTATAATAAATTTGCAAACTCTCCCGCAGCAATGCTCGTAAAAGATGCAAAACCTATCAACGCTGACCTCACAAGTTATGTTACAGAAAAAGCCCTCAACGGTCTTTTTATAAAAGTAAATGAAGGGGAAAATGACATTAGAAGCAATCTTGGTGCAAGAACTTCACAACTCCTCCAAAAAGTTTTTGGGTTATTAGATAAAAAATAATTTTTTTAGATTTAAAATTTTTAATTCAAAATTCCCTGAGTTAAAATCCCCTTTGGGTTAGGGGCTTTCATTCCTAAATTCCCCATTCCTAATTCTCAAACATGGCAAACGACAAAAAAATAACAATACTCGGTGGTAGCGAAAGTGGTGTAGGTGCTGCATTATTGGCAAAAAAACAAGGTTTTGACGTTTTTTTGTCGGATAAAGGCAATATCCCTGAAAAATATGAAGAAATATTAATTAAAAATGATATTCACTTTGAGGAAACCAAACACACTGAAAGTTTGATATTTCAATCTACCGAAATAATCAAAAGTCCAGGCATACCCAATAATATTCCAATCTTGCAGGAAGCACGCAAAAGAGGCATCAACATTATTTCTGAGATAGAATTTGCTTCACGCTACACCAAAGCCAAAATCATAGCCATTACAGGGAGTAATGGCAAAACGACAACCACCATGTTGATATACCATATTCTCAAATCTGCGGGTTATTCAGTGGGACTTGGTGGGAATATTGGTGATAGTTTTGCAAAACAATTAACAGAAAATGATTATGATTTTTGGGTAATTGAAATTAGTAGTTTCCAATTAGATGATTGTTATCATTTTTCGCCTTTTATTTCTATTATTTTGAATATTACGCCTGACCATTTGGACAGATACGAATATGATTTTGAGGCGTATAAACAAGCAAAATTCCGTTTGGTGCAAAACCTCAAAGAAGGCGAATATTTTATTTATTTTAATGAAAATGAGGCAATAACCGCTGAAATAGCCCAAAAAATAGCCAAAGGAAATGCTTGGCGTGGCAATTTGTTGCCTGTTTCTTTGGAGAAAAAAGTAGAAAATGGTGCGTTTTTAGATGACAATGATTTAGTTTTTCAAATCAATGGCAAACATATTCGCCTTTCTTTAAATCAGATTAACCTAAAAGGTAAACACAATGCTATCAATGCACTTTGTGCAACACTTGCCTCTTTGATTTTAGGTGTTGATGAACAACTTTTGCACCAATATTACAATGATTTTAAAGGCGTAGAACACCGTTTGGAAGAAGTTGAAATTATAGATGGTGTGCGATTTATTAACGATTCCAAAGCCACAAATGTAGATTCTGTTTTTTATGCCTTAGATAGTTTTAAGGAAAATATTATTTGGATAGCAGGGGGCGTGGATAAAGGCAATGACTATGAAAAACTGGTGCCTTTGGTTAAAGAAAAAGTAAAAGCACTTATTTGTTTGGGCAAAGAAAATGAAAAAATCGTAGATTTTTTTAGGGATATTGTGCCTATTTTGTACCAAACCGAAGATGTAAGAGATGCAGCAGAACAAGCGTTTGAGTTGGGTATAGATGGTGAAATAGTATTGCTTTCGCCTGCTTGTGCAAGTTTTGACCTTTTTCAAAATTATGAGGACAGAGGGCAACAATTTAAGAAAGCTATTCAAAAAATTTCTAAAATCAATGCCTTGAAACCAAAAACACCAACGATTTTGCCATAGAATTAACCTAAGTTGTCAGTTATTAGTTTTTATAAATTTATATTTTTAACGCATAAAACGATAAAATAAATGGTTATTTTTCTCAAAAAACATTAAAGCTCCATTTTTTTTACAACAAATATAACATACAACTTGGTTAGGATTATGAAATTGGTAGCGAAATGCAAAAAAAATATCTGAAAAAATAGAAAAAGAATAAAAAAAAAGTAACATTTTTTTTAAACAAACGCTTAAAAATAGAAAAAAAAATTATCTTTGAGGAAATTTTTAAAATTCAATTAAAACGATTTTTTCTATAATAATAAAAATACAACTTCCCTCTAAATTCATTTGATGTAAATTATATCTTGTATTAATTCCTCTTTGGGGTTAGGGGCTAAAAATAAACTTTATTTAAAACAAACAAACGCAAAAAACTATGACACTTATCGTTATTGCTGCGGGTTTGGTTTTCGCAGGATTGATTTTATTGTTAGTGTTTTTGTTGCTTTTTGCACAACAACAACTCGTACAAAGCGGTCCTGTCGTGATAACCATCAACGGTGAAAAACAAGTTACTGTATCAGCAGGCTCATCATTGCTCAGTACATTGGCAAACCAAAGCACTTTTTTACCTTCTGCTTGTGGTGGTGGTGGTACTTGTGCTATGTGTAAATGTGTGGTGGAAGATGGCGGTGGTGATGTATTGCCTACCGAAGTAGGACACCTCTCACGTCAAGAACGCAAAGGCAATGTACGCCTTGCCTGCCAAGTAAAAGTAAAAAATAACATGAAAATCCGTATCCCAGAAGAAATTTTTGGGATTAAAAAATGGGAAACCGAAGTAGTTTCAAACTACAATGTGGCTACTTTTATCAAAGAATTTGTGGTAAAACTTCCCGAAGGTGAATCGCTACATTTTGAATCTGGTGGATACATTCAAATTGATGTGCCTGCTTGCGAAGTAGATTTTAGTAAAATGGACATCAAACCACACCCTTCTGACCCACTTGGTGCAGATAAATTCAAACCTGATTGGGATAAATTTAACCTTTGGGCATTGAAAATGAAAAACCCTGAGCCACTTTTTAGGGCGTATTCTATGGCTAATCACCCTGCAGAAGGTAATATCATCATGCTCAACATTCGTATTGCTACGCCACCTTGGGACAGAGCAAATAACAAATGGATGGCAGTAAATCCTGGTGTATGTTCTTCGTATGTATTTGGCAGAAAACCAGGCGACAAAGTAACGATTTCTGGTCCTTATGGTGAGTTTCATATCAATCCTACACAAAGGGAAATGGTGTATATTGGTGGTGGAGCAGGTATGGCACCTTTAAGAAGCCATATTTTCCACCTTTTCCACACCGAAAAATCCAACAGGAAAGTATCTTATTGGTATGGAGGACGTTCAAAAAGAGAACTTTTTTATACAGAACATTTTAGAAAAATAGAAAGTGAATTCCCTAATTTTCGTTATAATATTGCTCTTTCTGAGCCAATGGTAGAAGATAATTGGAAAGTTGCCACTTCGTTGGACGATAGAGAAGCTGACGGTTATGTAGGTTTTATCCACAAAGTTTTGCAAGATAATTATCTAAGCAAACACGCTGAACCTGAAGATATTGAATATTATCTATGCGGACCGCCTATGATGAATAGTGCAGTACTCAAAATGCTTGATGATATGGGTGTGCCAAAAGAAAATATCAGATTTGATGATTTTGGAGGTTAAGAATATCGTGAATTTCTAAAAAAAACGGTCAAATCTTAATTTGACCGTTTTTTTTGTGGGCACTGTATTCTTTAAAAAAGTGCTTTAAGATTTCACAATTCTTTTTGATAAAATATGCTAAGTTGATAGCATTGAGCATGACGCTTTTGGTGTTTTTTGGTCGTAGCGAGACGCTACGGTAACCAGGTGCTTATAGCATGATAAAATAGTTTGATTTTATTTTTTTCTGCACAAAATAATCCATAATTTACAATCTATAATCAAATTTTTATTTTCAAAAAATTATCTAAAATTTGCGCCCCTACTTCTGCACTTTTTTCAGGGTGAAATTGCAAGGCAAAAAAATTATCTTTTTCAATGCCTGCACTAAATTTTAAACTATAATCCGCAACACAATTTGTATGTGTGGACATAGGCACATAATAACTATGCACAAAATATACAAAATGTGATTTTGCAGGATTTTTTTCAAAAAAATCACTTTCAAATAATTTTCCTTTTAGTCCTTCAACTGTATTCCAACCCACATGAGGTACTTTGAGTGGTGTATTTGTTGGAAATTTTAGGACTTCTTCCCCAAAAATACCAAGCGTTTTTGTATTATTTTCGTGTGAAAAACTCGCCATAAGTTGCATACCCAAACAAATACCCAATACAGGTTGTGTAAGTGTAGGAATAAAAACATCTAATTTTTGGTCTTTAAGGTGTCGCATAGCAGTACTTGCTTCGCCTACACCAGGAAAAATAATTTTATCTGCTTTGGCTAAAATATCAGGATTATCAGTCAAAATTGTTTCAACGCCTAAACGTTCTAAGGCAAATTGTACAGATTGCACATTGCCCGCAGGATATTGTATAAGTGCTACACGCATATTTTTGTATGTTTTAGCCCCTAAATAAGAAGCCTTTAAATGAATAAACTGAATAAACTGACAACTTAATTAACTTTTTCAATATCTAAATCATTTCTTTTATTTTCCAAAAAATCACAAAAAATCTTAGAAAAATAAGGAGAAAGTGAAACGCCTTTTGTACCTAATCCATTTATAATTCCGAGTTGTGGATATTGTGGGTGAAGTTGTAAAAAAGGTTGGCGATTTTTAGAAGCAGGGCGTATGCCTGCTTGTTGGTCAATAATGGTGTAAGGAATTTTGATGAAATTATCTAATTTTTCGGTTAAAGACTTGCGTGCTTCTTGCGTAATATCTGTATTCATATTATCCCATTCATACGTTGCCCCTATTATCCATCTGTGTTCTTGTTCATTTTTAATATGGTTAGTGGGGGTATTTGGTAATACAAAAATACCTTCTTGGTTAATAATTCCTTTCAGGAATGTGTTTTTTGGCGTTTCAGGCTTTATTTTGAGCCATTCACCTTTTACAAAATTAAAAGGTAGGTTTTGAAAAAAAGGGTTTTGTTGTGCGTTGATGCCCTCACAAAAAATAATTTTTTTGGCTTTTAGCGTAATATTTTTACTTTGATTTCCTGTTAAATCTTTTGTTAAAGTATTTGTCAAAGAATACGTAATATATTCAGGGAAAATTTTTATTTTTTCGTAATCCAAATATTCTTCTGACAACAAGTTTTCATTTTTAAGGTAATTTCTAAAATTTTCTAATAAAATATTTACCTCTACTTGGTATGAGTTTAAGGTGTGCCAACCGCCCAAAGGGTTATCCAAAAATAAGCCAAAATGTGCGTTGTTTATAGCTTGATGAGTAGTTTCTTGATTATTTTTTTGGTAATCAATATTTGTATTAGAAGTTACTGCGCAAAAGTTTTCCCATTCTGCTTGCATAGTGCGCACATACCATTCATTTTGATTTTCTATGTTTTTGAAAGTGCGATATACAGGCAATTCTCTTAAAAATTTTACCTGCAAAAAATCTTCAAACTTTGTATAAAAGTCTTTCAACAATGGGAAAATCACATCAGCAAGCCATGTTTTGCTCAAACGCTTGCCTGTGATTGGATTGCAAATGCCTGCGGAAACACGTGAAGAACTATTTTTTTGAAAGGCATCTATCACAAATATTTTTTTATTTCTTTGTAATAGTTCAAATGCGAGATTTGAGCCTGCAATGCCTTGTCCAATAATTAAATAATCTACTTCCATCATTTTTTATTTCAAATAACAAAATTTCTCAAAAATACGCACAATCACATAAAAAAACCTTTTTTTCTGCAAAATAATTGCCTGTCTAAAAAACTGTGTTGCAAATATATTTACAAGTATTCTTTTTCTTAGCATTAAGCACGTTTTTTGTTTTTGCGTGCTTTTGTTTTTCTACAAAAAATCTTTAATTTTAGGCTTATTTTTGAATTTTTTTCTATACAAGCATTTTTTTACAAAAGAATTATTACAAAAAGGCATAAAAACGAATTAAATAAAGTTACCTCAAATTTGATATACACAAAACAAACCATAACAAACCATTTCATTGCAAAACATTTTATTTATTTTGTATTTTTATTATCCAAACCATGAAAAAACCTATTCTCCTTATTTTTAGATTATTTATAACGCTTATGCTCATTGTCAAAACTTCTTTTGTTTTTGGGCAAATGGACTACAAATCCATTACAGGACACCTTCCACAATCGTTGTGTTTTGTGGAAAATGTAGGACAATGGGACAAACAGGTGCAATATCGTGCGGATATTCCAAGTGGATATTTTTGGTTGACACCTTCAGGTTTTCATTATACTTTTTATAACAAATCACAAATGCAAGTGCCACACGGTTTGATAGAAGGCGATAAAAAAGTACTTGAAAAACCGCTTTCTGAGATGATAGATGCACATCACATTAGCATTGATTTTCTCAATGCAAAAAAAATAAAAATGCTTAAAGGCGATAAAAAACGTATCACAACTTACAATTATTTTTTGGGAAATGATAAAAATAAATGGGGAAACGGAGCAAAATCTTTTGAAAAAATTATTTATCCAGACCTTTATACAGGCATTGATGCACAAGTTTTTTCTTTTGAAACAACCCTAAAATATGAATTTCATGTAAAAGCATTCGCCAAGCCAAGCCAAATCAAAATGCAATACAAAGGTGTAGATAAATTGTATTTGGAAGAAGGAAATCTTATTGTAAAAACATCTTTGGGCGAAATAAAAGAGCAAAAACCGTATAGTTACCAGATTATCAATGGTAAAAAAATAGAAGTTATAACAGAATTTTATTTGGAAAACAATGTCGTTTCTTTCAATTTTCCCCAAAAATATGATACCAATTATGACCTTGTGATTGACCCTGTGCTTATATTTTCTACATATTCAGGTTCATTTGTGGATAATTGGGGTAGTACTGCTACTTTTGATGAAGATGGAAATTTGTATGCAGGAGGTATATTATTCGCAGATGGCACAGGTTTTCCAGTTACACAAGGGGCATTTCAGGTGTCAAGGCAGGGAATTGTCGATATTGGCATTATGAAATTCAATCCACAAGGTACAAATTTGATTTATTGTACGTATTTGGGTGGTAACAATAGTGAATTTCCGCACAGTTTGGTGGTCAACAACAATAAAGAGTTGATTGTTTTTGGAACAACAGGCTCCAATAATTTTCCTGTGAGTGCAGGAGCGTTTTCTACTACATTTCAGGGCGGTACTTCTTCCAATATCAACGCTATTAATTATAGCAATGGAATAGATATGTTTATTACGAGGTTTAATGTAGCAGGCAGTCAAATCATAGGTTCTACATATTTGGGTGGTAGCGCCAATGATGGCGTAAACGATACTTCGCCTACTTTTATCAATAATTATGGTGACCAATTCAGGGGCGAAGTAATTGTAAATGCCCAAAATGAAATATACATCGCCAGCACCACAAAATCGCCTAATTTCCCTACCCAAAATGCTTTTCAAACAACCATTTCAGGCACGCAAGATGGTGTAGTTGCGAAATTTAATCCAAATCTAACCCAAATGATTTGGGGAAGTTATTTTGGTGGAAGCGGTTTTGATGCAATTTATGGCGTAAAACTCAATAGTATAGGCGAATTGTATGCGTGTGGTGTTACCCTAAGCCCAAACTTACGTGCAAACGTACTTAATACTGCTCCTACGCCTTATCAAAGCAATAATTTGGGTAGTGATGAGGGTTTTTTAGCCAAAATATCGCCTTTGGGTACATTACAACAAGTTACATATATTGGTACAAATGCAGCAGACCAGGTATTTTTTGTGGATTTTGACCCACAAGACAATCCGCATGTATTGGGACTTACTTTTGGGGCATATCCTGTGAGTAGTGGCGTATATTCCAACCCAAACAGTGGGCAATTTGTCCAAAAATTTGACCCAGATTTGACTACTTCTACATTTTCTACACGCATAGGTGCAGGTAGAAACCGACCTGATATTTCGCCTACTGCTTTTATGGTTAATACTTGTGGCAATATTTATATTGCAGGTTGGGGCTCTGCATTAAGTACAGGGCTTACAAGTGTAGGCTTGCCTGTTACGCCTGACGCAGTAAGAACTACCACAGATGGAGGCGATTTTTATTTTATGATTTTGCAGGCAAATGCAGTTTCATTGCTTTATGGAACATTTTTCGGGGCAAATACGCCAGGTGACCACGTAGATGGTGGTACATGTAGGTTTGAGAAAAGTGGGATTATTTATCATTCTGCTTGTGCATCTTGTGGCGGACAAACAAATAGTTTTCCTACTACGTCAGGAGCAGTTTCTGCTACCAATAATAGCCCAAATTGTAATAATGCAGCGTTCAAATTTGATATTGGTTCATTGGTGGTTGATTTTAATATTTTTGATGCAAGCACAAATGTAATTGTGCAACAAGCCTGTCAATTTCCTTTCCCTTCGGTGATTCGTTATCAGGGTGTAGGAGCAACTACTTTTTTGTGGAAAGTAGATGGCGTAACCGTCAGCACAAGTTCTGTATTTAATTTCGCATTTCCAAGTGCAGGTGATTATGTTGTAACGCTTACCGCAGGCAATCCTGTGGCGTGTTTGCCTTCTGTTACAGTAACACGCACATTTAGAGTGTCCATGATAACCATTGACCAAAATACCAATGTAAGTGTATGCAAAGGAAATGTTGTACAATTGACTTCCAATATTACGTCTTCCAATCCATTTACATATAGTTGGTTGCCTACTACTGGGTTAAATAATCCCACAATTCCAAATCCGATTGCTTCGCCTACCCAAACTACTACATACATACTTACCGCAACAGATAACAATGGTTGTGTCAGAACTAAAACCGTAAAAGTAACCGTTATTCCGCCTTTGAATGATGATTTTGATGTATTCAATGGGGCAAATGTACCAACAGGCGAATTTTGTTTGCCTGCTTTTGTGCGATTGCGATACGATACCACAGGTTTAAACCTCAATCTTTCAGGTTGGACATGGACAGTAAGCAGTGTAGGCACATTTAACAATCAATCACAAGTAAATTTCACACTCAATCAAACAGGAAGTTATACCATTACCCTTACCGTAAATCGTACTGGTTTATGTCCCGAAAGTTTATCCAAAAGCAAAACAATTATCGTAAAAAGCCTTGATTTGGTGGTAAGTCCTACCCAAAAAATATGCGTGGGAGGCAATACACAACTTTCTGCCAATTCTTCCACAAATGTTGTATACAGTTGGTCGCCTGTGAGAGGTTTGAGTAATCCGAATATTGCAAATCCTATTGCTTCGCCTACCCAAACAACTTTGTATCTTGTAACTATATCAGACAATACAGGTTGCCAATCAGAGGCAAATGTACTCGTGGAAGTTGAGCCAGAAATCAAAGGAGATTTTGATTGGGAATATGTTTCAGATTGTGGCAAACCTACTACTATCCAATTAAAACCAAATTTTCAGGGGGGTAATCAATTCCTTTGGACAATATCAGATGGCACTACTTACAACACAGAAATCCCAAATGCCCATATTTTCAAAACCGCAGGCACTTATACCATTACTGCCCTTGTAAAAAATGGTGCGTGCCAAAAAACTATCCAAAAAACAATAGAGGTAGAAAATAATGCACTTGCACCGCCAAATGTGATTACACCTAATAATGATGGCAAAAACGATACTTTTGTAGTGCCTGACCGCCAAAATTACAGCTTGGAAATCTATACACGCATTGGTACATCAGTTTTCAAATCTGACAATTATCTCAATGATTGGGGCAAAGATGCTCTTGTAGGCACATATTATTATCTGCTCACTTCGCCCAAAGGCGTAAAATGTAAGGGGTGGATTGAGGTCATGAAATAAAATAAGTTATCAGTAGTTTCAAAAAAAGCGAAAAAATATGCAATATTTTTAGCAAAATAAATCACACTTTATAAAATTTCATATTGTAAAAAAAATTTTTTAAAATAATATTGTGTGAAACATTCAAAGGTTTAAAAACCTTGAATGTTTTTCCAGATTTCCACTAAAATTGTTAGAGTACCAAAATTTATTATTAGCCATTAACCCGCTTTGTCGCAAACATAATATTGTTACCAATTTTATTTTTCGTTAAGCCAATTTAGGGCTTCATCTATAGTTTCAAAATTTCTTACTACAAGCCCATCTTTTACTTCTTCTTGCCAAAATTCAGTCGTTACTTGCGTAACGATATCTTCTGAAACTATATTGGCTAAATACAAAATTCCGTATTCAATTTCTTTTGGCACTAAATAACTTGTAATATAATTTAGGTCTTCATCCGTAAATGTATCAGTGCATTTCTTTACATCTACTATGTGTTTAGTTACTTTGTTATCTTTAACAAAGTTTAGAAAGTCTTCAAGTGTATTTTTCATTAAAATACTTTCTGCTGGCTTGCAGTAAAAACTTTTCCATTCGTGAATAGTAAAATGATGTTTTTCGTTATACAAACATTTCACTATATTGGGTAATTCAGAAATAAATTTCATATTTTTTTTGGTTTAAAATGATGACAATAGGAAAGTATTTATAAGGGGCGATTTTGATAACACGAAAGTTTAATTTAGCACTTCTGTCACGCTTTGCATAAATGTTATATTGCGGGCTGTTATTTGTTTTGTGCTATTGGTTCATTTAATCGTTGTACAATTTGACTATTTTCTGCTTTAGCAGGAAAGGACTCCACAATTAGTTTATATTTTTCGAACCCTATAGCCTTTGAAATAAAACACTCACTTACAAAATTCATATTATAAACTATCTCTTTTAGTTGTTCAATGATATTTGAAACATCATAGTCTGCCTCAATGAAAGTATCAATTTCCTCATAGTTTGATTTAATCCTTAATCTATAAAGTAAATCTAAAATTGTTGTGTCCCATTGATTTTTCGATACTTCAACCCAATCTTGTTTATTGTAACTTTTTTTTGTCTTCCCGTTTTTAGTTAGTATAGCGTGTTTTTGAGATTGTTTTTCTTTTCTTTTCTTTTCTATTAGTATATCTCTTGTACTCTTTAAGAACTGTGCAACTTGCATATCAGATGTATTTTCATCATATTTACTATAAGACAGTGGATTTTTTGATACACAAGAGCATATATTTGTATAATCATAGTTATTGTAAGTTCCTGAACAAAAAAATGACATTGAATTTGGATACCAATCTCTTTTTATTTGTTGTGCAAATTCTTTCAATAGTCCATTATGGTTGTGTCCAAGTGTTATATTTTTAATCAAATAATATGCTGTCGTTGTAAGGAATACAGAATAATATGCTTGTGGAAAACACCAATGTAAAGAAAATTTTTTAAAATCTAAATCTTGATTTGAGCCTGCTGTTCTTAACGCAAATTCTGTACTCCAAGCATTAAAAAGAAGTTTTTTTAATTTTTCATCATCATAATTACTATTTTTAACAATTTTATTGTTATAATAATCAAGTTTTTTCAAATTAAAAAAATCTGCATCTTTCTTAATTTGAGTATTTATTGCAGAAAGATGACATTCGATAACTCTTAAAGGCTTTATCTTTTTGTCATTTTCCGAATAAGATTTTTCCTGATTGATAATCATAGTTTCGTTTTTTATAATAGCCCGCAACTCACTGATTGGGCAACTTACACCCATTTTTACCCAAAAATACAAAATATTTTTATAATTCACAAATGTTTCCAAAATGATTTAAAGCCACAAAATCATTGCATCAATCCAACAAAAACAATACAAAATACACATTGCATTTTTTGTATTATTGTGCATTTTTCCATCAAAATATCGCCAAACTACAATATTTATATTCTGTTTTTGCAATCTTATTTTGCATATCCTGCATCATTATATCCTATTTTTTTGGAATAATTATGGAAATAAAGGCGTTAATCCCATTTCGCCCCAGTCTTCCTAAAAACCCACACATGATTTAGTTCAAGACTTCAGTCTTGGACTTTACCTTTTTGAGAGTCTTCCGACCTTCTTCCTACAGGGCAACTGCTGTGATTGGGTATGTGAGAATAGGAAAGGGTGGGTTTTTATGATTGACTATTTTTTTAATTTCTACAAAAAAATTGTTATCTTTGTTTTTATATGGTTGTACATAGCAGATACTCTTTGGGCAAAAAGTCAGAGGCTTTCTGGAAAATAAGTCCAAGACAAAATTTTGAACTAAACAATATTTTTATTTTTTGTGGAAGACTTGGACGAAATGGGGGGGTATAAAAAAACGTTTTTCACGTGTGTTCTTGTTGTAACTCTCCTTTATAATTAGGTGGTGTTGGCAAAGTAGGCAGGAGGTGATGAAGATTTCTACGCCACACCTCAAAATCCATATTGTCGTGGTCAATATTACCAAAATACGCCAATGACGTTTGTAGTTGCATATTTTCTGAATCCTTAGACCTTAATTTGCTTCTAATCCCTACAATCATTCCGATATTTGATTGGATATCCTCAAAAATACTTTCATAAAGAGAAAGCCCACATTTAAAAATGTGTGTAGCTTTTGATTTTTCTAACTCCTGACTTTCCCAAATAACCGCTACTTGGTCATGCGGTAATAGTATGGAATATAACACAGATATATCAAAATGTTTGGATTTATCAAAATCAAAACTATTGATTTCATACACACAAACAGGTTCCAGATTTGGGATTTGGAGGAGATTGAGGTATTGTAAGCATACATTACGCAACAACATATTCACAGGAATACGGGGCATACCTTCACCTCTGAAACCAATGAATTTGCCATTTTCTTTGGTTTGTTTCTCTATGTGTGCTTTGTAAATAGTTTCTTCCAATCTATCCAAACCCTGTATTTTTTCTATGCGGTCGCCTTTGGCATATACCAGCATTTTTTCTACTCGCCTACCTGATATGTATTCAGACAAAAAATTAAAATTTTCTTCTGCGTATTCCCAATAATAATATTGTGTAAATACCCCTTCGGAGCTATCCATACATATGCGAATCTGCTTATCCTTGAACCAAATACTTCGCCAGCTTATTTCATATAAAGTAATACCATTACCTTCGTCACTTATTTTTTGCCAAGATTCCAATTTTTTAAGGAGTGAAGCATCCATTTCTTGCTTCATTTCTTGTTTCGCTTTTTTATTGAAAGCCCTTCTGTGAGTGGAATTTAGGATAAAATAATAAGGAGCATACTCTTTGAAATCAAATATTTCAATCAAACCATATAACCAAAACAAAATATTGTATTCTGGCATATCAGAAAATAACCCCAAAAAATGATTTTTTTGTTCGGTATCCAAGTTTTTTAGTTGTTCCCAATATTCTTTTTCTTGTTGAATACATTTTTGTTTGATAATTTCCCAAATGTTATTTTTTTCGCTTTCGTTAAATTTTTCAAAAAATGCCTTTTTGTTTGACGAAATTAAAAAACCATACACAATTCCTTCCCAAGCATCTTCATTAGTTAAATATTCTTCTTGCCATAACTGATATTTTTTAGAGGGTGTTGCTTGTTCTTTTGCAATTTCTAAAAGGCTTATTTTTTCAATTTCATTAAGTTTTTCAAAAATATTTTTTCTTTCAGAAGAATAATTTAAAAAACCATACACAATTCCTTCCCAAGCGTCTTCATTGTTTAAATATCCGCCTTTCCAAAATTTATACTTTTCTTCTGATGTAGTTATTTTTTCTTTTACAATTTCCAAAAGGTTGCTTTTTTCGGTTTCGCCTAATTTTTCAAAAATATTTTTTCTATCCGAATAATAATTTAAAAATCTATCAATAATTCCCCCCCAAGCTTCTTCATTGTTTAAATATCCTTCTTGCCAAAATTCGTATTTTTTTTCTGAATTGTTTATTTTTTCGCTTAAAGATTTAGAAAAAGCCATTTTTTCGGTTTCGCCTAATTTTTCAAAAATATTTTTTCTATCAGAAGAATAATCTAAAAATCTATCAATAATTCCCCCCCAAGCTTCTTCATTGTTTAAATATCCTTGTTGCCAAAACTCATATTTTTCTCTGTCAGTTAAATTTTTTGCTTTTTCTTTTAGGATTTCCAAAATCGTTGTTTTTTCAGTTTCGCTTAGTTTTTGAAAAATGGATTCTCTATGACGAGAATAATAATTTAAAAAGTCATAAACAATTCCTTTCCAAGCATCTTGATTGGTTAAATATCCATCTTCCCAAATGCTGTACTTTTGACTTGATGTAGCTTTTCCTTTTACAATTTCCAAGAGGCTTGTTTTTTCTGTTTCATTTAATTTTTCAAAAATATTTTTTCTATCCGAAGAATAATTTAAAAAACCGTAAAAAATTCCATTCCAAGCATCTTCATTGTTTAAATATCCTTGTTGCCAAAATTCATATTTTTGACTGGGTGTAGCTTTTTCTTTTGTAATTTTTAAAATGATTGTTTTTTCAGTTTCAGTCATTAGACTATTTCTTATAATCCTGTAAGAGTGGTTGTTAATGAAACTTTTAACAACCTCATCAAAATCTTCAAACAGCAAATATCCTTCTAACTCAAGTCCTTTTCTATATTTCTTATTTACTTTACTTTTTACCAACTCTATAAGGTGTTTTTTTTCAGTTTCGTTTAAACCCTTGAAAATGAAGTCCCTATCTGTCGGGAAACTCAAAAAACCTTTAACAATCTCTTCCCAAACATCTTCTCCATTCAAATATTCTTTTTCCCAAAACCAAAAATGTGATTTTATTTTTGGAGTGGTTGCATTTTTTCTTACTATTTCTAAAAGATTATTTTTTTCTATTTCGCTAAGTTTTTTAAAAACATCTATTTTCAAACTATGTTTAAAATTAAGAAATCCATAAATAATTTCTTCCCAAGCATCTTCGTTAGTCAAATATCCTTCTTTCCAAAATTCGTATTTTTGTTCGGATTTAGTTATTTTTTCACTTAAAGATTTAGAAAAAGCTATTTTTTCTGTTTCAGTTAGTTTTTCAAAAATATTTTTTCTTTCTAATGAGTAAGATGAATAAAAAGATCTTGAAGCTAAAAATTTATCAATAATTCCTTCCCAAGCATCTTCATAAGGTAAGTATCCCTTTTCCCAAAATTCATATTTTTGTTCTGGAGTAACTATTTCGTTTTTTATAACCTCTAAAATGTTTATTTTTTCGGTTTCATTAAGTTTTTCAAAAATACATTCTCTTTCCCTTGAATAATCTATAAATACGTATATAATTCCCTCCCAAGCGTCTTCATTATTCAAATAGCCTTCTTTCCAAAGTTGGTATTTTTCTTTTGGACTTGCCTTTTCTTTTACAGTTTGTAAAATAGCAATTTTTTCTGTTTCGTTTAGGTTTTCAAAAATAGTTTTTCTCTCTTCAGAATAATTTAAAAAACCATGAATAATTCTCTCCCAAGAATCTTCATAGGTTAAATATCCTTCTTTCCAAAGGTGGTATTTTTCGGTATTAGTTAAATTTTTTCTTTTTTCTTTTATTATTTCCAAAATGCTTGTTTTTTCGGTTTCGTTAAGTTTTTCAAAAATGGATTTTCTTTCTGAGTCATTACCATTTAAAAAAATAGTTATTGTATTCATTCTTGCGGTTTCTTCATCTTCCCAGATACTGACAGCCTCATATTTACCTACTTTTTTGGTAGAAGGTTTGGCATAAAAACCTAAGTGCATATCTTTTTTTATGGGCGGGCCTTGCCATGATTTAGACAGGAAAAACACCTCTCCCAGCGTATCATGTTGCATCACGCCATATCCTTGCGAATCGTTGTGCCAATCAACTTTTCCTATGTATTTAGTTTGATTTTCGGTGGGTATTTGTAGTGTTTGGGCTGGTTCAATTTCTTTATTTTCGGTTGGGAGCTGTATTTTACCCAATACTTTTAATCCGCCAAGTTGGTCAGCTTTTGATTTATTTATTTGGGCTTTTTCTTTGGTTTCTTCTTCCAAAAATACGATATTTTTTGCTTCAAAACTTCCTTCTTTTTTCTTAGAAGGCTTTTTTTCAAATGAAACCACGTCATATTTTTGTGGTTTGTAGTTTTTGCAATCGTGAATGTGGAAAAAAATATCGTTGTTTATTTGGTTTTCTTCTGTGATAAAACCAAAGCCTTTTTCTTCAATAAAAGTTTTGATAGTACCGATTTGTGGATTTTGTGCAGACATAACGGGCTGGGATATTGTAATGGGAATGTGATTTTTTGTAACCACACAAAATTATACAAATATTTGATATTTCAAAAAATTTTTTTTAAGTATCCAACACAAAAAAACCGCTTCCCTTACATAGGAAAACGGTTTTTTTTATTTTGTGGAGTTGGAGGGACTATATTTTTCCATTTAAAATATTGATAATAAATGTATTATAATGTAAAAAATAATGTACTGACTATATTACTGACTTACTAAAAAATCATTTTAGCAAGATTTTATGTCAAATTATAAAAATAATAATTTTATATGAATATAAAAATCCTGCAAACAAAAGACATTCCATGGCGTGAAGCCAAGTGGTTTCAAAATGAAGCCTTGAAAGAAATGTCAGAACAACAACTTGAAAAACTAAAAAATAGCTTTAAAAAAAATGATTTTATAGCTCCATTTTTTGTGTGGCAAGAAAATGATACAATTCACATATTAGATGGACACCACCGACAAAAAGCCTTACTCGAACTTGAAAAAGATGGGTATCCAATTCCAAACCTTTTACCAGCAGTATTTGTAGATTGTAAGGACCACAAACAAGCATCTGAATTGGTGCTTGTGTATTCGTCACATTATGCCAATATCACAAAAGAAGGTTTAGAGGAATTTGCCAAAATACATGATATTGACTTGACAGAAATGTCTGAATTAAATTTTGAGGGCATAGATTCTTTAGACTTCTCCACCGAGTTACCTAATGTTGATGCCCCTGTCCGAGAGATAGGAAACTTAAATGATACGTTTGGCGTACCTCCTTTTTCTATCCTTGACACAAGGCAAGGGTATTGGCAAACGCAAAAAAAAGCGTGGCGCGAAATTATAAATGATGATGGTGAAAGTAGAGAAAATACGCTCCGTACTTCTGCAAGCGGAAACGACCCTGCATATTATCGCAAAAAAACCAAAAAAGAACAGGAACTTGGACGCAAACTCTCCAATAAGGAGTTTGAGGAAAACCACTACACCGTTTCCGAACATGAAAATAAAGGTATTCTCTCAGGTGTATCACTTTTAGATCCTGTGCTTGCTGAAATTACTTGTAAATGGTTTGGACTTCCAAATTGCAAAACTTTTGATTGTTTTGCGGGCGATACGGTGTTTGGCTATGTGTCCGCTCATTTAGGTAACGAATTTACAGGGATTGAACTAAGGGAGGAACAGGTAAATCTGAATAATTCGCGTGTTGTAGAATTTCCAAACGCACAATATATCTGCGATGATGGACAAAATGTAGTCAAACATATCGCGGAAAATTCCCAAGATTTACTTTTTTCTTGCCCACCTTACTTTGATTTGGAAGTGTATTCTGACCTTGAAAATGATGCAAGTAATCAAGGGAGTTATGAAGATTTTCTAAAAATTTTAGAAAATGCGTTTTCAAATGCCATAAAATGTCTCAAAGAAAACAGATTTGCGGTAATTACTGTGGGCGATGTGCGCGATGAAAAAGGTGCTTATTATGGTTTTCCCCAAGATATAAAAGCTATTTTTTGTAAAAATGGACTTCATTTTTACAACGAACTTATTCTTATTGAAATGTCAGGTAATGCTTCTATGCGTGCTTCCAACCAAATGAAAAATAGAAAAGTCGTAAAAGTACACCAAAACGTACTTGTTTTCTATAAAGGGAATCTCACCGAAATAAAAAATAATTTTCCAAAATTAGAGCAAAATTTTCCTATTGATGAGCAAGAGGAATTAATAGCATAAAATTTTTTAAGAAAATTCATATAAAATAAATATTTTTGCGTTTTTATTAAACAAACACAAAAATTTATGTCAGAATTTGCCAAAGATGATTTTTTTAACATTAACATTTTACTCAACATGTCAAAAGAAAAAGACGCAGTAAGCGTGGAAAAAGTGGAAATAACAGGCGAAAAAATACGCCTTCCTGCACACAAAATGGTGTTAAATTATTTAAGAACGCAACAAGATGTAGCAAGGGACAATATGAAAAGATACGAAAGCAATATGCCCGAATCTGAACTGCCTGAGTCATTTGTGATAAAAAGACAAGAAACCAGAGCAAAATATGACACTTTGGTTGATGTGCTTGCTACTGTAAGCCTATTATTGGGCGAATAACAAGAATACATTTCCTATTTTTATAAAAAATGAACGTCAAAAAACCTGATGATAAGGCAATTATTTTAGAAGTAATTGCCAAGAAAAATGGCATAAAAAAAGAGGTAGCCTCTGCTTTTGGCGTAACCAGACGTACCATCAATAATTGGATAAATGAAGACGGGGAAATAAAAAATGCTTTTGAAGATGCCAACGAAAATATGATTGACTTTGTAGAAAGTCAAATGTATTTACGTATGAAAGGAATACCGATTTATGGAAAAAATAAAAAAACAGGAAAAGAAGAAATTGTAGATTATAAAGTCCTGCCCTCTGATATGCTTATAAAAAATTATATAAATACCAAAGGAGCAAGTCGTGGGTATGGCGAAAAAAAATCTTTGGATATTACTTCCAATGGCAATTCCATTATTTCGCTCCCAATACAACCTATTCCAAATCCGCACATAGAAGAATAAAAAATCCCTAAGAAATGCAAACTTTACCCACTATAAACCTATCAAAACCGCAATATGACATTGCTACAAGCAGGAAACAAATTAATTTGTTTCTCGCAGGGCAAGGTAGTGGCAAGACATTTCTTATGGGATTTATTTCTTATTTGTTTGTATCTAATTTTCCACAAACGCGTGGTTTGATATGTGCCAACACTTATCAACAGCTTACAAGAAGCACCCTTTTTCGTATCAGGGAAGTTTGGAAAATATATTATGGTGTAATGGAATATGATGAAAATACGCAAAATGGGCATTACATAGTGGGCAAAAAACCACCTTCGCATTTTGATACCATTTCACATAATTTTGACAACTATGGCAACATCATTTCTTTTATCAATGGGGCAGTAATTTATGTTGGCTCTTTGGATAATTTTAAATCATTGGACGGAATGGAAATCGCTTGGGAACTTTTGGACGAAACAAAAGATACAAGAGAAGAAGCAGTAAAAGAAGTATTGACAGGTAGGCTTAGGCAAAAAGGCATTTACATAAATCTTAACCAAGAACTTACAAACGAGGAAAATGATGCAAATATACCTTTTATGCCTATGTATATTTTTACATCTCCTGCCAAAGTCCCTTGGTTGAATGATTGGTTTTCGCTTTCTGATTTTGAGCCTGAAATAAGGGCAAGTATTTATGGGGAAAATTCCTATTTTAAAAAAAGTGTAGGCAATAAGTTTGTAACTGTGTCAAGCACTTTTTTAAACAAGAAAAATTTGCCTGAAAATTATATCCAAAATCAAATTCAAAATCTCCCTTCCTACCTTCAAGATATGCTCATATATGGCAATCCATTTGGTAAAACAGGGGGCGAATTTGTCAAAACATTTTCAAGGCAGATGCACGTGCAAAACGTAGCAGGCAAATATCAAGCAGACCTTAATTTACATCTTTCTTTTGACTTCAACGCCAAACCTTATATGACTTGTTTGGCGTTTCAATGCCAAGAAAATAAGGTTTTTTTGCTCAAAGAGATTTGTCTTGCTTCTCCCCAAAATACCACTCCCGCGATGGCTGATGCTATTTTAAAGATATTTGGGCAGCACAAAGGTAAGTTATTGCTTTATGGTGATGCCTCTGGACATCAACAAGGACACCGCAGAGAAGATGGTAAAAATGATTATCAAATATTGGAAAGTATTTTGAAAACCAAATTTACAATCGAAAAAAAAGTACCACAAGCCAATCCAAGTGTAAGTCTTTCAGGGGGATTTTTGAATGTCATTTTGGAGAAAAATATCGGAAATATCTTTTTTATGATTGATGTTTCTTGTCAAAAAATGATTTCAGACCTTGAATATTGCAAAGAAGCAAGCGATGGGACAATGCTCAAAGAGCAAATAAAGGACAAAGAAACAGGCGTAAGTTACGAACCTTATGGGCATTGTTTGGACGCTTTGCGATATTTTATGACAATGTGTTTTACAAAAGAGTACAAAAAATTTCAAGGCAAAAACCCTGAAAATGACATTGTGGTACTTGAAAGACCACAAAATAACCATGTTTTTTAACAAAAATATTTACAAAAAATGGAAACAAAAACCATAAAAGCCATCATTCAATTAAGGGACAAAAGTTTTGAGGTTACAGGCGAAATCACCAATACTAATTTATCCGCTTTTGAAATCAAGGTTACAAAAGTAATGCATGGCAATACTGATATTACAGAATATTATACCTTTTTTGATGACAGCGAAAAATTTGAATTTGCTTTGAAAGAGGCTTATTATAAAAATATGATGAAAACTGCCAAAGAAAAGATAACAGAAGCCTCCGAAATATTGAATGATTACAGTAGATTTTTTAGTGATTTTTAACCCTTTTCCAAAATAATTGCTATGTTTTTAAATATCACAGATTATGAAAGTACCATAAAACTCAATATTTTAGAAGATATTACAGAGGGCAACGACACCAACCGCATTCAGGCAGAACTCATTGCACAATCCATTATGGAAGATAATTTTCGTGGTCGGTATGATGTGGCACTTATATTTGGGGCAGTAGGACCTGCAAGACATAAAAGTGTTCTTAGGTATATGTTGGATATTTCTTTGTACGAATTGCACACAAGAATTTCGTTCAGACAAATTCCCGACATTCGTATAGAAAGGTATAACCTCGCTATGCAATGGCTCAAAGATGTAAGAGATGGCAAAATCTCACTTGATTTGCCTTTGTTGCCTGAAGACAGCCCACAAAATATTGGTATTGGCATTATCGTAACTTCCACAAGTAAAAGACAAAATTTTGACTTCTAAAAAACACCATGCAAATTATAAAAAACCCTCATAACGTAGCCAATAGCACTTTTGCGTTTAATTTTCAACGCACAAAACAATCTATTCCATTGTGGCTTGAAGCATGGCGACAAGCAGAAAACATTTATTACCCTCGTAAATATAGGCTAATTGAATGTTACGATATGGCAATGATTGATAGCCACCTCTCTGCAGTAGTTGAAACCCGCAAAGCAAAGGTATTGGGCGAAGCATTTGTTGTCCTCAATGAAAAAAATGAGGTGGACAACACGCGAAAAAACCTTTTTATGCAAAGGTGGTTTTCTGATTTTATCAATTTAGCATTAGACAGCATTGCTTGGGGTTTTACATTGATTGAATTAAATTTTGACCAAGATAATAAAATATTTGTTCGCGAAGTAGATAGGCGTAATTTGGTGGAGCAAACACAAGAAGTTTTATTTAATACTTATGATACCGCAGGCATTTGTTACACAGATAGAGGAATAAGAGATTTTTACATTCCTATAAAAAGCAGATACGCACTTGGTCTTTTGAATAAAGCCATTTATTGGACGATTTTTAAAAGGCTTTCCGTAGGTTCGCAAGCTACTTTCAATGAAAACTTTGGACTTCCTATGCTCCTTGCAAAAAGTGATAAAGACGATGAAGGCAAAAAGAAAGTGATGAAAACGCTTTTGGATTTGGGCAAAGAGCGTATTGCGGTGGTGGGTACAGATGAAGACCTACAAGTGGTGTATGGGAGTGCAACCACAGATGGAAGCAAAAATTTTGAGGCAATGAATGAAAGGGCAAACAGCGAAATAAGTAAATTGTTTTTGGGGGATGTAAAAACCACTGATAATGAAGGCTCACAGGCTTATATAAATGTAGATGTGGCAAATAAAAGCCCTTTGGAAGAACGCAAAGAAATGGATATGGAGTTTGTAGAAGGTATTATAAATGAGGAACTTATCCCACGTTTGGCTTTATTTGGTTTTGATGTAAAAGGATTGCGTTTTAGGTATTTACACAACTATACCCAAGACAAAAACCGAAATAAAACCACAATTCAACCTGAAATATTCAAAACACTTTTAGAAAATTATCAAATACCTGCCCAGTGGGTAGCAGATAATTTGGGCGTGCCTGTTGTGGAAAAACAAGAAATAAAACAAACACAACAAACTATTTCCCAACATTTGGGCGAAAAAAAAAAGCCTTTTGAATTCATAGTACAAAACACTGAAAATCCAGAAATAGAAGGTAGTGAGGATTTTGAAAAAATCTTTGAAGAATTGCTACAAGATTTGTACGATAACTTTGAACAGAACAAACAAAATGTATTCAACAAAATACAAACCTACAATTATCAAAACCTTGTAAAAGGTTTGCAAGTTGAACTGGATTTCAAAACACAAGACAAAGCAGTTTTGAAATCCCTGCGTGGTAATTTGTGGTATTTTTCAGGGGCAAAAAGCTATCAAATGACAAAGGAACTTTCTGCATTGCTTATCAATAATGAAACAAATACACGCAGGATCTTTGCAGAGTTTAAACCTTTGGCTTTGGCAGTAAATAATGAATATAACCGCACTCATTTATCCGCAGAATATGAACTTGCAATAAGCACAAGCCAAACTATATCGCAGTGGCAGGTATTGACCAAAAATAATCCAAAACAACTGATTACTTATTCTGCAGTAGGCGACAAACGCACTACGCAAGTATGCAATAGATTGAATGGTATTACTCGCCCTGCTGATGATGATTTTTGGAATAGTTTTACACCGCCCAATCATTGGCGTTGTAGAAGCACGATAAAAGCTGGTAATACGCAAACCGAAGTCCCTGAAAACTTAGATAAACCCGATAAAATGTTTAATTTTAATCCTGCCAAAACCAATTCTGTATTTCACCCATCGCACCCATATTTTGAGGATTTGCCCAAAGAGGTAAAACAAAGTATCAAAAAAACAACACCTAAAAAATAATGCCTAATCTACTTTCTGATTTGAAAAATATTCTACAAAGAATAAAAAACGAAGTGCCTAACAAAGTAGCACAAGCGGTGCAAAATCACTTTTTGGATAATTTTAAAAAAGAAAGTTTTGATGGGCAGGCATGGCAAAAACGCAAAAATCAAGACGAAGGACGAAATTTACTTGTGAAGTCAGGGGCTTTGCGTAAAAGTATTCGCATTGCACGAGCTACTTGGCAAAAAATCGTAATAGCGTCTGATGTCCCTTATGCCCAAATACATAATGAAGGAGGCATTACACACCCAACCGTTACGCCTAAAATGCGTGCCTTTGCATGGCAAAAATATAAGCAAACAGGACAATCCAAATGGAAAGCTATTGCCCTTACCAAAAAATCAAAACTTACCGTGCCTATTCCAAAAAGGCAATTTATGGGCATGGACAATGGATTGAATGCAAAAATAAATACTGAAATAAAAAATACTTTAAATCGTATTTTTAGTTAGGCTTTTCCAATCCTTTATGGGTTTGCTCCCCCTTTGGAGGCTGGGGGGTATTTTTTTTTGATTTGGCATAAATCTTTTCTATTCTATCAGAAGATAAATAATATTTGGCTGAAAGCATATCATACACATGATTTGTTTTCAGCTTTTTTTGTAGGAAAAAATCACAATCTGTGATAATGTCTGCGTGCTTTTTTTCTAAGAGTGTCATAGATTTTTTTATTTTTTGAAAAAATGATGAAAACAACAACTAAAAACGATACAAAAATATAAAAAAATAACGTGATAACGCTAAAAAAAGGTGTGGTAACCCTAAAAAAAGTTATCAGATTTTTATTTTTTGAACATTTGATTTTTTATTTTTTCCTTTGTACCAAATAGAAATCTGCATTTTTTTTAAGAAAATGAAAGGACAAGAAATGGACTTTGTAAAGCCCTTTATGATAATTTTGATGGTTGACCCTTACACGTGGAGTGCTGTTGGCTGGTTGCTGATAGGGGCTTTTGTAGTATGGTTTGCTCAATTTTTATTTAACAGGTATTTGCGAAAAAGATTTCAAGTAATTTTCCAAGCATTTGAAAAATTTGTAAAAAAAGATTCAGCGTATCCTCAAGGAAACAATCAAAATCCAAAAAATGAAAAGACGAAATAATTTACTCAAAAAAGTAATCACCCACATAGTAAGTTTTTTGTTTTTGGTTAATTGGTTTTTATCGCATTATGTGTTTGAAAATAAAAATTTGGATAAAGATTTTCTGCTTTATACCAACCTTTCAGTAATCATGGTAGCGATATTTTATTTTGGGAAAGACCTGAAACCTTATTTGGAATATGTCCCTTTTTTTCAAAAAATAAAAAATGTATCTCCAAAAAATACGCCCACAAGCACAGATGCGAGTGAGCCTCACAAAAACTAAAAAAACATGTACCAAAAAATCTTTTTTTTCTTGCTATCATTTTTAGCAATATGCCTGATGCCAAGTTGCCAATCGTGGAAAGACCTTAGCGATTATACGCCTTACGAAGATATGGCGATTACTTTCACAGAAAGTAAGCTCAAACAAATTTTCAAATTAGGGGCTATCAACCTAAAAAGTGATAGCATTTATTTAGAAAAAGTTTGTCAATATTCTGATTTACAAAAAATATTTTCTGAAAAAATATTGCAAAAATTTACTTCACAGGGTCATGCAGAAGTCCATAATTTAAAAGTGCATACAAGGGCTTCGTGGCAATATTTTAAAGGGAGTAACACAGTTCAAATAATTTTTACCAGAAAAAAATATAAACCTTCACAGGATTATGGCAAATGAAAAAATAACCAGCATTGACGATTGCCAATTTGCAAGAATTGTCAATGCTGACGACAACCAAACTGTGGATATGTACTTGTATGCCAGCATTGGTAGGGCATACGATGGGGTAGATGCAGAAAGGTTTGCCAATGAATTAGCGTGGTTGAGTAAATATTACAAAAAAATTAATGTGCATATCAACTCAGGTGGGGGACAGGTAATGGATGGGGCATTTATTCTGCTATCCAAAATATCAACCTCAATGTAAAAGGGGTAACTGTGGATACTTACTGCGATGGTTTGTGTGCGAGTATTGCAGCAATTATTTTGCTCTCAGGCAAAAAGGTTTATATGAATGATTTTGCAAAAATCATGGTACATAAAGCCTACGTTCCAGGCATGAATGACACAAATCTTACAGAAAAACAAAAACAAGCCCTCGCAGAAATCAACGATACGACCACGCAAATCATCAACAAACGCACAGGTTTATCTGCAGAAGAAGTAACCACCATACTTGAAAAAGACACTTATTTCAATGCCCAAGATGCTAAGGCAAAGGGCTTTGTAGATGAAATCATAGCAACACCACAAAAAAATAAGGTAGTGGAGGCTTCACAAAATTTGAATATTTACGACCCTGAATTTTTATATGCTTTGTATCAAAGTGTTTTGCCTTTGCCTGAAAAAAAAACTCCCACACCACCCAAAAAACAACCTACCCAGAATATGGAACAAAAAAAAGAAGAAAATGCACTTATAGCCATGCTCATGGAATCGCTTGAAGTAGCAGAGGAAAAAGATATTTTACAAAAAATAAACTTGTTGAAAGCCTCCAAAATGAAAGCTGATTTGCTTGAAAATGAATTGCTCACTATCAAAGAGCAAAACCAAAAAATGGCAAACCAAATCGCAGAACAAGCAAATCAACAAGCAGAAATCCTTGTGGAAGATGCTGTAAAAGCAGGTAAAATTCGCCCAATGCAAAAAGAAAGTTTTATCAAAATGGCAAAACATGACTATCAAATGGCAAAAGAAACGATTGACAGCATGAATGGACATCCAAACCTCGCCCAAAAAGTAAAACAGGAAGATGAGAGGGCTAATTGGTCACTCAAAGATTGGGCTAAAAAAGACTCAGAAGGGCTAAAATATATCAGAGAGAATAACTGGGAGCAATATTCTGAACTTTATAAAAAAGAATATGGAGACAATCCCGTTCAAATATCTTCCAACATAAAATAATCATTTACACCCAAAAAAAATAATTTTATATGTCAATTCAAACCGAAATTTGGACAGGGGAAGTACAAAAAAAATTTAGAGCAGATGGTTCTTGGACTGAAGCTATTCCTGATTACAGCTCAAAAGCGAATAATGCAGTAATCCACTTGTTTGACATGGGAGCAGACCCACAAGTGCTGATAAATAATATCACATACCCTATTGCAAGCAATGAATTGCCAAATGGTGACATTGCAATAGTACTTGATAAGTATGACACAGGCAACGAACGTGTTACAGATGACGTACTTTATGCCTTAGATGTGGATTTGATGTCAGAGGTAATAGAAAAGCACGTGGAAACTATGAAAGAGGTTATCTTTACCAAAGGTATTCACGCAATAGCCCCACAAAGCAACACCGCAAACACATTTATAATCGCTACCACAGGTGCGTCTGATGGGGGTGCAAATGCGCGCAAAGAAATCACTATCAAAGACCTTACAAACCTAAAAAAAGCGTTTGACAAGGCGAAAGTTCCTCAAAAAGGGCGTATTTTGGTACTTTGTCCTGACCATTTTCAACAAATTTTGGCAATTGACCAACGTTTTGAAAATCAATACAACAATTTGAGAGAAGGCGAGGTTTTGAAAGCGTACGGTTTTGAGGTGTACCAATATCCCCAAAATCCTGTGTATAATACTTCACTTGCGAAAGTATCTTATGGAGCATTACCTGCACCAACTACTGATTGTTATGCGAGTGTGGCATTCCACGCCCCAAGTATGTTTAAGGCAATGACGGATTTCAAACCTTTTTTGCTCCCTGCGGAACTTCAACCTGAACTTAGGGAGAATACTTTTGGACTTCGTGCAAGGGCTATCATCATGCCAAAAAAACAAAGGGCTATTGCAGCAATCGTATCTGTACCTTAATATTTTCTCCACTAAAAATACAGAATTATCCTAAAAAATGATTCTGTGTTTTCTAAACATTTTCATAAAAAAAATGGCGACTAAAAACCCAAACGCAGAAATTACTACAAAAGTAGAAACCCCAAACGTGGAGACTACTACACAAGAGGAAACTGATACCTCTAAAAATGATAGAATACAATCCCTAAAAACGTATTGTAACCCCTATTTTGATGATTATCCAAATGTGGGTAAGTTCCTTGTCATAGATGGCGAATTCCCTGAGGTATTTTTACCTGAAAATGAAGCTATCGCAAAGCATTCAGCAAAACAAAACAACAGAACTTTGTACGTGATTGCAAGATAAATGAAAGCCATTATCCAAGCGGTTTTTACGCATTTGCAGGGGATAATTGATGTGAATAATCAACCTATTTTAAAAAGGATTGATTTATACAATAATCAATTTGATACCTACGAAAAAGACCACCCCCTCCCATTGCCCGCAGTATTCGTGGAGATAATGCCTATTGCATGGGCAAGAATAAAAAGAGGGGTGCAAATGGGTAAGGTCAATATTAGATTTCATTTAGGGCAAGAATTGTATTCAGATAGTTTTCACGGCTCTCCTTCTCAAAGCAGGGCTTTGGAAGTTTTGGACTTAGTACAAAAATTGTATTTAGCCCTACAAAATTATCAAATACCCGATTGTAGCCCTTTTGAAAGGGTACAAACGACCACCGACACACAATACGGAAATTGTATCGTCCATATTTTGGAATACACTTTTGAGTACAATGATAGTACAAAGGCAATACAAGAGGATAGCCAATACATAAAGGTTACCCCTGATTTAGAACCACACATTGAAGAATAAAAATTTATGGCACTACCCAATGTAGGCATCACAAGAATTGATACTTCCTTTTCCTCTTTGACAGGGGCAAAAGATGGTATTACAATTTTAGTGATTTCCGCACCCAACGCCTATACAAGTACCATTACTGCAGGCGATAAAATTTTCCTAAAACTAAAAGACGCAGAGGACGCAGGTATTACCCAAGCAAAAGACCTTTCTAACAATACTTTGATGTGGGAGCATATCAAAGATTTTTTTGCATTGGCAGAGGGTACAGAATTGCATTTAATGATTGTGCCTGCTGACACCACACTTGTAAATCTTTTTACCCCTTCAAATGCGTTGAACATTGCCCTCAAAAATTATCTGGCAAGTAAATCAGGTAATATAAAAATGCTTGGCGTGGCATTGAATCCTGACTATGCAGAAACGCATACAGGGGCTATTAGTACCGACTTGCTCAATGGAATTCCATTTGCTCAAAATTTTGCAACCGCAGAATATGGGCGTAATAGACCTCTGGACATTGTGCTTGAAGGTAGAAAATTTGCAGGCACTCCAACACTCGCTACAGATTTGACTTTGTTGGATGCAGGCAACGTGGCAGTGGTCATTGCAAGGGATAAAACACGCAAAACTGAACTTGCTACTGCAGGGCATACAGGTGCATCAAATTTTGCACAAGTTGGACTTGTGCTTGGTAAATTGGCGAGTGTGCATGCGGGGCGTAATTTGGGGCGCGTGTTATCAGGGGCTTTGCCTGTGATAAGTTCCGAACTTTCAGGAGGACAAGTACCTTATACCTCGTTGGACGAAACGGATTTGAATCTGATAAGTGATAAAGGGTATATGTTTTTTGTAAAACACCCCACCATAAATGGGTGGTTTGTAAGCAATGATAATACTTGCCAAATCAGAAGTAAATCTTCCTCACGTATAGCATTTAACCGCGTGGCAAATAAAGCCTCGCGTATCGCCATAAGCGTATATGTGCTATATCTCAAAGACGAAATCAAAGTAAATGCAAGCAATGGCACCTTGGATAAAATCAAAGTGTTACAACTTGAATCAGATTTGGAGCGTGCTATCAAACAAGAAATGCTTGAAAATCCTGACCCTACAAGGGAAGTTGAAATTAGTTCTGTAAAGGTTAAAATTGACTCTGCTCAAAACGTACTTGCAACAGGCAAAATCGTAGCAACACTCAAAATAGTACCGCTTGGCTGTGTAGAAGCAATTGAAACTGTGGTTTCACTTATAAACCCTAACCAATCCTAAAAAAACTTAAAACTATGGCAAGAGAATATAGTGGAAAAGATGTGCAAGTTACATTTTTTGGTCGTGTGGTGGCTTGTAAGGAAATAAAATATAAAGCCAAACAAGAAAAGAAAAATAGTTACGTACTTGGGCAAAGTACGCCATTTGCGACTACTTCCAAAATGAAGGAGTACGAAGGGACTATTGTAATCCCTCAAAGTGAATTTGAGGCAATTATCCGAAGCCTGCCTGCAGGTCAGGATTTATTAGACATTGCCCCTTTTGATATTATTATCTTGTACCTTGACCCCACAGGGCTAACCGTGCCTGATAAATTGGTAAATGTGCAATTTACTGAATACGAAAAAGCAATGAAAGCAGAGGACGAAATGATGAGCATCTCCCTCCCTATCAATATCCAAAATGTAATCTTAAACGCAGTATAAAATTTTATGAAAAATACAGAAATTACCGAAAAAGAAACCGCAATATCTTGGCAAACTAATCCCTCCGAAGCCCAAATCCAAGAATGGAAAGAAAAATATGGCGAATTGCAAAAAATAGAAATAAGTGATGGCGAAAAAACACACATTTTTTACGCAAAAAGAACTTATCCAAACAAACGCCAAACCATCTCCCTTGCCAACAAAAAACTTATGGAAACAAGGGACATACAACAATACGCAGAAATCGTGTTGCGAAACGCTGTCATAAATGGCTGGGATTTGATAAGCACTGATGACGATATTTTCCTTGCACTTGTGCCACAAGCTGAAAAATTGGTAAGTAAATATGTGGTGCATTTGGGGGAGTAATAGAAAAAGTAGATACAAATATTGACTTTATCACAAAAGTAAATATCCAAATGATGTATTACTTGCATATCCCAATGGAAAAAATAGAAGCCATGCCCGACCATGAATGGATTTCTGCTTGGAAAGGGCTTCAATGGATTAGAAGCGAAGAGGAAAAGGCAAACCGAATATAAAAAAACTCCATAAAATTATGCAAAATTATGAATTTGCGTTGAGCATGTCGGATAGAATTAGCTCACCTATGTCGGGGATTATTGGTATGGCTAATGGGTTGGCTAATGCTGTACGTGGAGCAGATGATTCACTTTTGAAAATGGGCTTTCGCGCACAAGCATTAAATCAACTTGGTAATTCCTTCCAAAATGCGAGCATGCAAATAAATGCCATGATGCAACCTGCTATTGATTTTGAAAGGCAACTCGCAGAAGTAAAAGCTATTACAGGTGTAACTGACCAACAACTGAAAATGATAGGTGAAAGTGCCAAAAATCTCGCCTCAAGATTTGGGGGAGAGGCTGCTGGTGGACTTGTCGTTTTCCAAAATATACTTTCAAAACTTAGCCCTGAAATTGCCAAAAATCCACAAGCATTAGAAATGATGGCAGAAAATGCCTACAAACTTTCTAAAACCATGAAAGGTGATATAGCAGGTGCTACGAGTGCAGTTACTACCGCCATGAATGCATACAATGTGAGTTTGCAAGACCCAGCGAAAGCATCTTTGGAAACAAGCAAGATAATAGATTTAATCACGAAATCCGCCAAAGTAGGTAGTGCAGAAGTACCTCAAATGGTAATGGCTATGCAATCGTTAGGTGCTACTGCCAAAAATAGTGGTGTAAATATGTCTGAAACTTTGTCTGCTCTGCAAATCTTAGACCAGAAAGGCTTTAAATCAAGTGCAGAAGGTGGTATCGCTTTGCGAAACGTAATTTCAGAAATAGGACAAGGTAGATTTATGCCTAAAGAACAACGTGAAGCTATTATAAAAGCAGGCGTTGATATGAATATTTTAGGTGATAATACTATACCTCTTGCGAATAGATTACAAGAATTGACTAAAATACAAGGAGATACCGCACTAATGTCTAAATTTTTTGGGGTGCAAAATCTGGTTGCAGGGCAAGCATTATTAGGAAGTATTCCCACGCTCAAAACTTGGACACAAGAAATGAAAAATTCTAAAGGCGAAACAGAAAATTATGCCAATACGGTAATGAATACTTATGCGGAGCGTTTGGAAAGGGTAAAAGGACGTTTATCAGTGCTTAGTATTGAATTGGGTAAGTCGGTAATGCCTTATATGCCTTTGATAAATATGGTAAGTATGACGTCTATCGCAATGACTAATCTTTACCCATTGTTTAGTACATTGGCGGGTGTGGTTTGGAGTTTGAGTATGCAAGTGATTAGTTTATCAGTTACGCTTATTACAAGGGGTGTTCCTGCTATGTTGCGGTTTGGGTTTTCTATTATTACACAAACTATCCCTGCGGTGCTTGGGCTTATTGGGCGTTTGGTGTTGATGGCTGCCATGGCGTTGCCTGCTTTGATAGCAAGTTTAGGTGGTGCGGGCTTGGCAATGGGTATTTTTAATGCAATAGCCATGATAAATCCTTTTATCCTTATCATGGTGGGATCGGTTGCGGTTATTGGTTTGTTGGGTTATTTGACTTCTGGCTTTACCGATTTTACAGGTTTTTTATATTCAGTAGGACAATTTGTGTTAAAAAATAACCCTATTTCATATTTAATTTATGCCTTTGATTATCTTTTTGGTACAAAAATCTTTGAAACATTGGGTAATTGGTTTAAAGAAATCATGGGTTGGCTTGATGGTATTTGGAAAAAGTCAAAGGAATTTTTTAATTGGGTTACAGGTAGCGCGGAAACGGTGCAATCAGTAGAACAAAAAATGTATAAACCTTCGCCTCTTTTGGAGCAAGACACCCAAAAAGCGGTGGCTGGCGATTGGCGTAGTCCATTTTTGTTATCTGCTTCTAATGCGAGTAACCCGCAAACTGACGCTGTGTTGGCAATAGCCAAAAATACAGACCCAAAAAACAAAGAACAAGATATTTTGGCAAATGCAAACGCAGGACAAGCTATGGCAGGACTTGATGCTAAAAATAAAAAAGGTTTGGACAGCATTTCGGGAGGAGGTCCTAAAAGCATTACAATCAACCTTCAAAAACTACAAGATAAAACAGAAATACACACAACAAACCTTACTGAAGGAGCAACACAGGCAGAAAACACGCTTTTAGAAATGCTTTTGAGGGTATTGAATGGCGCTAACCAAGCAATTGTAAATTAACTATGGCAAATGAATTTGGTAAAAACTTCACGTTTGACATTGCACTTTTTGCTAAAGTATGGCAGAGATTGCCTTTCCCTGTTTTGTTGGAAAGGCAATTTAGGCAAAATACAGGAGGTGGAAGTTATGCACAAGCACCCCCACCGCAAGGCGTACCAAAATTTATGCCTGTGAAATTAGATGGTGTAAATCTTAATATTCCACCTTTGGTTACCATTGCAGGGCAAAAAAATATTGTTAAAACCGCAGTAGCGGGCAGGGATTTCACCGTAAAAGAAATTATTTCTGCCAATGATTGGGTAGTGAATATAAAAGGTTTTGCGACAAATGCGGAAGTTTATGATTGGGGAAATGAAGATTTTACTTTGAAAATGAAAGCCAAAAAATTTCCTGAACAAAACCTCATAGAACTCATCAACCTTTACCGCAAAAATGCTTCTGTAAAATTTGATTTTCCATTTAGTGGTTATTTTGGTTTTGATAGAATTGTGATAGAAAGTATAAGTTTTCCTGATTTTGAAGGATTGGAAGATTGTTTTCCTTTTGAAATACAAGCAATAAGCGACATTCCTTTGGAAGTATCTTTGAAAAGTAAAGATATTTTGGCTGTTAGAGATACAGATTTGAACGTAGCATAATTTTTTGTCTTAAACTTTGACCTTTTAAACCTTAAACTTTTTATGGCTTATCTCTTAACGTGCAATATTGAAATAGGGGAGTACAAATTCCCCTTTGCCCACGAGGTAAGCATTGAGCGTGCTTGGGATACTTTGGGCGATAAATGCACAATAAAAATGCCTACAAATGCGGTACTCAAAGATGTAGGTACAAATGTAGTACAAAAACTTAGCTTTGATGAAGTGCTAAAAACAGGTACAAAAGTATTGGTACAACTTGGATATGATGGTAATAATGCTACAGAATTTGTAGGATACATTGCGGAGATTGTACCCACATATCCTTTGGAAATTGTATGTGAAGACGAAATATACAACTACAAAAGAAGTGCGATAATTAGTAAGAATTATGCAAATATTTCTTTGAAAAACCTACTCAAAGAACATTTTGCAGATGCAACCCTAAGCGACAGCATTCCTGATGTAAGCCTTGTAAATTTTACATTAAACAGGGTAACAAAGGCAGAAATTTTACAAAAATTAAAAGATGAGTATCTTTTATGTGCTTATTTTCGCAAAGGAAAATTATTTATAGGGTTGCCTTACACAGAGAAAAATCCGCAAACTTCTACGTTCAGATTCCAGGGGGATATGGTGGAAAATAAATTAAGATTTAGGAAAAAAGAGGATATGAAACTCCTCGTAAAAATGGTATCAATAGATGCCAATGGTGCAAAAGTAGAGGCAGAAGTAGGTGATAAAAATGGTGAAATAATTACTATTCATAAGAGAAATATCAAAAGCAAAGAAGCGTTGGAAACCATTGGGAAAGTAGAATTAGAAAAATACAAATTTGAAGGTTATCAAGGCTCTTTTACAAGTTTTATCATTCCTTACATAGACCATTCAGATACTTGCGAACTTTTGGACGAAATATATCCCGACAGGAAAGGCAAATATTTGGTAGATAAAGTAAAAGTAACTTGGGGTGTGAGTGGTGCAAGACGCGAAGTGAATCTTGGTAGAAAATTGACGCAATAACCAAAATAGAAATTATGAATGAACAAGAATTAAGAAAAAAATTATTGGATTTTATCGCAAAAGCCACCGATGACATGGTACTTGCAAAAGTAGTTTCTGCTGAGGAAAACGTTTGTAAAGTTCAACTTATAGAAAACGAAGATATTATTTTAGAAAATATAAAAACGACTGCTTCACAAGAAAATGAAAAAGGATTTTTACTCAAACCCAAAACAGATAGCATCGTGCTTGTAAGCAAAAGAGAAAACGCAATCATCATGTTTTCAGAATTGGAAACTGCAACTTTGAAAATAGGAAATACAACTTTAAAAATAGATAATACAGGCTTTGAAATCAAAAAACAAAATGAAACCCTAAAAAAAATACTTGCGGATTTGGTGCAAGCAATTACCCAAATGACTTTTACCAATTCTGCAGGCAGTACCTCAGTAGCGAATAATGTTGCAAGTTTTACCCCCATTACCACACGCATAAATGATTTATTGAAATGATACAAGATATTTTATTAGACGAATTTAATGACTTGGCAGATGAAGGAGGAGATTTTGTAACAGGAGATAGCACAGGGCAACATTTCAAACTTCTACTTTCTACCAACAAAGGCGATTGGAAACACGCACCTTATGTAGGGATTGGGCTACAAAACTTTTTGAATGATGAACAAGGCTTGCAAAACAGCAGGTTTGAAATTAAAAAACAATGTGAAACTGATGGTGCCATAATTGACAATATAACTTTTGTAGGGGATAAAATCAATATCAAAGGAAATTATGAAAATAATTAGAACACAAGACGGACAAAATATTTTTGATATTGCTTTGCAAGAAACAGGCACTATGGAAGGCGTTTTTGATGTTTGTTCGCAAAATAATATAGGCATTGGGGAGGTACTTGAAACACAAAAACGATTAGAAATAAACGCCACAATAAACAGAGCAGATATTGTGCGGTATTTGCAAAACGAAAATATTACACTCAATACAGGACAACCACAAGAGGCTATTGCAAACACAGGATTTGGGTTTGCTTTTTCAGAAGGATTCGGAAACGCTTTTAATGCTTAAAAAATGATGAACAGACAACAACTTTTAAATCTTGTAAATAATAATTTACCTGATAATATTTCAAGGCGAATTTCGCCTTATAAACTTCGTGAGATTTTTGGAAATTACCTCAATGCTTATTATAGCAAAGAAGATGACCAATTAAGCGGAGTAGTAGATTTGAATGATTTTTTCACTAAACTCCAACTCCTGACTGCAGGGCAGGCACAAGTACATTGGAATAATATTACGAATGTGCCTGCGTTGGGTGGGGGCATCACAATCAACCGAGAAACCTTATCAGCAGGCATTACCCTTGATGATACAAGTGCAACTTATCAGTTTTTAGATACAAACGGTGCTAACAGGACAATAGACATCAATGATTTGGGAAGTACAATATATAAAATTTTTGTCATCAAAAACATAGGCACAGGAAATTATTTGAGGGTAAATGCTTCTTCAAATAGTTTTTACGTGAATGAAAACGAAATTTTAGGATTAGTTTGGGACGGAATAGAATGGCAAGAAGTATAAAAAAATAATGCAAAAAAATGAGCTACAAAAATAATCATCATG
>JANPJR010000044.1:0-1812 GCA_031425615.1 Cytophagales bacterium
TATTTATTTTTTATAAAGTTCCTGCATTTGGTTTACATTTTTTAATCCATCCTTGTGGTCAAGCAAACTATTAACCTCTAAACTTTGATTTTTAATTTTATTATAAAAATCAAAAAACGACATTTTTTGTTCTCCTGTTATCCCACAAATTTCTAAATATGAGTCATAATCCAAAAGGGTAAATTTTTCATTTTTTTGGTATGATATGTAACCCTGTTCTATTCCTAAAAGAGGTACATTATTTACCTGCGTAATATGCTCATCCGAAAATATATTCTCAAATATTAAACTCATACATTTTTAACAATTATTTATTTTTTAAAATACCAAATTAAAAACGCCAATAATAAAAAAAAAGGCAACTGGAATAAAAATAGAATAAAATCCCTTTTTATTCTATTCTTATGCCCAAAATCATTATACTTTTTTTCATTATTTTTAACAATTTATATTTTTTTAAATTTATTAGCTTATTTTTTTAACAATTTTAAAACAAAAAATCCTACCTTGCTGTCATTTGCGAAGTAGGATTTTGATTCGTTATCAAATTTCTAAGGAATTTTATTTCTTCTTTGAGAAACCCATTCTCTTGTATCAAAACATTTACTATGTCTATATCATCATTTTTTGCTTTTGTAATGGGTTGCTGTACTACATCTTTTGAAAAAATTTCGCCCTCGCCTGTTTCTACCCACTTCCTATTAACCCCCAAAGATTCTAATTTCAAAATATTTTTAGCACTTACATCCCCATTCTCCATGCCAGATATTGTTCTTTGGGAAACACCTAATTTTTTGGCAAACTCCCCTTGTGAAAGATTAAATATCTTTTCACGCAAGTACTCCAGTCTAACCCCAATTGTTTCTACCATAATTTTAAAAAATTTTAGATTTTATTTGCTATTTAGAGATTTTTGTATAAATTTGCAAATAGAAATTTACCTTAATAAATACATTACGTTACAAAAATATATAAAGTTTGCTAATTAGCAAATAAAAATTAAAAAAATATGAAAAAAGATAATTTGTTGTTAGAAATAGAAAATAAAATTTCACTTTTAGAAAGAGGAGAAACAACCTCACGGAAAACTGATAAACTCCCTTTTTTAAAAGAATTAAGGTTTTTTTTATTGGAAAACCATAAAAAATTACCACATTTTTATGCTTACATACTTGAGCCAAAAGATAAAAAAATGAGAAAAAAAATCACTAATACTATTCGTGGTTCAATAGTGGATTGGAGTATTCTTGACAGATTAAAATCCATGATTTCAGAAAATTAATATTTTTTTTAATATTTTTTAGCAAAAATTTGCTAATTAGCAAATAATTACTTATTTTTGCATTACAATAATTCAATAAAACAACACAAAATTTTTATGAAAAAATTAGTAATGCAAAGTGCTTGGGGCTTTATCAAAACGCAGAGCATCACCAAGAAAGAGGCTTTAAAAAAGGCTTGGTTGGACTACAAAATCCAAAACAATGGCGAGGTTATTTTTGAGATAACTTTCCAAAAGATAGATGGGGAATTTACCACCCGCACAGGGCAACACGCCAAAATCAACGACAAAGGAAATTTATTATTTTGGTCATTGGACGACAATGGCTACCGCAGTGCAAAATTGGGCAACATAGAAAAATTAACTTATCAACACGCTTAAAACTATGGAATACACTTTTGAGCCTGAGTATGAGGGCGTAATTTATTATGTAAGTTTTGATGAGGATGGTGAGCTGATAGAAATATCTTATTGCACGGAGGAAGGCGAGGAAATATCTACAGAAGACACTAAAGTACTGCCTCGTAGCA
>JANPJR010000045.1:0-172651 GCA_031425615.1 Cytophagales bacterium
AATATTTAAGTTTAATTTTTACATCTAAAATTATCAAAATTTATTTCCAAAAATAAAATGCGTATTTTATTACTATTTTTAATGCTTTTAAATATTGGCTTATTTTAGTTTTGTTATATCTTTAAAATGGATTTATTAGAAAAGTACAAAATCCAACCCAATATTCGCATAAATAATTGAAGTTTTATAATACATTAATCCTCCTTTATCATATTAAACGAAAGCACTGTAACCGCAATCACACCAGCAGGAAAAACCCACATAAACCACTTGCCTTGTTCGGTCATAAATGGATAACTTTCACTAATCAACAAACCCCACGACACCACAGGCGACTGCACACTCAAACCCAAAAAACTCAATCCCGCTTCCATCAAAATAGCACTTGCCAAATTGGAAATCATTGCCACCCCCAACACAGACTGAATATTAGGGAAAATATGCACCCAAAAAATTCGCCAATTACTTGCCCCAAGCGTTTTAGCCACTTCAATATAAGGCATATTTTTGATTTTTTGGACTTCGCCACGCACCAATCTCGCAGTTTCTACCCAACTTGTAAGCCCAATCGCTAATATTGCCACGCCTACACCCTTGCCCAACAATGTACTAAGCATAACCACCCACAAAATACTCGGAATTGACCAAAAAACACTCACAATACCCATAATCAATGCATCAATCCAACCCTTCCAAAAACCTGCCAACGCACCCAAAAAAACGCCTATCGTAGTAGCCAATAACACCGACATAAAACCTATGCCAAGCGAAATCCTTGCACCCAAAATCAATAAACTCAAAATATCTCTGCCCGATTTATCTGCTCCAAGTGCATAGAAACGGGTTTCTGTATGGTTTTTTAGTAAATCCTTTTCTGATATTGTGGTATTTGTAAATTTTTTTAGGTCTAAAATAATTGCATTTGCATTTTCGGTAAGAGGCAGGACTTCAATTTGTTGTGTTTGAGGCAAAAATTTTATGTTTTTATAAGGCATAATTTCCTCATTGCGTTCTTGCCCAGAAAGCCAATAATGGATAAAACTAACTTTTTTGACTTCCTTTTGGAGCGGAATTTTGAGGATTTTTACGGTAGAAAAAGGGGACAATTTGGCAATATCAGCGTGTCTGTCATTGGCATTAGGCGTGTCATCGGGACAAATCAAATATCCAAGCACCGCACAAGCAACAACAAAAATAAGCCAATAAAAAAAAACGTTTTTTTTCATTTTTTTGCTGATTTCCAAATTTTACAAAATAAAAATTAGAGGATAATATATAAAAACTGACAACTGAAAAAACTAAAAACTTAATTCCCAAGCATTTTTTTAGCAACTTCCAAATCTGCTTCTGTGTCAATAGCAAGGGTTTCAAAATCCGTAAAACCTACTTTAATCGGATAATACGCCAACCAACGCAGTTGCTCCAAGCCTTCTTGTGTTTCCAACAATGTAGGTGCAAGTGAAGAAATATTTACCAAAACCTCCCTCGTAAATCCATAAATACCAATATGTTTATAGAAATCTGCTTTTTCGTGCCAAATTGTAATGTCTTCATTTCGCAAAAAAGGCACAGGGCTTCTACTCATATAAATCGCTTCTTGACGCTGATTAAGCACGATTTTGGCTTCTTTGATGTCTATTAATTCAGCATGGCTGATAATTTTTTTTGCTAAAGTTGCAATTTGCGTGGTGTTATCTATGATAAAAACCCTTGCAATTTGGTTGATTTGTTCAGGGTCAATAAAAGGCTCATCACCTTGAATATTGATGGCAACTTCAAATTTTTCCCCAAAAACACTTTCCACATTTGCCATGACTTCCGCACATCTATCTGTACCGTTTGGGTGATTGGGCGAAGTCATCATCACATTTCCTCCAAAATTTTTTACATGGTCAAAAATACGTTGGTCATCAGTTGCCACCACGATTTTATCCAAAAGATTAGCTTTGGAGGCTTGTATATACACACGTTCTATCATGGAAATACCACCAATATCTTTGAGTGGTTTGCCTTCCAAACGCGTAGAGGCATATCTTGCAGGAATAATACCTAAGATTTTCATTTTTTTATAATATTTAGCACCCTAACCCCCAAAGGGAATAAACAAATATGGAAGCATTTTTTGTAAAAATTATTTTAAGCATTTAAATAGAATTTACCTTTTGGCTGTTTGTCCCCCCTTTTGGACTTGCTCCCCTTCGGGGGCTGGGGGTGTTGTTAGGGGGCTATTTTTCTTCCTCCTCAACACCAAACTTGTAACAAAAGCTATAAAAATTCCAAGCACCATTTTTGTACGCCATTCAAACCATGCCATTTCATAAGGTGTGGTTTTTTTGACATTATTGTATATTTCAGTATAAAGTTTTTCACCAATATTTTTTACAATATTTTCTTTTACTTTTTGCATTTCGTCTAATTTATCTTGTACATATAATTGCAAAGGTTTTTTTTCATAATACAAAAAAAAGTAAAGGAAAAGGCTACACAAACCTGCCATAATCATTGTTTGCAAAATACCTGACCCAAACCCCTGCCAAAAATTCATGTATTTTTGTAATACATTTTGACGCATATAATACAACCCACCTACAATCGCACCTGCATAAATAAAAAAATCTAATGATTTAGGATTTACCAAAAAAGGATTTTGGAACAATAAAAAAATCACATAAAAATACAAAATAAACGCTAACGCACCAGAAGCCCCAGCCAAGAAAATTACACGAAACATATTGTTTTTTAATAAGAAACGCCCCCAGCCCCAAAGGGGAGCAATAAAAACATCCCCCCTTTGGGGGTTAGGGGGCTTTTTTTACATTTGTATCTGAGACCAACCACTCACAGGCGGAAGAGAAAGCATATCACCTTCTTTTGATTTGGTGATAATACCAATACTATTACTGAGCCAAGTAAAAAATTCGGAAAATTTATACCCATCTAAAGGCAATGGAGGAGGCGAGCCAAACATAGACGAGAGTTTTGTATGGTTGTAGCCTTTTACACCAAGCGCATAAAACATCGCTTTTTTTTGTTGCGAAGCAAGTCCAATTTCGTTAGCAAGTCCTCTTATATCTTGGTCAGGGTCAGGCTCGCCATCAGTGATAACAACCACCATAGGGCGATAATAATTTTGTCCTGTGTCTTTGTACCAAGTTTTACGATTTTCTACCAATGACATTGCCAAACGCATACCTTCTACCAATTTAGTAGAACCATTTGCTATAAGTGTAGGCATTTGAAACATACCTGCTAATGCTGGTTCTTGCACACATTTAGCCTCATTGCCAAATGTTACAAGGCTGATTTCAAGCCTTTGCGAAGCCACAAAATCCTGCAAAACTGCTTGCTGAAATTCTTGTAAGCCTTTGTTGAGTTGGTGCATAGGCTCGCCCGACATAGAGCCTGATATATCTAATACTAACACACAAAGGCATTTTTGTTCGTAATTTTCGGGAGATTGTCCTTCAAACATTTGGAAAAATTTTTTAGTTTTTTACAAATTTACATGATTTTTTGCGAAAATTGTAATTTTTTTTGTTTTGAAAATAATTAAAAAAATAGCATAACCCAAACCTACGTTCAAATTATGCTATTTTTTATTTCACAAAAAATCACTTACGCCAAGTCTACTTCTTTGCTCAAATACACATCTTGGATTGCATTAAGAATACCAATTCCTTCGTTCATTGGACGTTGGAAAGCTTTTCTACCTGAAATTAAGCCCATACCACCAGCACGTTTGTTGATAACTGCGGTACGTACTGCTTCTGCCAAATCCGATTCGCCAGAGGACGCACCACCAGAATTGATAAGTCCAGCACGTCCCATGTAGCAGTTAGCCACTTGGTAACGACAAAGGTCAATAGGGTGTTCAGATGTAAGTTGTGTGTAGATTCTTTCGTCCAATTTGCCATAGCTTGAACCGCCAGTATTAAGGGCTTTATAGCCACCATTATTTTCAGGCAATTTTTGTTTGATGATATCCGCTTGGATAGTTACGCCCAAATGATTTGCTTGTCCAGTCAAATCCGCAGACACATGATAATCTACACCGCCAGTTTTGAACGCATCATTCCTGGTGTAACACCACAAAATCGTAGCCATACCCAATTGATGTGCTTCTTCAAAAGCCTTTGCCACTTCAATAATTTGACGAGCAGAATTATCAGACCCAAAATAAATCGTAGCACCTACTGCTACTGCACCCAAATTCCACGCATCACGCACAGAGCCATACATGATTTGGTCAGCTTTATTTGGATAAGTAAGAAGTTCATTGTGGTTGATTTTTACAATAAAAGGGATTTTGTGTGCATACTTGCGTGAAGTCATACCAAGCACGCCAAAAGTAGTTGCTACTGCATTACAACCGCCTTCATAAGCAAGTTTTACGATATTTTCAGGGTCAAAATATGCAGGATTTTTTGCAAAAGAAGCACCTCCACTATGCTCTATGCCTTGGTCAATAGGCAAAATAGACAAATAACCAGTATTTGCCAAACGTCCTGTATTAAAAAGTTGTCCCAAACTACGCAAAACCTGTGTGTTGCGGTTTGTAGGCACAAAAATATCATTCACAAAGTCGCTGTGTGGTGTGTGCAACACACTTTTATCAATCGTTTTACTTTTGTGTGCCAATAGATGTTCAGCATCTTTACCCAATAATTCGGTAATTTTTGAAATAGACATGTTTTTTGAGGATTTATGACTTAAAGTATTATAATTTTTAGGCAAAAATACAATGAAAAATTGAATTTTAATGCTCACATTTGGGGATTGATTTTGTATTTTAATATTTTTTTAAAAAATCCAAAAAAAAATTTGTTAATTTTGTAAAGAAAATAATAATTCACCCATAATTTAGTAAAAATTTCTATGAAAAATTCCTTTCAAGGTATTATTTTATTTTTTATTTTAATCACTTTTTGTGCATTTCCTAAAAATGCAAATGCACAAAATGAATACAAAAAACTTGTTGTAAAAACCGTAAAGTTAAAAACCATTTTAGCAGAAATGCAAAAAAATGGAAATAAGGAAAATAAAGACACAAAAAATGATACCACACTAATATTTAATTTTTGGGCAACTTGGTGTGTACCTTGCGTAAAGGAATTGCCTGATTTTATTAAATTGGCAAACGAAGCCATAGAAAATAACACAAGAAAATTTATTTTCGTAGCAGTAGAAGATGATTTGAAGAAAGTAGAATTTTTTTTGGAAAAGAAAAAATTTAATGTACCCTCCAAATATGCAAACATTGAATTTTGGTTGCTTGATGAACATGATGCCAACCTTTGGGTTACACCAATAGACGACAAATGGGACGGTGCAATACCTTTTACAATGACATTAAAAAAAGGGCAAAGAAAAACGCACTTGGGCGAAATTCATTATGAAGCATTAAAAAAGCTATTACTTGAATTTTAGAAAGTTTTAGATATTTCGGTTTTTATTGATAAAAAAATCAAAAACCCTTATAAAAATGAAAGGTTGGCAAAATGCCAACCTATCACCGAATCTACAAATCTAAAAAGCGTACAAGTTTTTAGTTTAATGTTATTTATTGTCTTATTCAGACGCAAAATAATGCCCAAAGTTATGATTTTTTTTTCAGAAAAACGAAAAAACCCACTTTTTTTTAGCTGATTTTTAATTTCATTAATAAATTAAAATCTAAATAATTATTTTTAATATTTTTCTACATAAAAAAACGAAATTGAAAATACATCAATTTCGTTTTTTTATGTGCAACCTAAGTTACTGGTAACTCAATTACTGATAACTTATTTATTTCTTTTTAAGGATTTTCATTTCTACCCTACGGTTGAGGGAACGACCTTTTTCAGTTGTATTATCAGATACAGGTTCATTTTGACCTTTTGCTGTTGTTGCAATACTACCTGCTCCTACCCCTTTTGTTACAAGATATACTTTTACTGCATCAGCACGGTCTTGTGAAAGTTTCATATTCCTATCAGGTGCCCCTTGTGAATCTGTATGTCCTTCAAGTTCAAGAATATCATCAGGGTGAAATTTCATTACTTCTGCCACAAGGTCAAGCATACCATGTGAAGTTTCCTCGATTACTGCTGTACCTGTGCGAAAATGGACATATTTAGCATTTTCCAAAATATCCAATTCTATTTTACTTGCTACATTTTCAATTTTCTGCACTTCTACTTTTTTAGGACAACCTTTGTCTTCTTTCAAACCAGGTTGATCTGGACATTGGTCTTCACTATCTATCACAGTATCACCATCTTTATCAGGACAACCTTTTGTAGCGATTGTACCAGCTTCTGTTGGGCAAGCATCATCTTTATCTGCAATGCTATCACCATCAGTATCAGGGCAACCCATAAGTTTTTTATCACCTTTTTGTTCAGGGCAAGCGTCCATACTATCTTGTACGCCATCACCATCAGTATCAGGGCAACCTGAAAACTCTTTCAAGCCTGCTACATCAGGGCAACTGTCATATTCATCAAGCACGCCATCACCATCTTTATCAGATTCAGGTCTGATAGCTTTGGCACGGTTAAGTTTGATTGCTGCGGTAAGTTCTAAAACGCCTGCTCTTTGAAAATTAGAAATATCTTTTGAAACAGGAATATCATAACTCAATACCAAAAGATAATTTGGTTGGTTAAGTTCTAAGGCAATTACACCAGATTTATTGGTGTCATACCAAGCGCCCAATCCAAGTGAACCTTCACGTACTATACGCGTATCGGGCGTACCTAAGAAATGATAACGAAACCATGAACCTGCGTTGATTTGGGTATTGTTGCCAGAAGATAAGTAACGCACATTGGGCATTACCGAAAACCTTTCTGTTTGTATGATACGATAACCTGCGGTAGCTTGCAATGCTGCAGGCAATTTTGCACCTGTTGCATTAAGAATATCCACGCTTGGTTGGTTAAAATTCATATAAGAAACACCTAAGAATGCTTTTTGACGTTTTTTCTCATCTTCCAAACTCCAATTCAAACCTCCACTTACGGTAAAAAAGTTTTTACCATCACCACTGAACACCTCTCCATTTCCAAGATTAGGATTTAGAAGAATGCCATCATATTGGGCAGAGGTACTTTGTCCGCTATAATCAAATCTGCGTTGAAAATACCCACCTTGCAAACCAGCACTTAGAATACCCCATTTTTCGCCCAAATGAAAATTATAAGCAAAAGAAAGCATTGCACCATTAGTACGTAAAAAACCTGCTGCGTTATCACTCATGACAGATGCCCCCAACGCTCCCCACCTTTTACCCGTTTTTTTAGATGTAAAAGGCGTAGAAAAAGAAAACATAGGCGTATCAAAAGTTTCACCAGATACAATCTGTTTTCTGCGATAATTGAATGTAAACTGCATGTCGTTCATGCTTCCAATCATGGCAGGGTTTGTCATGTGTGGTGTATATTGGTATTGCGAAAAAACAGGCAAACTAACCAAGTCTTGGGCTTTTAAGTTGGATTGTGTAAGCCAAAAACCTGTAATAATTGCAAGCACAACACGTAAATTTGTTTTCATATTTTATTATTTTTAGATAAAAAACATTTAAAAATAAATGGTTTTTTTGAGAAACGCATTTATTTTTAAAGTTTTTTACAAATTTTTATAAAAAATTTTGTTTTAAGACGTGAATTTTTTAGGTATTAACGTACCAAACGAATAACACCACTATTGCGTTCTCCAATTTGTATATTACGTCCATCATTGTAGCTACCTTCAAAATACCAAATATAAGCACCTGCTGGCAAATCTACACCATCTTTTTTACCATTCCAACCAGAAGTAGCAAGTAGTGTAATATCTGATGTTTCATAAACCAACACATTATTTCTATCAAATATTTTGAGTGTTGCATTTTTCACATTGCCTCTACCGCCCAACAATGTAAACCTGTCATTGTTGCCATCATTATTAGGTGTAAACATAGAAGGAAGATGTACTCTATCGCCCTGAATATCTAAACGCATATTGTATGCTTTTGCACTCCAATTACGCCCATCATATACTTGGAAACTAAACTCAGCATGTTTGTCTTCTACTACATTATTTGCAGGCGTCCATTTGATATTTGGAATATCTGCAACTTTAATGCGTTGGTTATTGGTAAGACTTGTTGTATTAAGTTGTAAAAGAGAAGTACGTGGGTCAAGTGAAATGATTTTTATTTCTCTAAATCTACCACTAAACTCATCTGTATCAGCATCATTAAACAAGAAATCTGTTTGTTGAAACACATAAGGCGTGTTGATTGTAGTAATGACAACCTTATCCGCAGAATTTGGAAGATTATTCACACCCACAATGGTTTGTACACCACCTGCGGTCAATGTTGCAATACCTACTTTTGTACCTGCAGATAATACTATATCAGCATCAAGCGGTTTTTTGATAAAAATAGTGCGTCCTGTGGTTGCAATAGCACTGATATCCGCAGAAACAATGAAATATCCTTTTTGTCCTTTTAAGATTTTTTGGTTAAAACAAGAGAACACAAGTTTTCCACCAGAAGGTACTACTTCCACTTGTTTGAGGAGAATATCGCCTGCATTGAGTGTTGTATCAGTAGAATACCAAAGTTTGAAACCTCTCGTGCTAATATCTGCTAAGGTATAAGTGCCATCAGTTACTGCCACAAAATCCGAGAAAACCACATCAACACTTGGGTCAGCTTGAAGTGCCAATTTATAAATTGGGTGTTGGAAAGTGCCTCTTTCTACCAACCTATCAGGTACTAATTCATTAGAGAATGTACCTTGTGTTACCACAGGAAGCGGAGCAGTCCCCTCTACTTTTACATTGTCAAATGCTGCACCACCTGCTCTACCACCCACATCATTGTATTGGAAAGCAATAATAACCGCAGGTTTATTGTCATACGTAGTTGGCAAATTAATTACTTTATTTACCCAAGTAGGCGAACCTTCTTCTATGATTGTAGAAATTGTATTAAATGTTGTACCACCGTCTACACTCCCAATTACTTGTAATGTGCCACCATTTGCACCTAATGTTACCCTATCAAAATATACATCAAAAGTTAGTTTCAAATTTGTATATCCTGAGAAATTAAATGTAGGCAATAAAATTTGGTCATCACTGCCATCACGTTGATTGGTAAATCCAGTATTACCATTATTGCGGTCATCATCATTAGACATAAATCTTGAACCATTATTTGCTGTGCTATATGCACCTTGATTATAGCCAAGTCCATAACTTGAGAGAATATAAGGAAATTCCTCTGTTGCTAATGGAGCAACATTGTCATTGATGCGTGCAGTAAGCCAACCTGGTGATTGCAATGCTGCAGAAGATGCTACTGCTGTTTTTTTAGACCAACCAGCAGGAATAGCACCATAAGGCACTGTTTCAAAATTTTCAGTATAAGGCAATGTAATAGTTGTACCATTCAAAGAAGGTACTACAATTGTTTCGTTTCTCAAATCATTATTTGGAAATCCATCATTAAACAAATTAGTTGTAGAAACTGCATTGATAGTAGCAGGATTGCCCAACGCCAATAAATCCACAGATGTATTGAATACATAATTTGCAGTAGCAAATGGTGCAATAGTGCCTGTAAAAAGCTCTGTTACAGAGTTTCCACCATTTAATGTGTAAGTTACAGGAAAATTAGTAATGTCATTATAACCAAAGTTTGTAACTTCTACTTGCACATTCGCAAAACGAGGGGAACAACGATTCAAACCTATTTTAGTAATACCTGCATCTTGTGCAAACAAAGGCACAATGCGAATATTGTCAATACCCAATCCATAACCTGCAGTACCGTCAGAAGTAGCACGGAAACGTATCACAGTAGTAGCATTTACCGTTTGTGTCATATTTACTGTATATTCTTTCCAAGTAGGAATATTAGTGGTGGTGTTATAAATCGCATTTGCAGTTGCTGATGTAGTTTTTGTTACAGTAATAAGTGGTGTAGCAAAATCAAATGTAACACCGCCATCAGTAGAAAGCAATACATCTAATTTATCTGTGCCTGTATTATTGCAATACAAGAACGTCAATTTATTTACTGGCGAAAGGCTCATATCTACATACAAGTCCAAATCTCCGCTCAATCCCGAACCTACTTGTCGGGTATTGAATAATGCTGCACCTGTACCCCCCTTTTGCGTATCTGGGTTAGGATTTACATTGGCAGTTGCTGCCCAACCAGCTGTAGCACCTTCGTTTGTCCTTCTCCAAGAACGTACTCCTGTAGCTGGTGTATTTTTCCAATATACATCTACACCGTTACCTTTTGGAGCATCTTTTGTAGCACAAAGGTTTACCCAACTTTGCTCAAAATCCTCTACAAAAGGCAATGAGGCATATATAGGTTTATTGATTTGTATTTTTAATGCAGAAGATATGGCACTTTGCCCAGAAATAGGACAAAACATCGTACGTCTGTAAAAAGTAGTAGCATTTTGATTAATTACAGGGTACGCAAAGTTTGTTGAACCTGCGCCTGTTGCATTTATCCAAGTAATGCCATCAGCAGATTGTTGCCACTGATATACAAAACCTGAAAATGATTGGTCTGATGAACCTGTTACATTCAAAGTTGTATTCAAAGGTGCACACCCTGCACTAATGTTCGCAGAAGTAGTTCCACCTATTGCAGCAGTAGTCATATTTTCACATGGGAGGAGTGGATTTACCACCACATTATCAAACGCTAAATTAGTCCAACCATAATCTGAATACCCTTCAAAACGCAAAATACAATTTGTTGCATTAATACCATTGGGTAATATAAACGAAAAAGTTTTCCAAACTGGGGCTTGTCCAGGCAGTGTTGCTCCACCAGCAGTCACACCTGTAAATCCTTGTGATACCCAAGTAGGGTATGAAGTGCTTGTAGTTTCAGAGGGCAATATAGGATTACCACTTCCTATACCACCAGCAGGTATACCACCATTATAATATCCTTGTGGGTTGGGGTGTGTCGTACCAAGGGTATCAATCAAAAAGAAAGAAGCACCACCGTCAGTAGAAAGTTTGAGTCGTAAACCATCTATGCCATGATTATTTACATAATCAAAAGTTACTTTATGTGTAGTAGAAGTGCTAAGGTTTAAATATAAATCCAATGAGAATATAGTACTGAGAAAAGCCCAACTCGTATTAAAACACGCAAAACTTTGTCCATTATTAATAGGATTCGTTACATCATTATTTGGATAAGGAATACCCATCGTACTAGTTGCCCATGTCCCAAGAGGAATCCAGTAGGCTTGTGCTTGTTGTGGTCTTCTCCAAGAATTATTTGGGTTTCCACCACCAAACGTTTGTTTCCAATACAAATTACCAGAAGCATGTGGAGGCACATCTTCAGGATTACAAGTATTTATCCAAGGCGTTTCAAAGTTTTCACTAAAAGGCGTAGTAATACTCACAGGGAAAAAGTTGTAACCGCTAAATTGAATGGGCGTGCTATATGCAAATGCACCACCATTGGCACAAGTAATTTTTCTGCGATAAAAATTACCATTTGTAGGCGCTACAAGACTCAGTGTTGTTCCTGTTTGTGCAGGTGTTACCGCTACAAAGTTTGCAGATACATTGGTAGGTGAAGTTTCCCATTCATACGTAAGGTTAAGGTCATTGGTAGCACCTGCAACACTAAATATGACAGGTGAAGCACATGCAGAACCTGTTATATTGGTAGTACCACCTATAGGCGTACCCACACAAGGTACAGGAGGTATGGAATTTACCATTTGAAAACGAACCGCAGGTTTGGTAAGCGTAGCAGAAGTAGCTGTAAAATTGGTAGCACACTGATTGGCTGAACCACTCGTTAGCCCCCTTGCAGCAGAAGTAGCTGTTTGGTCAGTAAATAGATTAACTGTACCAGTAGAAGAAAAAGCTGGCATTACCCCCCAACATACATCTACCAATAAATCACTTGTGCCATCCCACGTAAAATTAGTGCCAAAAGTTAAGATTGTTGTGTACGCCCCAACAGGAAAAGTCATAGGCGATGGGCCAGTATATACAGTACTAAGCGTAGGAGAAGCTACAGCAGTAGCAAAACTAAATCCATTGGACACATTTGCCAATTTGACTATATAATTGGGCAATGCATCAGTATTTGCACTTACCACGTCCCAAGCTAAAGAGGAAATAATTTTTGAAGTACCAGTTGTTAAACCCGCAACACCGAGTGCAGTATTGATTTCTGAAGCACGATACACATATTGTAAACGTCTGCTTTCCCAAAAAGCATTTGTTGGTGCAGCAGCAGTTGTGCCACTTACCGTAATCGTACCAGGTGCTATGGTAACGTTGGTTTGTGCCAATATATGCGTATTTGCTATGCACAAGAGCATCAGCAAATAGGCAACATATTGGACAATGTTGTAATATTTTTTCATATTATTTTTTTTAATGATTAAGCTGTATAAAGTTTTTTGTATTTATTTTTACTTTGTGGCTTAGAAAATAGTAGGATATTGCGATTTTAGCTTTGCTTCGCTTTCTGCCAATGCTTTTTGTTTGTCGTCAGCATTTGCATATTTTTGCTTGTTGAGGTCATTGAGCATTTCTGTGCGTTTTTTGTTATAATCTGCGCGTATAGAAGCCATTTTTTCGTTCATGCCTTTTTGGTCAGCATTAGAAAATGCTTTGGTTTTTATAGTTGCTTTTTCAGCAGAAACTTCTACGATTTTAGGGGCTTGTGCCTCTATCATTTGTGCTTGTTTGCGGGCAATGTGTTGGTTGTAGGCTTCATCAATAAGCAAGCCCAATTCTTCTTGGTTTTTCGCCTTAGCGAGGGCATTTTTTTTGATGGTGTTGAGTTCCTCACGTGTGATGAGGTCATCTTGCGTTTTGTATTCAATAGTTTTCGCCTCTTTTAGATTTTGGGCAGAAAGCATTGTTACGCTTGCATACAAGAGAACAGTACTTAAAAAGATTTTTTTCATAAATTTATAAAAAATATGTCTTGGAGTTAAATATGATATGTCTTGGAGTTAAACTGACGTCAATTATTTGTGTGTTGAATATTTGGTTTTGATTGTAAAAATCTTTGTTTTGTAAATCACCTTTTTGATACTTATATGTAAGTTTTTAAAATTATAAAAACTTTTTATTTTTTTTTCACCTTTATTTTTAGAAAACTTAATATTTTCTTTGTGTTTGAACAAAGTTAAATATTTTTTAATTTATTCACAAATGCAAAACAAAAAAAGGTTTTTTACGTATTAAATTATCTAAACCAATTTTTTATTTTTTACTTTTATAAAAATTGTATTTTACCATATAATATTTTGTTTAAATATTTAATTACGGATATTTTTAAAATTTTATTTTTATTTTTTTTAATAAATTTATTTAAGACAAATTAAAACCTGTATTAATTATTTAATACTCCAAATAAAATTTTGAAATTTTAACATTTTTTTATCTTTATTTACACCTTTCATATTAAACAAAAAAAATAAACACAAAATTTTTCTGTGTTTATTTTTATTTAAAGGTTGTGTAATTTTTTTTGCAATAAAAATTATTTTTTTTATTTTGATTTTATTAGATTATTATAAAGATACCTATTAAATTCGTATGCCCATCACGAGCATATCGTCTATTTGTCGTGTGTTTTTAATCCAATCTTGTATGGTATCTTCCAAGATTTTTTGTTGCTCTTTCATATCTTTTTGGTGTATATCTTGCAAGAGTTGTTTAAATCTTTTGGACATAAATCTGCTGTTCCTTTCGCCTCCAAATTGGTCTTGATACCCATCAGAAAACATATAAAACACAGTCCCTTTGTCCATATATATAGTGTGTTTAGAAAATCCAGTTTCCTCTGTATAATAATTCACCCCTCCTATTGCCAGCATATTGGCTTTTATTTCTATAAGTTTTGCATTTTTAAAATAATAAAGTGGATTATTTGCCCCAGCATATTCTACTTTATACAAATCCATGATATCATCATCTTCTTGGTTGTGGATTACACAAATTGCGATGTCCATACCATCATTATTTTTGCTTTCTTTTTGTCGGAGCGACATTTGTACGCCTTTATGCAGTTCTTCAAGGATTTTTTCAGGAGAATCTATTCCTCTGAGATTGACGATTTCATTGAGCAATACATTGCCTACCATGCTCATAAACGCACCAGGAATACCATGCCCTGTACAATCGCCTGCCACAACAATCGTCTTATAGTTGCGGTGGCTTATCCAATAAAAATCTCCTGAGACAATATCACGTGGTTGATAATACACAAAACTATCAGGGAGATATTTGCTAAATGTTTCATCGCTTGGCAATACTGCTTTTTGTATGCGACGTGCATACGTAATGCTTGCAATCACGTCCTCGTGTGTCCTTTGGAGGTTTATTTGGGCTTCACGCTGTTCTGTAATATCCCAAGAAGTGCCACAGATACCCACAATTTGATTTTGGGTATTACGTACATTTTTTGTACGTACAGATATATATTTGATACGTTTATTTACTAAAATCCTACAATCAAATGTTATCCAATCATTGGTGTTTTGGAGTATTTCAAACCATATTTTGGTTTGTTTTAGGTCTTGTTCGTATACATATTTCCAAAATTCATCTATAGAAAGTGCTTCTTGTGTATTTGGGATTTCAAATTGTTGATAAATTGAGGGTGACCAAATTGTTTTTTTCGTGATAAAATTCACTTCAAAAGCCCCTATTTTAGCGGTGTTTTCAATCTCTTCTTTTGGCACAAAAAAATCATTTCTTTGGGGATTTTCGCTGTTCATGTTCCAATATTTTCAAAAAAAAGAAAATAACATTAAAAAATAGCATTGCAATTTGGAGATTAAAGTTTGCAAGATTACCAAGATTTTTTTTTAATTCCTAATAAAGAAAGTTTAAAAAGTTTAAAGGGTCAAAATAGTTAAATTCCAAAGGGTCAAAAATTCAAAAGTTACAGATTAAAAACAAAAAACGCTTACAAAGGTTTTAAAAAACTTTGTAAGCGAATGTATTTATTTTCTTGAAAATTAGAAAGCTATTTTAGTTTGTAATATCCAACAATTCAACTTCATACACAACAGGCGTTTTGCCAAAAATAGTTCCTTGTCCTGTTGCCCCAAAAGCCAAATAATCAGGAAGCATAAGCCTGCGTTTTTCGCCTACTTTCATCAGTAAAATACCTTCTTTTAAGCCCGCAGGAAGTTCTGTATTAGGCAGATTGAGTGTAAATTGTTGCCCAACTCCCTCAGAAACGTATACAAGATTTCCAGAGCTTGCGCTCAAATATTTGCGTACAAAATTAATGGTAACACGTGAATTATTTGTAGGTAAAACCGTGCCTGTTGGCTGTCCTTCTATACGCCAATAAAGCCCTGAGGAGGTTTGTGTTGTATCTGTCCAGCCATTGGCAGCGATGTATTCTTTTATCCTGCGTCTTTGACTTTTGACATGTGTAACCTCAAAAACCAATGGTGAATAAGGCGGAATACGATTGCCTGAGCCATTAACCCCATACGCCAATGTAGAAGGAATAATCCAAATACCTTTTGCCCCTTCATCCATGAGTTTGATGCCTTTTTCCCAACCTTGAATTACTTGATTTTGCCCTACCACAAAGCCAAAAGAAGAATCTGCTTTGCTATCGAACACCAAATTATTTAGTAATCTGCCTTTATAATTTACGGTAACGCCTGCGCCATTACCAACTTTTGTATTAGGTGAACCTGCACTTTTTTCAATATAACGAAGTCCATCATCAGTTTTTTGTGTAACCACATACGCACTATCCGCAATATATTTGTTGATAAGGTCGTCTTCAGTAACAAGTTTATTGATTTTTACGTCATAAATTAATACTGCATAAGGCGGAATACGCCAAGTGCCATTGTTTCTAAGTGCAAGATAAGAAGGTACCATAACAGTAGCTTTTTCCCCTTCGCGCATCAATTTTAATGCTTCTTCAAGTCCTTCTACAATGTTGTTTGTACCCAAAATTAATTTTGCAGGGCGATTGCGTACTTCTGAAGTTGTATCTACAGGTGTGCCATCAATCAAAGTACCTTTGTAAAACAAATATATAGAATCACCAAGTACGGGTTTGCGTCCCGCAGGATTGCTTGTTGTGATTTTGTAATACATGCCTGAACCTGTGCTTTGTACATTTGTAAGGTTGTTTTGGCGAATATAATTTTGAATTTGTTGGTCATTCAGTGCGTTAAAATTCACTGAATCTTCAGCATTATCTACATAACACGACACCAAAAAACTCATGGTAAAGCACACAAAACTTGCAAGTATAAAAGAGGTATAAATACCTTTTGAAAATATTTTTTTCATAAATGATTTAAAAACAGCTCCTAATAAGCCTCAGACCAAAAAAGGAGTAAATCCAATAGGAGAATTAAAAAGAGATTTAGACAATTAATTTCATTAATTCCAAAAAAAAGAATTAAAAAACATTTAAACTATCACAATGACACGAAAATTGGTTGCAAAGTTACACTAAAATCTTTTATTTTTTTCAAGATTTTTTTCAAGATTTTAAAAAAAATGTTATTTTAAATAATTTTTAAAAAAGCATTATTTTAAACCAAAAAATTATCAATTTCAAACAAATTTTTCTTTACTTTTTCTATTTTACTTTTATTTTTTTGAGAAAAAATTTATAATTTTGTAAAAATAGTAGAATAATTAAACCTTTTAAACTTTGACCTTTTAAACTTCTATGTACTTAATATTTGACACCGAAACCACAGGTTTACCCAAAAATTACGAAGCACCACTTACCGATTTTGATAATTGGCCTCGTTTGGTACAAATTGCTTGGCAACTGCATGACAATACAGGAAAATTAATTTCTGCCAAAAATTTTATGGTAAAACCAGAAGGATTTTTGATTCCTTACAATGCCCAAAAAGTACATGGCATTAGCACAGAAAGGGCATTGGAAGAAGGAAAACCACTTTTGGAGGTATTAGAAGCATTTAGAGATGATACCAAAAAATCGCAAATTGTAATTGGACACAACATAGAGTTTGATGTGGCAATTATGGGTGCAGAATATTTGAGAAATCATTTACAAAATATTTTTGAAGGTGAAAATGCCCTAAAAACTTTTTGTACCAAACTCCAAACGGTTGATTTTGTAGCACTCCCTGGTGGAAAAGGCGGTAAATTTAAGTGGGCAACGCTGACAGAACTTTATTTCAAATTATTTAATACCACTTTTGCAGATGCGCATGATGCAGCTTATGACGTGTCTGCTACTGCCAAATGTTTTTTTGGACTGTTGCAACAGAAAGTCGCAAAACCATTAGACGAAACGCCTCCCGAAAAAATCATTTATGAAGCCCCAAAACTTGACGAAGCCAATTTTGCCAATATATTAGCACGCCAAAAGAAAAAAGAAAAAGTGAGCAAGGTAAGCGAAGGCGAAGTATTACCTTTTGTGCATTTGCATTTACATTCTGCGTATTCTATTTTGCAAAGTACCGCTTCTGTAAAAAATATTATTAAAAAAGCCAAAGAATTGGAAATGCCAGCAGTTGCAATAACTGATTTGGGCAACTTACATGGTGCATTTTATGCCATGCAATATGGCGAAGAATTTGGGCAAAAAGTAATTTTGGGTTGTGAGGTGTATGTAGCCAAAGAAAGACGCAGATTGCAATTTACAAAAAATGAAAAAGACCAGCGTTTCCAAGTGGTTTTATTAGCAAAAAATCATGCAGGTTACAAAAACCTTTCTAAATTGGTGTCTTTGGGCTATATTGAGGGTTTTTATGCAGGCGTACCACGTGTAGATAAAGGTTTGATAAAAGAATACAAAGAAAATCTAATTTGTCTTTCAGGCAGTCTTTCAGGCGAATTAGCCCAAATAATCCTTAATGAAGGCGAAGATGTAGCAGAAAGTGCCTTAGCTTGGTGGATTGAAACTTTCCAAGATGATTTTTATTTAGAATTAAATAGACATGAATTAGAAGAGGAAAATGTGGTAAATGAAGTTTTAATCAAATTTGCAGAAAAATATGATATTAAATATATTGCCTCAAATAATGTTTTTTATATAGATGAAAAAGATTCAGAAGCACACGATATTTTGCTTTGTGTAAAAGATGGCGAGAAAAAATCTACGCCCATAGGCAGAGGACGAGGCACAAGGTTTGGGTTTCCAAATACCCAATTTTATTTTAAATCTCAAAAAGAAATGACTGACCTTTTTGCAGATATGCCTGATGCACTCACAAATACCATTTTGATTGCTGAACAATGCGAATCTTACAAACTCAAACAAAAAACCATGATGCCAACGTACAAAATCCCAGAGGATTTTGATACACAAGACGATTACCTCAAATTCCTTGCTTATGAAGGCGCAAAAACACGCTACGAAAATCCCCTCCCACAAGAAGTAGAAGAACGCATTGATTTTGAACTTGCAACCATCAAAAACATGGGGTTTCCTGGTTATTTTCTCATTGTGCAAGATTTTATCAATGCAGCCAAAGATGATGGTGTAATTGTAGGGCCTGGGCGTGGTAGTGCTGGCGGAAGTGTAGTAGCGTATTGTACGGGCATTATCAACATTGACCCTATTAGATATAATTTACTTTTTGAGCGTTTCCTCAATCCTGAAAGGGTATCAATGCCCGATATTGACATTGATTTTGATGATGAACGCAGGGGTGATGTGATTGATTATGTGGTAAAAAAATATGGAAAAAACCAAGTTGCCCAAATTATTACCTACGGAACTATGGCTGCGCGCATGGCTATCAAAGACGTAGCACGTGTAATGGAACTTGACCTCTCGGAATCCAACCGTCTTGCGAAACTCGTCCCTGAAAAACCAGGTACAAAACTAAAAAGTGCTTTTTCAGAAATAGACGAATTGCGTGAAATATACGCAGGCAGAGATGAACGTGCAAAGGTTTTACAAAATGCAGAAATATTGGAAGGCTCAGTACGCAATACAGGCATACACGCTGCAGGCATTATCATTGCCCCAAAAGACCTTTTGGATTGTATTCCTGTGTGCATTGCCAAAGATGCAGAATTGTTTGTAACACAATTTGATGGCAAAATCATTGAAGAAGCTGGTATGCTCAAAATGGATTTTTTGGGCTTAAAAACCCTTACAATCATTCGTGATGCCCTTCGCCTTATCAAAGAAAATAAAGGTATTGATATTGATATTGACAAAATTCCTATTGATGACCAAAAAACCTACGAACTCTACCAAAGAGGGGAAACGAATGGTACTTTCCAATTTGAGTCGGAAGGTATGCAAATGTACCTTAGACAACTGAAACCTACTGATATTGAGGATTTGATTGCTATGAATGCCCTTTATCGCCCAGGTCCGATAGAATTTATCCCTAAATATATTGAACGAAAACATGGACGTGAACCTGTAGAATATCCTCACCCTGCGTTGGAAACACTTTTGAAACCTACTTTTGGGATTATGGTGTATCAAGAGCAAATTATGCAAACTGCCCAAGTATTGGCAGGTTATACACTTGGCGGTGCGGATTTGTTGAGGCGTGCAATGGGTAAAAAGAAAAAAGAAGAAATGGACAAACAAAGGTCTATCTTTGTAGAAGGCGCTTTCAAAACCCACAATGTAGATGCAGATAAAGCAAATGAAGTATTTAATGTAATGGAATTTTTTGCAGGATATGGATTTAACCGCTCACACTCCGCAGCGTATTCCGTAGTTGCATACCAAACTGCGTATCTCAAAGCCAATTACCCAGCAGAATATATGGCTTCAGTACTTACGCACAACATGAATAATATTGAAAAGATAACTTTCTTTTTGGAAGAATGCCAAAGAATGCAAGTAAAGGTTTTGGGTCCTGATGTAAATGAAAGTAAAGCAAAATTTTCGGTAAATAAAGCTGATGAAGTCCGTTTTGGCTTGTCTGCTATCAAAGGTACAGGTGATGCTGCGATTGATAGTATTATTAAAGAAAGACAAGAAAAAGGAAATTTTAAAAGTGTTTTTGATTTTGCAAAAAGGGTAAATTTGAGAACAGTCAATAAAAAATCTTTTGAAAGTTTGGGGGCTTCTGGGGCGTTTGATAGTTTTGAATTTGATAGAAGAAATTTCTTTGGTCATTATAAAAAAGATAAAACCCCTTTTCTTGAAAAATTATTAAAATATGGACAAGCCTGCCAAAAAGACAAAGAAAATGGAGGCGAATCACTTTTTGGCGGACAAGCATCTGACCAAATAGCACCACCACATTTACCTGATGATTTACCTGAATGGGGCAAATTGGATATGCTCAACAAAGAGAAAGAAGTTGTAGGTGTATATATTTCTGGACACCCATTAGACCAATACAAACTCGCTATGTCGGGTTTTAGGCTTTGTCATTTGGATAGGTTCCAAGAAATGGAAGGAAAAGACATCAAAATCGCAGGCATTATTACCCATAAAACCGAAAAAACATATAAAAATGGTACTTTTATTACCTTCAATATTGAAGATTATCATGGTACATTGGAAATTGCCCTTTTTGGCAGAGACAAAGATGTACACGCAGACAGCATAGAACCGCAAAAAGTATATATGATTTCGGGAAAAGTACAAAAAAACTATAAAGGAGAACGCCTTGAACTCAAAATATCCAAAATAGAAGATTTTGACGACCTCAAAGCAAAACCTGTGCAAAGTGTAGAATTGTTTTTTTCGGTTAATAAATTAAATCCTAATTTTATTCAACAACTACAAGACCTTTTTGTACGATATGAAGGTAATTTGCAAGTAAAAATATGTGTTTTTGAGCCAGAAAAAGGATTACGTACCGAATTAAAAACGGGAAAAGGTCGCTTAAAACAAGACGAAAAACTCTTTGCAGAATTGGAGAAAATGGGTGTAACTGCTACCATGATTTATTGAGGAATTTTTGGATTGTGGATTATAGATTTTTTGGTTATAGCAAGGCGTTGAAATTGATAAGAACATTTGAACAAAATCTTACTACTATACATCTTTTTAGAATTTAAAAAAAAGTACTTTGAAGCGATTTAAACACAATATTTTAATACCATTTTTCAAAAAATTGGGTCTGTACCATAGTTTATGGAGGTCTGACTCCTGATTTTTTGAAAAATTACAAACTGATAACAATGTTGAACACAATATTTGTTTTAGTTTTTCAAAGAAACGTATTATTTTTTAGTAAAAATTATTTCAAAAAAGCCTTTTTCCTGCATTTTGAATGTGTTTTTTTTAAAACCTGTATAGCAGTGAGAACTTTTTTAGGTCTTAGTTTTTCACTAAAAACCATAAAGTCTTAGTAAAATACTAAGGCGAATGATATTTATTTTTTCTTCTAAATAAAACTACTTTTTTATGTTCAATTTCCTCAAAATATTTTTCAATCCTACATTTCTCCAAAAAATAGACCAACATCTTTTGGTTAATTATCCTACAATATGGGAAACCAAAGTACATTATACCATATTTTATTTGCTTGTTTGGGGAAATGCGTTATTTTTTGGATTGGGATATTATCAAATCGCAATTTTAGGAGGTAATTTTGGAAATGTACTACTTTTGAAAACTGAATTAGAATATATCCCCCTTTCAGTTTTTCTCTTACTTTTAACAAGCCTTTCTCTCTACTTATATTATCAAACCACCATATATAATTTTATCAAAAATTACAATCTCAACCAATTATCAATGCGTTTTTTAATGATGTTTGTGATTGCTTGTAGTACATTGATAAGTATATATTTTTTTACATTTGGAAATTTTGTTTCTGTAAAAGTATATTTTCCACATATTGAAAAACTAAATACACAAATAGCAGAAATGCAAAAAATGATGTTGGTAGAACATTTTATGGTAATTACTACCTACACTAAAGACCGAAAAATGTACTACGAAATGCTTGAAAAATCGCATCTTGGCAAAAACAAATTAAACAACATTAATCACATCTCAAAACTAAAAGATATAATGTTGCCTTTCCAAGAAAAGTTAAATCTTATCCGAAAACAAATTTTTTCTGAAAAACACGAGTTTTTGGCAAACAATCACAAACATTTCTTAGCAAATAACAGCGAACAATTTTCAGATTCATTAATGGTAAGACTTAACGCAGACAGCATTTTAATCGCCCAACATATCAAAAAGTATTTTAAAAATGAAGGATTTATAGGTAAGTTTTTCCGAGAAATAGATTTTTTAGATATTGGAATGCGTACAACCCATGAAAATTTTATTAATGAAATCCCTGAAATAGAAAATATTTTATTACAATATAAAACAAAAAAACGCGATAATTCCGTCATTACCGAAGGGAATTCACAAGAAAACTCATATTTTCAAAATATGCTTTTTGTTTCTGCTTTTTTGAAAGATAGTTTTTTTTCTGATACAATTGTCAATAATTATCCATGTTATAGCGATTTTGGCAAATTTTTATTTGGTGAAAATTGCATCACCTGTAAAAGTAGGCATGGAGAATTAAACAACAATGCAAAAGAATTTTTGAAAATTGCAGAATTTTTATGTGATGAACAACAATTCAACAAATTTGTGTTGCGCCATAAAATTACGCACCAATTAACTGATAAAAATGTACCATTAGCTTCCAAAAATATTTGGGCTTGTATTGTTGTAGATTTTTCATTTTTATTATTTCTTACCGCTATATTTTCTATTGGTAAAGTCTACAATTTCAAAAACTCTTTTTTTGTAGTAATTTATATTTCCATTTTATTGGGTGTTTTGGGTTATTCAGAAGAAACTTTTAGCAGTATGGAACCTGTATTTTTTAGTACAAGTGTTACAAGTATCATAAGTTTGGGATTTTTGATGTATATTTTGGCAAAAAACCGTATTTCCAAAAATTTTGCAATAGCTAATACCAATTTTTTGTTGATACAATTTATGGTTATTTTGGGTGGTATTTGTACTACAAATAATACTTTATACTTTATTTTAGGGAATTTAATGGCAATAGGCTTATTCATTGGTATTTTTATAGTTGTTTTAGCTTACAACAATTACCTAAAAAAAAAATCCTAATTTTACAGAACTACCTAAAATCAAACCCATTAATTAGTTAAACACTTTAATCCTATACCTAATTTTTGAAAATTCCCCAACCCAGAAACATATAATCAAAATTAAAGTTTTTGGAAAAAAATAAACCAAACAGATACAAAAACAAACTTTTATATTACAATTTTGGTATATTGTTATCTTTTTTCCAATTTTTCTACTACTTCTTCTACTGATTTTACATAAGTTATCGTAATCCCTTCCAATATATCTTGTCCATATTTTTGAAATATTTCGTACCTACCCGCTTCTACCGCTTTGGCAAACCACGCTACATCAGGTAAAATTTTATAGTGATTGACCAATCCTTTTGCTCTTAGGCTTGGTTTCCAAATAGCAAAATACCATTCCATACTTGGTTGATGAAAAGTTCGCAAAGCCTTTTTATCAAAAACAAAATGATGTATATTTGATGTTTCAATAAATTCTGATACAAATAAAAATATCCTTTTAAATTCATTGATTGGAATATACTCAACATCAGCCTTGCATACTGCTATTGATAATTGTTCATTGTAAGTGATGGTGGAATATTCATCATTAAATATTACACGAAATTCATATTGATTTTGTGGTGTATTTGTCATTTAAAATTCTATTAGTTTGAATGATATATCGTCTGTTTGTTCATTATTACCTTTCCACTCAATATGTGCTTGATAAATAATTTCTTTTAATTCACTTACACTTTTATCAAAATGTTTTGATAATAATTGTTTGAGCCTCAAAACCGTAAATCTTTTATTGTATTCTCCGCCAAATTGGTCTGTTAAACCATCTGAAAATAATAGTATTTTTTCTCCTTTTTGAATAGGAAGCCCAAATCTTTCAAATTGTGTATTGGGATTTTCTCCAATAGACGCTATATTTTTTCCTAATGAAATAACTTCACCTTTTGAATTGAGTAAAAATACTTTACCTTTTGCAGAACTATAATGAAGCATATTATTTTTGGAAGAATAATAAAATGCTGTCCCTTCAAAATGGGCAATAGAATATCTATTTTTATTGAATGTTTTGTGAAGTCTATAATTTAATAATTTTAATAATACAGCAGGATTATCTATTTCTATTGATGTAGTAATATCATTCAAAATCAACGACCCCGAAATACTAAGCATTGCACCAGGAATACCATGCCCTGTGGCATCTAATAAACAAAAAACTATGCCACTGCCTGTATTTTTGATAAAAATTGTATCGCCACCTATGCCTATTTGTTGTAAAATTTTATAATCTGCATCTTTAAAAAAAATTTTTAAAATCTCTATATCAGGTAGCAACGAAGTTTGAATCATTTTGGCAAAATTTATACTATCTGAAATCCGTTCTTGCATTTCAGATAAGTGTCGGTTTTTTTCTGTCAAAGTATTTTGCATTTGACCTAAGAACTCGGTTGTGCGGGCTAACATATCTTCTTTTGCCTCCAACTGTTCTTTGTAATAACTTATATCCATAATATTTGACGCACAATGTACTTCTATGATTAAACTAAAATCGAGATGATAATGTTTGATATTACGATATTTTACGCTTATTGTTATAATTTTTTCCTAAAAAAATTATTCAAAACATAGCAAAAGGTAAAATATGTTTCAAGACCTATTTTTTGAAAAAAAATCTAAAAAATATATAGCGATTGGAAAAAATAATTCCTAATTCCTCATTCCCAATTATTTTAATTCGTTCCCCAATTTTCCCTATCAAGGCTACGATATTGTATGGCTTCTGCGAGGTGTTCTATTTTGATTTCAGGGCTTCCAGCGAGGTCAGCAATCGTGCGTGCTACTTTGAGAATACGGTCGTATGCTCTTGCAGAGAGTTTGAGGCGTTCCATAGCAGTTTTGAGCAATGTTTTGCCTGCTTGTGATATTTGGCAAATATCTTTTACCATTTGTGGCGACATCATGGCATTGGAATATACTTCTGGAAAATCCTTAAAACGTTCTATTTGGATTTCTCTTGCTTTGATAACCCTTGCGCGAATAGTAGCACTATCTTCGTTTTTGCGGTTGGCGGTCATTTCGTCAAAAGGAACAGGCGTAACTTCCACATGCAAATCAATTCTATCCAATAAAGGACCACTTACTTTATTGAGATATTTTTGTACTACGCCACCACCACACACACATTCTTTTTCAGGGTGATTGTAATAACCGCATGGACAAGGATTCATGCTTGCAATTAGCATAAAATTTGCTGGAAATTCAATAGAAATTTTTGCTCTTGCGATACTTACTTTTCTATCTTCCAAAGGTTGTCGCATCACTTCCAATACTGTCCTTTTAAATTCGGGCAATTCGTCCAAAAAAAGCACGCCATTATGGGCAAGTGATATTTCGCCTGGTTGTGGAATTGTGCCACCGCCTACAAGTGCTACATCACTAATTGTGTGGTGTGGTGCGCGAAAAGGGCGTTGAGCCAATAATGAAGTATCTTTATTTAACCTGCCAACTACTGAATGGATTTTTGTAGTTTCTAAGGCTTCTTGCAACGAAAGAGGCGGAAGAATAGAAGGCAATCTTTTGGCAAGCATGGTTTTGCCTGCACCAGGAGGCCCTATCATGATGACATTATGCCCACCTGCTGCTGCGATTTCTAAGGCACGTTTGATATTTTCTTGCCCTTGTACGTGTGAAAAATCTGCTTCATAAAAACTCACACTTTCTGCAAATATTTCTCTTGTTCTGCTTTCTTTTGGGGGAATATGTAGTTTTTGTTCTAAAAAATCTATGGCTTCTTGCATATTTTTTACGCCAATTACATCAAGGGAATTAACAATAGAAGCCTCAGACGCATTTTCTTCGGGCAAAATAATGCCTTTAAAACCCTCTTTTCGGGCTTCTATTGCTATGGGCAATACACCTTTTACTGCGCGTAAATCACCATCAAGTGCTAATTCGCCCAAAATCATGTATTGTGGCAAGGTATCTTGCACAAATATCTGCCCTGATGAGGATAATATCCCCAATGCAATCGCCAAATCATAAGACGCACCTTCTTTGCGAATATCCGCAGGAGCCATATTTACCACTACTTTTTGGCGTGGAAACTGATACCCCAAATATTTCATGGCTAATTCTATGCGATATTGGCTTTCTTTGATAGCATTGTCAGGCATACCCACAATAAAAAAATGTGCGCCTGTAGTTACACTTACTTCTATCGTTACGGTCATAGCGGTAATGCCATATACAGAACTACCAAAGGTTTTTGAAAGCATATTAAATTAGAGATTATGGATTAAAAATTATGGATTAGAAACTATGAATTATTCTCTGTAATTGTAGTGATATAATTGTTTTTTTATGCTGTTGAACCAAAAAAAACGTGATTTTGTCTTTCTATACCAAAAAAAATTTTATGCTGAAAAATCCGTCTGTGTGTCCTCTTTTGGTAAAACACTTTCACGCCAATTTTGTACATTTTCTCCCCCAAAAATTTGAGAGGCTTTGGCAAAAACTTGTTCCTGAAACATCATTCCTTTTTCTGTATTGAGCCATTTTGACAAATACACGCCTACACCAACACCTATTGCAAACCCAAGAATTGTTCTCATAATTGTATTTTATTAAAAAAAAATTTTTATTAAAAAAGGAAAAAATATACTAAAAAATGGCATTTCAATTAAATTTCAGTAAAAATTTAATTGAAATGATATGGTTTCAAGTAACTTCTCAAAAATATGAAAAATTTTAGATTTAAAAAATAAAGTTTTTAAAAATTAAAAAAAAAAACATTCTTAACTCCTAATTCTCAATTCCTAATTATTTTCTTATCTATTTTGAAATTTGAATTTTAGAAAATCAAAAGCACTATCCAAAGGCGTTTTTCCTAAGGCATCAAAAGCAAGGTTGATGGATTTTTCCACAAAAACATCTGTTTTTTCAAAATTTGAGCTGTGGTCTTTTACCCAAAAATGTAACATATCTTTTGTGATTTTCCAAAGTAATTTTGGGTAATATTTGGTCAAGAAAGGTCTATCTTGCACCTCTTGTGTGTCTGTACCTTCTCTTATCCATGTTTCTGCGAGTGCATGAAATTCGTCCTTGAAAGCCAAAACGTAGGCAGATTCTTGAAAAAAATATGCTTTGTGATGTCCCACGCTAAATAACACATAACTACGATTTGCTTTCAATATTTCAAGCCAAGTATATGCAAATGCAAGTGCTTTTTCTCTTACTGAATATTGCAAATACACTTCTTCGCTTTCCATTTTTTGTTGTGTTTCCAAAAAAAGATGTTTCCAAATATCACTATCAATATCTTTGAGCGAAGCATAATGGGCATAAAAATCACCTTCCGAAATCCCCAATTTCTTAGCGAGGGCATACACTGAAGGCGGTGTATCATGGTTTGTAAGCACATAATCAACAAACGCTTGGCGAATGTCATTGCTTGAAACGGTTGTATTTTCCATAAATAAAGAAATATATAAGAAAGAAATTGAATTTATTGAATTTATTGAATTTATTGTATAAAAAAAGAACGCTTTTACAAAGATTTTGTTTTTTAAATCTTTCAAAAGCGTTAAAAAAATTAATTTATCAAAACTAATCACTGAAAAAATTTATTTTTTTTATTCTACAACCGTTATTTGTTTAAATTCCACTTTTCTAACTGGGTATTTGGTAATAATATTCCCAATAGAATTTTTGCCTTTGATTTCTAAGGTTTGAAAATCATACTCAAACGTTTTGATTTTGGCGGTACAAGAAGCGGTTAATTTGATATTCACGATTTCGGTAATATTTTGAGGACGCACCGCAAAATACAACAACCCACTTTTAGGTGAGCCTTTTGTGAGGTCATATTCTTTATCACGGATTACGCCTGTAACTTGAAAACGTTTTGCAAATGTAATACCTGTTTCGCCATCTCTATAAACTGCATGATATACTTGTTCTTTGGTTTCTTTGCCAAAAACAGCAATATGCAAAATATCCTTTGCTACAAACACTTTTTCGCCTATTTTTTTGATATAATATTTACCATCTTTTGTAAAGATAATTATATCATCAATATCCGAACAATCGCACACAAATTCATCTTTTTTCATGTTGTTGCCATATCCTATAAAACCATCTTCACGATGCACATATAGTTTTTGGTTATTCAGCACTACTTCATTGGCATTTATGGCATCAAACGTTACAAGTTCGGTGCGTCTTTCTCTGCCTTGTGCATATTTTTTAAATAAATTTTTAAAATAATTAATGGCGTATTTATTGATACTCGCAAGATTTTTTTCAGTTTCTAACAATTCTTCTGCAAATGCTTTTGCAATTTCATCAGCTTTAAAAGCGTCATATTTAGAAATGCGTTTAATTTTTATTTCGGTCAATTTTACCAAATCTTCTTTGACGATTGGGCGATAAAAAGCAGGTTTATATTGTTCTAAAGCATTGTCAATCGTTTCCAATACACTTTCCCACGAAGTACATTCTTCTATTTTGTGGTAAATACGATTTTCAATAAATATTTTTTCCAATGAGCCATACAAAAGTTTTTCCATGAGTTCTCCTTTTCGGATTTCAAGTTCTTTTTGGAGAAGTTCTACGGTTTGTTGCGTGGAATATCTAAGCAATTCATTTGCATCTACGAATGCAGGTCTATCTTTGATAATCACACAAGTATTAGGTGATATACTCACTTCACAATCTGTAAAAGCGTATAGAGCATCAATCGTTTGCTCAGGTAAAATATTAGGGGCAAGTTCAACAACGATTTCCACGTCTTTTGCGGTGTTATCTACTACTTTTTTGATTTTGATTTTGCCTTCTTCATTTGCCTTCAAAATACTATCAATCAACGTACCCGTTGTAACACCATAAGGCACATCTTGTATAACGATTTCTTTTTTGTTGCGTACTTCCATGTGCGCACGCACACGTATTTTGCCCCCTTTTGCACCGCCTTTGTACTGCGAACAGTCTGCAATGCCACCTGTGGGGAAATCGGGCATTATATTGGTTGGTTTGCCTTGCAAAATATCAATACTTGCGTGAATTAACTCACAAAAATTGTGAGGCATTATTTTTGTAGCAAGCCCTACCGCAATGCCTTCTGTACCTTGTGCAAGCAATAATGGAAATTTTACAGGAAATGTAACAGGTTCTTTTTTCCTACCATCATAAGATTTTTGCCAAATTGTAGTTTGGGCATTGAATACCACGTCTAAGGCAAATTTTGACAAACGAGATTCTATATAACGTGCAGCAGCAGCACTGTCGCCTGTACGGTTGTCGCCCCAGTTGCCTTGCATATCCACAAGTAAATCCTTTTGTCCCAACCCCACCAACGCATCACCAATAGACGCATCACCATGTGGGTGAAACTGCATGGCTTGTCCTATGATATTGGCTACTTTGTGAAAACGTCCATCATCCATGTTTTTCATGGCGTGCAAAATCCTGCGTTGCACAGGTTTCAAGCCATCTTCTACATTAGGAACTGCACGCTCCAATATTACATAAGAGGCATAATCCAAAAACCAATCTTTGTATAAATCGCCTACGCTTGTATGCGGGTTGTCTAATTTTTGCATAATCTTGTAAATTTTTTTATCATTTTTGATACAAAATTGCAAGTTTTTAGCTAAAAAAGCAAATTTTTTTGAAAAAATATCAGCTATTATTTGATGGCGTTGTTTTGAAAGTTATTAACTATTTGATGCTTTTTGTATTTTTTAAAATAAGTGTGTAAATTAGCAACAGAATATTTCATTTGGTCGTAGCCTCTCGGTACGACAAAAAGCGTCCCGCTTTTCTATGATATACTTCCAAATAATAAAAAATAATTTTTTGTATTTTTTAAAATAAGTGTGTAAATTGGTGCTAAAAATAAAAATATGCGATATTTTTATTTTGGTCAAATATGTAAGTTGAAAACCTTTAAAACTTGAAACAGAACTATATTTTTTAACAAAAAACAACTTGCGAGTGTGTGGGTTACTAAAGTTAAAAAAATCCAAAAAATTTGCAAAAAATCACATTTTCACAAAAAATAAAAACCATGAAAAATAAAATTTTAATATGTTTTGGATTTTCTATTTTTTTGATAACAATTTATTTTGTATATTTTTATAAAAATGAAAAATATGATTATTCAAAGGAAAGAATGAAACATTATGTTTTTTTACTGAAAAATGCTAATGAGATATTATATCAACAATTGGAGGGAGAGGAACAAAGACAAAGGACAAGACGAGAATTGTCTTATTTGGATTATGTTGATAATACTTGGTTAAAAATTAATGATTTGACCCAAAAATTTATGAATGAAAACCAACAAGATTTTTCATTTGATACATTGAGAAGTTACACAAAAAAAGTACATGATATTATAGTACATCATCGAATACATGAATTTCTTGTAAAACAATCTTTTTCTTTGCCTGAAATTCCTACAACAGAACTTGAAAAGTTTTCATCCTTAGAAAAAAGGCTTTGGTATGAACTTACAAGAATGAAAATTTATGAATGTGAAAAAATTTTTTGTAAATATTTCACAAGTGCTTTTTGTGGGTATACAGATTGGGGAATTCCCGCTTGTCAAAGATTTTAAAAAATACTGCTATGAAAAATAAAATTTTGTTATTTATTGGTTTTATATTTTTTTGTGCGTGTTCTCAAAGCAAATTTACTGAAAGTCAAATAAAAAATCTTAATTCAACTTTGTCATATTTAGATATGACAAATAATGCTATCTTGAGAAATATAAATACTCTTGAAAAAAATATTAAACATCATCACAGAGAGAACCCACATAAAATAGAATTAGAAATTGAAATTAAAAATTCTATGGAATTTATATCAAAAATGATTGGTTTTATTTACAAGTATAACCAAGAACACAGCACACAAATAAATGAAACACAAGAACAAATAAATCATTATAACAATATACTTCAAACAAAAACATTTATCACACAAGAAAAATCTAATGAAATTGCAAATATGCTGATTAAACATTTGGAAGATTTACAAAAAAAATACAATAATTTGAGAACGGACACACTTTTTAAAGGTTTTTTGAAAAAAGAAAACAAACAAGATTTTTTTTATGAATATTATTTTGAAAATACTTCTGTAGTGGAATCTTTGATTTCTTTGGAAGAAATAATATTTGTTTTAATGAAATATCAGGAAGAATGTTTGTATATTATTTCCCACAAATATTTAGAAAAAGGCAATATTACACGGATTGAAATCTTAAACAAAAAAGAAAAATACCATATAGGAGATACGATTTTTTTGGGACTAAAAGGGGGATTTCCAAAAATTACACGCCTTATAAAAGTATATTCTAAGGATTTTCCTTTTGATAATTTTCCGAAAAATAATTGGTATTATGTCGTCCCAAAAAATATTCACATTGGCAAAAATGACCTTTATACAAATATAAAATGTATGAGAGAAAATCAAAAAGATACTATGTTTTTTAGAAATTTTCCTTTTGAGGTTATTAACAAATAAATACTTACAAAAAGAATTATTCCACATAAATAATAATTTATAATAAAGATAAAGTAAATCATTTTTTACCCAATTCGTTGTTACTATCTAAAAGAACCTTTGGTCGTAACCTCTCGCTACGACGAACTGTCGTATTTTGCAAATTTTTTTCAAAATAATCTATGTTTTTTTATTTTGTATCAAGATTTAGGTTTTCAGGCTTCTTTCCATAAAGTTTTTCATCAAAAGACATTCCTGATTTTACCACTGCAAACATTACCATTACTATTTTAAGTTTTTTTTTATTTTATGATGACAATTGGAAGAAAAAAACCTGAACACTAAAATAATAAAAAAAATGGCATCTATTTAGTCTACATTTCAAATGTTGTTTGGAACACACAGACTAAAAGTCTGTGCTACAAAAAAATACAAAAAAGCTTTATCATTGTTATTCCCCTTTGGAGTTAGGAGGCTGAATAGTTACAAAAAATGAATAAAAAAAAACGACAGACTTAAACCAAGTTTTTCGGTTTTTTTATTTTTTTTACTAAAAAAAATGTAAATTGCTCATGTTAAATCATTTCTGTAATTTTATTTTAAAAAAATGATGTAAATTTTTACGCATATTTATTATTTTTATCCTTAATTATTTTCCTTTTTTATGAAATTTATTTTAAAAAATAACCTTTCTTTATTTTCCTATTTTCTTTTTTTTATTGGATTTGGATTATCTAATAATGCTTTTTCACAAAAAAACCAAGCGGAAGATGTATTTGTCCCTTATAGAAAAGACGATAAATGGGGAATAGTTACCGCAGATAAAAAAATGGTCATCAAGCCTGTGTACAACGAACCTTTTTCATTTCAAAGAGATTCATCAGTATTTGATGGCAAAATACTACACTATGCAAGTGTTAATATCAATGGGAAATATGGTGCTATCAATGAAAAAAACGAACTGTTTATCCCTGCTGAACACAAAACGCCTATTTATTTACATCAAGGTTTTTTCTCTTTTGGTGTAAATTTTGACAATCAAGACAAAAATGTTGAAAAGTTTGCACTTTATAATTATAAAAATAAAAAAATATTTTCAAGCAAATTTCCAATAGGCATTATAAGAGATTTCCAAGATGGGCTTAAAGCAATTTCTTTGATAACAAACCCAAAATCATACGTTGGGGTTCTTGGCTTTATAGATTATGAGGGCAAAACGGTTATTCCTTTTATGTATGAAGGAAATAATCCTATGAGTGATTATCATTTTGAAAAAGGATACGCATTGGTTCCTAAAAAAGGCAAAATGGGTGTTATTAATAAACAAAATAAAGTGATTTATCCTTTTGTTCTTGATGGAATACCAGGCGAAAATACAACTGACGAAAATGGAAATATTAAGTTAAATATATTTGACGGAACAGAAATCTTAATAGACACAAAAGGCAATGTTTTATCCAAAAAAAATATCAATGATAAAGATAATAACCAGGAGATAAAAATTCCAAATTCTTCAAATCTAATAAAACATGTCAAAAAAGATATAAATCAACCTTATGTTTTTTCTTATATGCTTATAGACAAAAATAAAAAACGCCTCTCTAAAAATGAATATGATAATATTTCGGAATTTAAAAATGGCGTGGCTATTACCCAAAAAACAAATCCTGAAACTGCCACCTCTAAATATGGCATTATTGATGAAAATGATACCCAAATTATCCCACTTGCCACCAATTATATTTATGATTGGGGCGAAAATCATTATATCATAAAAGATTCTATAGAAAGATTTGGCGTTTTTAACACCAAAACCAAGAAAATAGAAATCGAATGTAAATACACAGGTTGTAACAGTTATATGCTAAAAAGTGGGGTGATTATGATGGAAAAAGAACAAAATAATGTAAAACAATACATTATAGTAAACCAAAAAGGAGAAGAATTGCGAGAAATCACTGGTTATGACATCATTGAAAATGGCTACAATAATTATATAAATATGAAAAATTATTTTAGAGTGAAAAAAGGTAATAAATATAGCATTTTGGACGAAAATTTTAATGAAATTTTGCCTTTTTATGAAGAAATAAAAAATATTTCTATAAATAGCAAAACTGAAATCAAGGCAAAAAAAAATGGACTTTGGGGGATTGTCAATCTTAAAAATGAGGTTTTGGTGCCTTTTGAATACGACAACATTGAGGATTATACCATGAATCCAAAAAATATAATTGAAACAAAGAAAAATAATAAAATACTCTACATCAAAATCCCTGAAAATGTAGGAGAAAAAGTAGTGGAATATGCAGATTAAGTATAAATGAAAAATTTATTTAGCCTTAAGTCTTGCTAAGATAAAGTTATGACCTACCAAATAAAAAGCATCTCGCTTTTACAAATATATAAAAAAGCACCTCAAAATCGGATTTTGGGGTGCTTTTTTTAGCGTTTCAGTTTCAAAAATAAAACTATGCCATTTTATTAAAAACTTTCATCAGCTCTTTTCTTTCACTTTATATAGTAGGCATAAGTTTAAAAAATCACTAAAATTTGGACTAATCAAACCTCTCTGGCTCACATTCTTGCATCATTTCAAATACTACATCAAAAATATGTTCAAGATTAGGTTTTGAGAAATAATCACCATCAGAACCATACGCAGGACGATGGTCTTGTGCAGAAATACATATAGGTTTGCTATCCAAATATTTGTAAGCATTTTGTACTTCGAGCACTTCACGCATCATAAATGCAGTAGCACCTCCGCTTACATCTTCATCAGCGAATATAACACGATTAGTTTTTTGGATAGATTTCAAAATGTTATGATTTTTATCAAAAGGCAGTAATGTTTGCACATCAATTACTTCCACCGAAATACCAACTTCTGCCAACTGTTCCGAAGCCTCTACACATAGCCTACACATAGAACCATACGTAACAATCGTAACATCTGTACCTTCATATAAGATTTCAGGCACACCAACAGGCACGGTAAATTCGCCCAAATTATCAGGCATTTGTTCTTTTAGCCTGTATCCATTCAAACATTCAATAATCAAAGCAGGCTCATCACTTTTCAAAAAAGTATTATAAAAACCAGAGGCTTGTGTCATATTGCGAGGCACTGCAATATACATACCCCTCAAACTGTGCAACAACATGCCTATTGGTGAGCCAGAATGCCACACACCTTCCAAGCGGTGTCCCCTTGTACGCACAATCAAAGGTACTTTTTGACCACCTTTACTGCGATATTGCAAACAAGCCACATCATCAGACATGATTTGCAAAGCATACAACATATAATCCAAATACTGGATTTCTGCGATAGGACGCAAACCACGCAATGCTGTACCAATACCCTGACCAATAATCGTAGCTTCGCGAATACTTGTATCAGAAATGCGTATTTCACCATATTTTTCTTGCAAACCTGCAAAACCTTGGTTTACATCTCCGATTTTGCCCACATCTTCCCCAAAAGCAATCACAAGTGGATTTGTACTAAAAATTTTATCAAAATTTGCCTGCAAAACCTCCCTCCCATCTACCATTGGTGCATCTGAGGCGTAGGTTGGTGCTATTGCTTGTACGTGATTTGCATTGAGGTCAGATTGACTATGCAGATGACTATTGAACGTATCTTTCATTTTTTGGCTAAATGTTTCAAACCAAAGCACAAAAGATGTTATATTTTTTAATTCTGTTTTATTTTTTAACACGCGAAATGCTTTTTTCGCTATGATATATGTTTGTGTATGTGTGGGATTAATGGCTTCTTGCAATTCTTTTTTGAGCATTGTGATACGAGGAAATTGGCTTTCCAATTCCCCCAAAAAACCCAACAATGTATTTCTATCTTCTGCCAAATCATCATTAAATGCTTTCCAAGCGTCTTTTTTGGCTTTATTGATGGTTTCTAAGGCTTTTTTTTCTATTTCGTCAAGTTGTTCCGAAGTTGCGTAACCATTTTTTTCAATCCAATTTCTAAATTTTACATTGCAATCAAATTCTTTTTCCCATGCAAGGCGTTCTTTGGATTTGTAGCGTTCATGCGAGCCAGACGTAGAATGTCCTTGTTGTTGGGTTACTTCCGTTACATGGACAAGAACAGGCGTATGCGTATTTCTGCAAATCTCGGTTGCTTTTTGATAGGTTTCCATGAGTGCCACATAATCCCATGCTTTTACCTCAAAAATCTCAAAACCACGTTCTTCTGGGTTTTGTTTTTGAAAACCTGAAAGTGCCTTTGAAATGCTTTCTCTTACCGTGTGATGTTCTTTTCCTACCGAAATACCATATTCATCGTCCCAAACCGACATCACGACAGGCACTTGTAGTACGCCTATTGCGTTCATTGCTTCCCAAAAAAGTCCTTCGGAAGTAGACGCATTGCCTATTGTACCAAAAGCAATTTCATTCCCATTAATAGAAAAATCTGTAAATTGATGTAAATTTGGGTTTTGTCGGTAAAGTTTGGAGGCATAACCCAATCCTACAAGGCGAGGCATTTGTCCTGCGGTAGGTGATAGGTCAGTAGCGATATTTTTGGTATTGGTTTGTGGCAAAAAATGCCCTTTTTCATCTAATAATCTTGTGCCAAAATGTGCGTTCATCATGCGACCCGCAGAAGCTGGTTCTGCTGTTTCTGAGGCATGTGCGTATAATTGTGCAAAAAATTGTTCATAATTTAATGCTCCAATCGCAAAAGCGATGGTTTGGTCGCGATAATATCCAGAACGAAAATCTCCATTTTGAAAAAACCTTGACAAAGCGATTTGTGGCAATTCTTTGCCATCACCAAAAATCCCAAATTTTGCTTTTCCTGCAAATACTTCTTTACGCCCAATAAGGCTTGCTTGCCTGCTTTCACACACAAGGCGATAATCTTGTAGGATTTCAATTGCATTGAGAAAATTGGAAACGGTTGTAGAAGTTTGCGTAAAAGTTTGCATCTTTTTTGTTTTTTTGTAAAAAATTTGAAAAGAAAATTGAAATTAAGAAAAGCGTAACGAAAAACGTTTGCACAAAAATACAAGATATTTTTTCTATTCCAAAATATTCGTTATAATAAAAAATTTTGTTTTTGGGTTAATAATGTAATAAATACAGAATATTATTCTTATTTTACTAAAAAATGAATATATTGATGTGATAAGATAGATTAAGAAAAGTAGGTTATTCTTAGATTTTTATTGAAAATAAAAAATATTTTACCATTATTTTTTTATTTTTCAGATAAAAGTAAATTTTCACTAAATTTTTGTGAAAGTTTTGCATCTATTTAACCAACTAAAACCCAATAATAATTTTTAAATTCAACTTAAACATATACAAAAAAACCGCTTTAATTTTAAATAAAAGCGGTTTTTTTTATTATTTTTTGAACTTTAAAGGTTTGTTTTTTTGGATTTATTGAACTTTAAACTTTAACCCATTAAACTTTTAATATCCACCTCTAAATTTATATGTTTGGGCTACTTTGTCAATTGCCACGATATATGCAGCAATACGCATAGGCACTTGGTATTTGATAGATGCTTCATATACTTTGTCAAAAGCATCTTTCATAATACGGTCACTTCTGCGTTCTACACGTTCTTGTGTCCATTTGTAACCCAATCGGTTTTGTACCCACTCAAAATATGAAACAGTAACACCACCCGCATTTGCCAAGATATCAGGCACAGCCAAGATACCTTTGCTATTGATGATAGGGTCAGCGTTGGCAGAGGTAGGTCCATTAGCACCTTCTACGATTAGTTTTGCTTGAATTTTGCTCGCATTTTCTTCTGTAATTACATCCTCTTTTGCAGCAGGTACAAGCAAATCCACATTCATTGTAAGAAGTTCTTCATTGCTTATTTTTTCAGCACCTTTATATCCTTCAAGTGATTTATTATTTTGTTCTACATAACGCATAGCTTCTTTAATGTCAATGCCATTGCTATTATAATAACCGCCTGTCATATCGCTGATAGCCAATACTTTCACACCTCTTTCGTGCAACAAATTTGCAGCATGAGAACCTACATTACCAAAACCTTGCACTACGCAAGTAGTTTTGAAAGGATTAAGGCGGAGTTTTTCCATACCTGCCAACGCACACACCATCACACCGCGTCCAGTAGCTTCGGTACGCCCAAGTGAGCCACCCAATACAAGTGGTTTCCCTGTAACAACTGCTTGCACAGTCATACCTTTTGCTTTGGAATATTCGTCCATGAGCCATGCCATTTCACGAGGCCCTGTGCCCATATCAGGTGCAGGAATATCTTTATCAGGTCCAAAAACATCAAGCATTGATATTGTATAACAACGCATAAGACGTTCTAATTCACCTACTGACATTTCGCGTGGGTTACAAGTGATACCACCTTTTGCCCCCCCATATGGAATATCTACCACCGCACATTTCCACGTCATCCACGCAGCAAGGGCTTTTACCTCATCAATATTTACATGTGGATCAAAACGAATACCACCTTTGGAAGGTCCCAAAATATTGGAATGTAGAACACGATAGCCTTCAAATACTTTGATACGTCCATCGTCCATTGTGATAGGCAATCCTACTACAACTTGGCGATAAGGCACTTTAAGAATGTAATACATTTCTTCGCTAATGCCCAATTTGCGTGCTGCCTCGTCAAAACGGGACATCATGGAATCAAGCGGATTTTCTTTGTCTTTGATAGGAGCAGGTTCTATATAAGCCATATTTTATAAGAATTGAATTATTGTTTATAAAAAATTATCATTAAAAAATTATAAATCACATATAAAGGTATACGACCAAAACAAAATAATATTTGGACTGTTTCGGAAACGTTTGCAAATTTATGTAAAAACATTTTTCTTTTATGCAAAAATAAAAAATAATTTTTGAGTTTTATATAAAAATTTGTCATTATTTTGTGAAATTCTTGGATTTTTTTTGGAAAAAAATCTTTTTTTATTTTTGCTATTAAGATTTTCGTAATTATCTGCATTTAAAGGTGCTTTTTTTGCGAAAATCATAATATTATTTTGTGCGTGTTTTGCAGATATTTTTTTCAATTAAAAAAAAGAAAACAAAAAAAAATGCCAAAACGCCCAAGAAAAACAATTTTCTTAGACCGTTTTAGCAAATATTTTTAAATTATTTTTGCAGTTTTTAACAAAAAATGCTTTGAAATAATTAGTTTTGTTTCAAAATCCCTTTAAAATCTTCATAATACCCTACCAAAATCAACGTATTCAACGCCACCAAAACAAGCCCCATCACTGGATTTCCTGCTTCAATAACTGCGTGAAATAATAATACATTGATGGAAATAGGCATTAAAATAATTGCCCCTAAACGTGCAAATTGATTGCTCAACAATGTCAAACCTGCCACAATTTCCAAACCTTTTACAAAATGTAAAAAACCTGTACTATAAATTACTTTCATAAATTCAGCAGGATTGCCTGTAAAAGCAGGCAACGGAATAAAATTCAAAAAACCATTCAAACCAAACACCACATACACAAAACCCAACAAATAACGTGAAACAAGAGAAGCAATTTTCATAATTTTTTTTGGTAAAAGATAATAGATAAAAAATAAATATTTTAGTATTTGATGTTTTCACAATCAATGTTAAAACATTGAGTATTGTTTTTTAGTTCTTTGAAAAACATTTTTTTCTGTTTTTTTTTATTTTTCCAAAAAAAATACCCAAAAGCGTTTAATTTTGAAATAATTTTCCCAAAAATTCCTAATTCTTAATTTCCCATTCCTAATTCCCTTTATGTTTATTGTAACGATTTTGGGCAGTAGTGCTGCAATGCCTACCTATAAACGCAATCAAACCTCACAGTTGATAACATTAGGCAATACACGTTTTTTGGTGGATTGTGGTGATGGTACATTTATGCAGATGTTGCGGTATGGTGTAAGCATCAAAAATCTAAAATATATATTCATTAGTCATTTACACAGTGACCATTTTGCAGGTTTGATGAATGTGTTATTGTGTCTTGGTATGCAATCGCGACACGCACCTATGTATATATATGCCCCTGCTGATTTGGCAGAATTGATACGCTTACATTTACGTATTAGCCAAACAGTATTGGATTATGAAATTATTTTTGAAGCATTGCCCCTTGATAAATCAGATATTTTTTTAGAAACTGACAATTTTAGTGTAGCAACTTTGCCCTTAGACCACCGTATAAAGCCTTGTAATGGTTTTTTATTTACCCAAAAACACCCAAAAAGAAGCCTTTTGTCAGACAAAATACCAAAAAATCTCCCATCAAAATATTATATTGACCTCCAACATGGCATAGATATAGTAGATGAAAATGGCGAAATGCTTTTTTCGGTGGAAGAATATACATATTTACCACAAAATAAAACGTATGCGTATTGTTCCGACACAAAGTATAAACCTGCATTATTACCGCTTTTGCAAGGTGTGGATTTGTTGTATCACGAGGCTACTTTTTTGCATAACGCACTTGAAAAAGCCATCAAAACCAATCATACAACTGCCTTGCAAGCTGGGCAAATGGCAAGAGATGCACAAGCCAAAAAATTACTTATTGGGCATTTTTCTGTACGATATGATGATTTGAATGAACTTTTGGAAGAAGCTCAAACAGTATTCCCAAATACTTTTTTGGCAGAAGATGGGCTTAGTTTTGAGGTGTAAGTACATAAAAAAACCTTCTAATTCTAAGAATTAGAAGGTTTTTTATTAGATTATATTGCTAATCTTATTAACGACTAAAAGAAATAACGGACAGCAAAGTTTGGTGCAAATGAATTTACATCAAAAACAAAAGCACTATCAGTTACTTTATTTTCAGGGTTGCTATTTTTCACTTTTGTAGTAGTAGACCTATAACCAATACCTTGGAAACCTAATTCAATAGCCCATGATTTTGTAGGGAAAAAAGCAAAATTTGGAGACACAAAGAAACTAACGCTATTCAAGTTATTTTCAGTAGTTGTAGTTACTGGTCCTGATACAACTTCATTTTTGTTTGAACCTGAACCAATAGAAAGTTCTGCTTGCACAAAAAATGCGAATTGCTCACTTGAAGTTGGTACATAATAACGGAAATGTGGTGCAACTATGAATTGATTTGAAGTATTTGTAGTGTTAGTATTAGGTTTTGATTTATCTTGTGAAAATCCAATACCTAATCCAAGAGACATATTATCACCTATAAAATAGCCAAAACTTGGCAACAAGGTAAAAGTACTTGTAGTAGATGATGTTGAGTTGTTGCCCAATGTTTGTTTAGTTGTACCACTTGTGAAGCCAACATTAGCCCCAAGATACATTCTACCTTTTTCCAATTGTGCGTTTGCAGTACTGATAACTAAAAGAGAAAGGGCAAATATGCCAAAAAGAATTTTTTTCATGATTTGAATGAAATAATTTGAGTAAAAAAAATTGTTAAAAATAAATTCGCTAAGAAAAATAAAAATAAGTTGTTTTTTTTGTGAAACATTACTTTTTTTATTTTTAATTACATCTTTAAGACGCAACACTATACAAAAGGTTGCTTACTAAAAACCGCTTTTTGTGTTAATAATTTATTAATACATAAGACAATACGAAAAACTTTTTGCAATGATACGCATGATTTTTTAATTTACAAAAATAAAAAAAACAATATTTTATTTCTTTTTTGTTTTTATTTTTTTTAAATAAAGCGTATTTATAAAATATTATTCTGATTTTTATAAAAAATTTGTAAAATATTTTTATTTTCTAAACTATTACCTATAATAAACAAATAAGTTCAACATTTTTTTTTAATGTGTTAATATTTTGTTATCAAAGCATATATTTTACTTTTGTGGTGTAAAATACACATTGAAAACGATAATTTTTTACTAAATTTACGCCAAATAATTTTTTTATTGCGATTTTCAACAATTATTAAAAAAACCTTTTAAAAATATGAATATTAAAAAAATGTATTTTCTATTATTTACAGTTTTGTTTGTAAGTTTTTCAACTGTAAAAGCTCAACAACAAGATTTGTATGCACAAGAAGCATTGCAAGAAGTTATCAATATATTGCAACATGAAAAAGATTATATTGCCATGAAAGGTTCTTTGCATTATTTTCATCAATCACTTTACAACCAAAAACGCAATGGTTTTGGTGAAAAAGGACAAGCAATTTTTAACACAATCCGCCAAAATATTGCTACTTATCCAAAAAAAGTAGAAACACTCAAAGCCATTAAAAGCGAAAAAATCACCGCACCAACTTTTGTAGATTACAAAAACCAAACTGTTGCACACAAAGGCACACTGTATACATATATTTTGGCACAAAACAGTAGTAAAAAAACTACTTTCGGAATATTTTTTAGTGAGGAAACGCCTACTCAACCACAAATTTTGCGTGTAGATTTTTAAGATTTTTTATTTTCAATAAAATTATTGTATTTCTTTAGGTGATGTTTAAAAACTACTACGAAAATGCTTACAAGGGTTTTAAACCCTTATAAGCGTTCTTGAAAAGATTAAAACAACACAAATTATTTAGTTTTTAAAAAAAATATGCTTGTAATTACAGGAGGAGCGGGCTTTATTGGCAGTAGTTTAATAAAATACCTTTATAGCCAAAATTTTAGGAAATTGGTTGCGGTTGATGATTTTTCAAAAATTGCCAAAAATCCAAACCTTGAAAATGTGCTTGTTGATGATTTTAACATATTGAAAATAGAACGTACCGAATTTTCAAATTGGCTTGATATACACCATCAAGAAGTTGAGTTTATTTTTCACCTTGGAGCAAGAACCGACACCACAGAATTTAATTGGGCTATTTTTCAAGAATTAAATTTGGATTATTCCAAAATGGTTTGGCACGCTTGCATTGCGTATCAAATCCCGCTTGTGTATGCGTCCTCTGCTGCAACTTATGGTGCAGGCGAGCAAGGCTACGATGACAATGAAAGTAATATTCACACACTCAAACCACTCAATCCTTATGGGCAATCTAAGCAAGATTTTGATGTGTGGGCATTGGCAGAGGCAAAAAAACCGTTTTTTTGGGCAGGCTTAAAATTTTTTAATGTGTATGGTGCAGGTGAAGCACACAAAGGCAGAATGGCATCTGTCATTTTTCATGCGTTCAACCAAATAAAAGCCACCAATGCCATGAAATTATTTAAATCGCATAATCCTAATTATAAAGATGGCGAACAAATGCGTGATTTTGTGTATGTAAAAGATTTGGTGAAAATATGTGAGTTTCTCATGCACCACCGCAAAAATTCGGGCATTTACAACTTGGGTAGTGGCAAAGCACGTACTTTTTTGGATTTGGTCAAAGCAACTTTCAAAGCAATGGACAAGCCTGAAAATATTAGTTTCATAGATACACCGCTTGACATCAGGGACAAATACCAATATTTCACAGAAGCAAATATGCAAAAATTGCGAAATATTGGTTACAATCAACCTTTTTATAGTTTGGAAGATGGCGTAATGGATTATGTGCAAGGAGATTTGATGAAAAATTAGACTTTTATTTTTAGAAAATTCATTAAAAAATCTCTTTCTTCAAACATGAAAAAAATCCTTTCCATAGATGGTGGTGGCATCAGAGGCATTATTCCTGCGGTAATTTTGGCAGAAATAGAACATCGCACCAAAAAACCTATTTGCAAACTTTTTGACATTGTAGCAGGCACTTCCACAGGGGGAATGTTGGCACTTGGGTTAGTCATGCCTGATAATACTTATCATGACAAACCTGCCCAAACTGCCCAAGAAATGATAAAAATGTATAAAAATGAAGGTAGGAAAATATTCCCCCCTTCGTTTTTAGATAAGTTAGGACTTGCAGGTTGGAACAGCGAAAAATATGGTGAAGAAGGCATAGAAGCAGTATTACATAATAGATTTGGCGAAACACGTCTTAGCCAAGCCCTTTGTGATACCATCATTACAAGTTACGAAATAGAAAAAAGAGAAAATATCATATTTCAAAGCAGTATTGCAAAATTGGAAGATGAAAACGATTTTTATATGCGTGATATTGCGCGTGCTACTTCTGCAGCACCTACATATTTTGAGCCAGCCAAAATAAAACCCATCAACAAAGAACAACATTATTATTTGGTAGATGGTGGGTTATTTGCCAATAATCCTGCTATGTGTGCCTATACGTATTTTATAGAACATGTAAAAGGGCGTGAAAGCAAAGAATGTTTGATGTTGTCATTAGGAACAGGCAATGTTTTTAAGCCTATCCTGTATAAAAAAGCCATTAATTGGGGACTTATTGGTTGGGCAAAACCCACAATAGACATACTTTTTGATGGAATTTCTAATGCGATTGATGACCAACTTAAAATTATTTTTAAAGCACGCAAAAATAGCAAATACTACCGTTTCCAAAGAGAACTCCAAAACGAATACAACGACCTTGACGACACAAAAGAAGAAACCATCAGCTACCTCATTGGGCTTGGCGAGCGACTTATTGATGAAAAAACGGATTTGCTTGATGAAATTTGCGAAAAAATACAATGAAGGTTTAAGGTTCAAAAGATTAAAACATATCATTTCAAAAGAATTTTACGTTAAAGGATTATTTAAGGCGTTGAACGTAATTTTTACATAATGTAAAATACAAATAACCATCAGTTAAATACTTAACCTTTATCTTTTAATCTTATTATCATGACACAAACACAAATTGACACCATCAAAAGCACATGGATACGACTCATTGCTTTTTCCGAGAACTTCGGACAGGTTTTTTATCCAAAACTCTTTGCTTATTACCCTGAATTGGAAACGCTATTCAAAGAACGACAAGAAACACAAGGCAAAAAACTTTTTATGCTTGTGGCATTGGTTGTTACAAAAATCGACAAATTAGACCAACTCAAAGAGGAAGTTTTTAATTTGGCAAAAAGACACATTACCTACCAAGTTCGCCCTGAATATTTTGCTATGTTTGGGAGAGTATTTATAGAAGGCATTGACGAAATGCTCAAAAAACCAAAACAAGAAGTTTTGGACGCTTGGAAACTTTTATATGATACAGTGTCTGAAGCCATGATTGAGGACATGAAAAGTGTCAAAAATTTTGATGAATAATCGTTTTTGTTAATTTATTTTTTTTTGGTTTTTAGAAAAATTCTTAAAATTTTTCTAAAAACCTATTTTTTTCTATTTCTCCAAAAAATATAAAACTGAAAACAAAACATTGCAACACATTAAACTAAAATCCCCTACAAATATAAAAAACATCTTCCCTTTCCAAACATGCCACAAAAAATCTTGGTTTACCCATTCATTTCTTGCAATAGGTACATTAAATATAAATTGGGAGGCATGTGCTACGCCAAAAACCAGTAAGAATATAGATTTTTGGATATAAGTTGGATATATTTCAGGAAAACTAAAAAGTAAAATATTAAATAAACAAAAAGCAAAGTTCATTCCACCCAAAAATTTGAGGGAATATGACAACTTTTGGCGTATTTTTTCGGTAAACTTTGTTTTTTCGCTTGATTGATTTTCTGGTTTATTTTCTGAAATTCGCTCCAATTTTTCTTCTTTTTTAAGCAACAATCCCATTGCTTTTTGTGAATATATAGAAAAAAAACAGAATGCCATACCAAACCAAATCCTGTTTAGTAGTAAGATGGAAAAATACATACATTTAAAAAAATATTGAAAATTTTATGGACATATTTATACCAAAAAACTATGCTTCATCTTCTTCTGTAACCCTATAATATTTTTTGGCGTAATTTTTCAACTTTTCTTTTAATATTTGCCTTGCTCTGTGTAGACGTGAGCGTACTGTTCCAATTGGAATATCTAAGATTTTGGACATTTCTTCATACGTAAAACCCTCAATATCACACAAAATAATGACCGTTCTAAAATCAATAGCCAACATATTGAGTGCATTAGCTACTTCATCACCTATCATATCTTGCAATACTTCTATGCGTAGGTCAGTAGTGCTGCTTGTTTGCGGTGCATCTTCATCAGAGTTGTAGGCTTGTTCTACTTCTTGATAATCAACTTTGGAAGGTTGTTTTGTTTTCTTACGATAATCATTAATAAAACTATTTTTGAGAATACGAAAAAGCCACGCTTTTGCATTTGTACCTTCTTGGAAAGAATCTATAAACCTAAATGCTTTCAAATACGTATCTTGTACCAAATCATTGGCATCATCTTCGTCTAATGTAAGACGAAAAGCAAAATTGTAAGACGCATCTAAAAGTGGTATAAATAGTTTTTCAAAAATTTTATTTTTTTCAGCCTCAGATGTAGGAATAGGGTGTATGGAAGACGTATCCATGATATTTTTCAGATAAAAAAATTAAAGAAATATTTGCAAAAGCCAAATTATCACATTATTTTCACAAAACAAAATTTGCTTACCATTTTACAAATTATTGTATTCACTTAAAAACCTTTTACAAATATGCGTTTATTCTACATAAAAGGCTTTCCAGCCTACTCTTGATACCTATATCAAGTATTTTATTGGTTAAAAATTAATGATTTTTAACGAATAATTAACGAAATATTTTTGTTTAAAAACATGATTTTCTGTGCAATTTATTTTTTTTGAAAACTTTTTCTAATGCCTTTTTTTTGTATTTAATTTATGCAAAAATTCTTTCTATTTTTTGAATTTCTATAGCATTTTTAGAAAGAGATGACCTTTGGAAATCTATTATTGAAGATTTTTTCGACGATTTTTTACTTTATTTTTTTCCTGTTTGGGCAAAAAAAAAGTGGATTTTACACAAAAATTTCAATTTTTGTATACCAAACTCGCAGAAATTAACCCTGACATTATGCACGAAAAACGCCACGCAGACAAACTTATAAAAGTATTTACAAAAAATGGCGTAGAGGTTTGGATGTTGGTGCATATAGAAGTGCAAGGCTACAAAGACAATGATTTTGCAGAACGAATGTTTACCCATTTTTACTGCATTAGGGATAAATTTAAGAAAAATGTAATGGCATTGGCTATTTTTACAGAAAATAGTCCCACATGCAAACCTAATGAATACATATATGGTTATGAAAATACCCAACTAATTTATCAATTTGATATATTTAAGGTATTGGACAAAACAGAAGATGAACTTTATTTGGCAGATAACTCTTTTTCTATTGTGATGCTTACTGCAAAAAAAGCATTGAAAACCAAAAACTTCACAAATGAAAATCAGTTGTTTTGGAAGATGGAACTTGTACGAAAACTCAAAGAACAAAAATTATCTGCTCAATACATACGCAAATTATTGTATTTTATTCGTTATCATGTAAAATTCAATGAATTGGAAAGTCTGTTGCAACTCAATGACAACATCAAAACAAAAACTCAAACAACCTAAAAGTATGCACATCATAGAACTCGTAGAACAAGCCTCTAAGAAAGAAGGAAAAATAGAAAACGTACAAAGATTATTAATGTTGGGTATTTTAACAGACCAACAAATATGTAATACTGTGGGCGCAACCATTGATTTTGTCTTGGAAATTAAAAAAAATCTTCCAAACATCTAATTCCTTTTTTTATAAAAAAAGTCTGTCTTTCTATTATTTTTGTGGAAATTAAAAAAACGTAACGTAAAAAAATTGCTTTTTTAGGTTTTCTTTTAAAGCAATAAAACTTTTAACAACAATCATTTTAAAAAAAAATAAATTCTTTTGGTAGAAAAAATCATTCAGCTTGATGATGTAGTATTGGTGGAATTTTTGGGCGTTGAAAACGCAAACCTCCGCATCATCAACCTTGCTTTTCCAAAAAGCAAAATCATAGCACGTGGCAACGAACTACGTATTCAGGGAAGTACGCCTGAAATTATACGCATCAATGAAATTGTAAATTCATTGTTGTTGCATTATCATAAGTTTGGTAAAATAACCATCGAACAAGTAACCCGATATGTGCAACCCGAAGGGGCTAATATTACTGCACCTTTTGAAGAAGAAAACGCCCTACAAAGTAGCGATGACCTCGTTACAAGCACAAAAGGTGGCACCATAAAACCCAAAACCGCAGGGCAAATTGCCCTCGTACAAGCGTGCCAAAAACATGACCTTGTGTTTGCAATAGGACCTGCAGGTACAGGCAAAACCTACATAGCAGTAGCACTCGCTGTGCAAGCCCTAAAAAATAAAACAGTAAAGAAAATTATCATTACACGCCCAGCAGTAGAAGCAGGCGAAAATCTTGGATTTTTGCCAGGTGATTTGAAGGAAAAAATTGACCCTTATCTTCGCCCTATTTATGACGCTTTAGATGATATGATTCCAAGCGAAAAACTCAAATACTATTTTGAAAATCGCACCATAGAAATCGCCCCTCTCGCATATATGCGTGGGCGTACTTTGCACAATGCTTTTGTGTTGCTTGACGAAGCCCAAAATACGACCCAAATGCAAATGAAAATGTTTTTGACACGTATGGGACCTAATTCTAAAATGGTTATCACAGGTGACCAAACACAAGTGGATTTGCCCGCAAAACAAAAATCTGGACTCGTGGATAGTATGCGTATCTTGCAAAATATTCAAGGAATAGGATTTGTGTTTTTGGACGGAAAAGATGTGGTAAGGCACAAACTCGTGAGAAGAATCATAGAAGCATACACTAAAGCAGAAGACCAAAATAGTACAAAAACAAATGGTAAATACGAAAAGAAAAATGACCTCAAAGATGAATTTAAAACAACCGAAAAAACCGAAAATACAAGCGAAAATCAACAAGAAAATGAAATAAAATAAGCTAAAAAGGTTTTTTTTATACCTCCAACATCTTTTTTTATTTTAAAATAATTCAGAATAAAATTTTGAAAAAATTTTATGCAAACGTTTGCTTTTTTCAAAAATATATACTATTTTTGCATTAAATAAATCTCATAAGTAGATTATTACAAAATTTAGAACTAAAAAATTGAGTATGTACTGCTTGTGTTTTGGTGATAAAGCAAATTGATTGATAACCCAGAAAACCCCTATCTATTGGATTGGGGCTTTTTCGTTTTAAATGGGGAAATTAAAAATTAGTAATTACAATCTTTTTAATTCCTAAGCAATCAAAATAAACTAAAACTTAGAAAAAACAGTTTTCTATAAGGATTGAAACACGAAATCTATAATTATTAAAAAATAGAAACGTTGCTTTTTTTAAGAAAAAAATTCCAAATTCTTAATTTCCAATTCCAAATTCTCTAAATATGCGTGAAGAACCCAAAGATTTTTTTGTAAAAGATGAAAATGGCTTTTACATTTATGATGTGCATCACACAGGCATGAACCAACGCTACGAAGAATATACTGCAGAAGACCACCAAGTATGGCAAATATTGTTTGATAGGCAAATTGCTTTTTTGCAAGGAAAAGTAACCGAAGATTATTTAAAAGGTATTGATATTGTAAAGTTTTCAAGGGAAAAAATACCACAATTTGAACAAGTAAATAAACTACTCCAAGCCACAACAGGCTGGAATGTATATATTGTACCAGGATTAATCCCAAGTTTAGCTTTTTTTGAACTCATGGAACGCAAAAATTTTTGTGCTACTACATGGCTTCGCAAAATGGAGCAACTGGATTATTTGGAAGAACCCGATATGTTTCATGATGTTTTTGGACATGTGCCTTTGCTTACCAACCAAAATCTTTGTGATTTTTTGGTAAATTTAAGCAAAATAGCACTCAAACATATTGATAATGACCATATTATATCTTGCATTGGTAGGTTATATTGGTTTACGATTGAATTTGGTTTGATACAAGAGTCAAAAGGATTGCGCATTTATGGTGCAGGTATTGTATCCTCAAAAGGCGAAACTGAATACTCTCTTTATAGCGATATTCCGCAACGCCTGCCTTATAATGTTGCCCAAATTCTCAATACAGATTACCACAAAGACCGTTATCAAGATGTTTATTTTGTGATTGATTCTTTTGAACAACTTTATAATTCTATTGACGAAATAGACCAAGAAATAGATAAAATTGTTGAAAAAACAAAGGCGATTGCATAAGTTTAGCCCCAGCCCCAAAGGGAGTTTAAAAGCATTTCAACTTTCCAAAAGTTTAAGTTTAAAACTTTTGGAAAGTTAAAGTTAGCTCAAAACTAATATTTTAAATATAGGCTAAATAAATACAAAAAATTACCAAAGTTTTTCACTTCACAAAACACAAATAATATTTTTTCACAATTTTGTGTAATGCTTTGATATTTGGCAGGTCAGAGGCTTGGCTAAGGTCTTGTATTTCCCCATTTTTTTTGAGGATATGAATTTCTTGTTTATTCAATGTATAAGCCTTATTGCGTGCTATGCCTTTGGGCGTAAGCCATTTGGCATCTTGTAGCGATATTTGGAGATTTTGGGCGGTCTTTTCTGTATAAAATTTTTGTTGGTCAAAAATATTTTTATCGTTTGACAAGACTATTTTGAAAAGTTTGCGTTGCAAAATGCTTTGGCTCAAATACGACAATACTTTATCCGAATGAAATTGCCATTTTTTCAAACATTGCCATATATCACTGTCATCAAGTTGGAGATAATTGTCCAAAAATATTTTTTGGTTTTCTGGGTTAAATGTGTCTTTGGTAAAATTTTGTTGATTTTCTTTTTTCCAAAAAAATGCTAAAGTTTCAGGCAAATAAATTACTTTTTGTAGTATTTCTTTTTCCTCCAAAAATATTTTTTTTGCCCTTTTCAATACCAAAATTAACATTTTTTCTGCACTGATATTGCTTTTGTGTAGATACACTTGCCAATACATAATCCTGCGTGCTGTGAGATATTGCTCTAAGCTCAAAATACCCTTCTGCTCCACTACAAGCCTATTTTCACGCACATCAAGCATTTGTATTATGCGTTCCGAAGCCACACGCCCCTCTACTACACCTGTAAAAAAACTATCCCTTTGCAAATAGTCCAGCCTATCCATGTCTAATTGACTGCTAACCAAATCATGAAAAAATGTACGTACATATTTATTTTCAAAAATCACTATTGATAACTGCATACTTTCTGTATTATACGTTTGGGCGAGTTGTTGCATCATATAGGCGGATATTTGTTCGTGGGCAATATCGCCAAATGTATATTCTAAGGCATGGGAAAAAGGACTATGCCCAATGTCGTGCAGTAAAATAGCGATTTGACATGCTTCCATTTCTACATCACTTATTTCTACGCCTTTGTTGCGTAATGTTGTAAGGGCTTTAGTCATGAGGTGCATTGCACCAAGTGCATGGTGAAAACGTGTATGCACTGCACCAGGATAGATATATTCGGACAATCCAAGTTGGCGAATATGCCTCAATCTTTGAAAAAAAGGCGTGCCTATTATCTCAAAAATCAGTTCGCTTGGAATTTGTATCAAACCATGCACCGCATCATTGATGATTTTTTTTGGATTTGTAATCATAGAAGAAGATTATGAATTATGAATGATTTTTTATTCTTTAAATTTAAGGTAAACATTTTTATTTGCAAACATTTGAAATAAAAACTATAAATATTTTTTTTTTATTAAAAAAAAATACGATTTTGCTTGAAAGCTGTTTTTTACGTGTATTTACGTTTTTCAAATATTTTTATACCTTCTTTCATATTAAATTTTTACCTATGCCAAATTATTGTTTGCAAGACGAGTTTCACAACGGTTTTGCCTTAGTACAGGACGCTGAAACCTACAAATATGGTTTTATCAATGAGCAAAACGAGGAAATCATACCTTGTATGTATGATTATGGCTACAATTTTAATAGCAAAAGTGCAAATGCTACCACCATCATTGAAATACATGGCGAACTTGGGCGAAAAATGGGCGTTATCAATACAAAAAATGAATTGCTTGTGCCTGCTGAATATGATTTTGTTACCAATGTAAATGAAGATTTTTACATCACACAAACAGGCTCAGATGATGAGACCACGATGTACAGTTTTTATGTGCCTTCCAGCAAGTTTTTGATGCCTCTTTCATACCCAGAACAACCACGTTTGTTGCACAATACTGACCATACATTCCAATATTTTGCGTGCAAAATGGATAATCAAGGGCTTTGGGGATTTTTGGATTTTCAAGGAAAAGAAATATTGCCTTTTGTGTATGATGACCATTATTTTGAGGAAGATTTGTATTTACTTTTTGTTAGAAAAGGTGAATTTCATCAAGTATTTGACAAAAATTTTAAACCAATCACGCCCGAAAATATCTATAAGAGGGCTGATTTGATATCTGATTACCCTTTTTTTATACATAATATTTCTCCAAAAAACCTCCCTTTTATTCGTGTAATAAATAGTGATGAAAAACAAGGTTTATTGGATTTGCAAGGAAATATCGTATTGGATTGCATTTATCCCGAAATCTTGAGAATTTATCCTGAAAAAAACCATTTTTTGGTAACGCAAGATAATGAATATTTCCTCATTGACCACAATAATAATGTTGCATCACCACGCAAATATCCTTTTATAGGCGCACTCTACAACAGAGATGTACTTGTATATAGTGAATTTTCTGATTCATCTGGCAAAAATTTTAGGTGTGGTTTGATGACCGCCAATTTTGAAATATTGACTGAAGCAATTTTTTGCGACTCGCCAACGCACTTGAGCGAAAATATGCTAAATACAAACACTGTTGTAAGCACAAGGGAAAATGTAGACAGCGAAACCAAAATGGGTGTATATGATTTCAAACAAAAAAAATTGGTAATTCCTTGTGAATATAGCGAAATATCCTCTCTTAATGTGTCGTATATATTGGTCAAGAAAGATAATTTGTATGGTCTTTATAATGCAAATTATGAACCTGTAGTTTCTCCAAAATATAAAAATATAGAAATTGTCTATGATTTTGGCGAAGCTGAATACGATTACCAAAAAACCTATCCTACATTGGGCTATGTAGTGGAAAATGGGGAAGGCAAAAAAGGTATTTTAGATTTAAAACAAAATGTAATCGTTCCTTTTGCCTATGACAATATTCACCCAACATACAACAAAGCAACAAACACTTTTGTTGTTGAAAAAATCCATTTTTTTAATCAAAAAGGGCTTGTAGAATCGCCTATATTTGCCCAATTGAAGGCACGTATGTATGGCGGATATGGCTGTGACGGACTTGGACAAGTAGAAGGCACAAACGGTTTGTATGGTTTTATCAATGCAAATTTTGAACTTGTGATTCCTTGTGTATATGACGACATTTTGGGTTTTTCAGAAGGACTTTCAATTGTAAAAAATCATGAAAAATATGGCGTTGTCAATACCAAAAATGAAGTAATTGTGCCTTTTGACTACGATTTTGCTTACCCAAATATATACAAAGGTGGCGATATTTTTTTAGTATTGAGCAATCAGGAGGAAAAACACACGATTTTTGACAACAAAGGCAACAAAATACACGAATATCCATACACCATACAATATAAAAATATGGGTATGATAAATTTTAACGACCCAGAAAACGGACAAAAAAACACCCTCAAAAATCTGCATACAGGCAAAAGCATTATTTTAGAAGAAAATTTTGAGGTACAAGAATTTTGTCATAGTGTTGCTTTGTTGGTTAATCAATCAGAATATCCATACAAATACAAATTTATTGATACGAATTGCAATACGCCTTTTGTGTTAGATTTTGAGGTGGAAGAAGCAAGCGATTTTTCAATGGGGATTGCACATATCAAAGCTACCATACAAGAAGGACAGGATTTTAGAACACATGTTTTTATCAATCCCAAAGGCGAAATTATTACCAAACAATCACATTCGGATATGCGTTATATTTGTGATAATGTGTATGCTTTTATGGATAATAACGGTTGGGGTTTAAAAGATGCCAAAGGGAATTTGTTGGTTGAAGAAGGATTTTCAGATGAGTTTCGCTATTACGCTCCCAACAAAATTATTTTGCGTAAAGATGTCGCAGAAAGTGTAAATATTGAATATTATTTGTATGATATTTCTACAAAAACAATCCGCAACCTCCCTTATATTATATCGTATCAAGCGGAACTTTACCAAGAAAATGGCAAAGATTTCTTAGGTGTTTGGCAATATAACCCTACGGAATTTGCCAAAGATAATCTTGTGCCAGAATATGGTTTTATGGATTTGGAGGGCAATATTACTATTCCATTGGATTATCAAGAAACCTGTCCATTCAAATTTGGCTTGGCAACTGTCAAAAAAGGTAATTTTTGGGGTGTAATCAATACCAAAAACGAAGTAATTGTACCTTTTGAATATACCGAAAGTTTGGATTTTAATGGTGTTTTTGGTAGATTATCGCAACAAGTAGAAATCAAAGTTAATTTTTAAATTATAGTTTTTTTTTCTAATAAAAAAACCAAAAAAACCGCAAGTTTTTCAATGTCTTGCGGTTTTTTTTAGTTTGTCAAAAATAGCAATTTTTAAAATTTCTTATAAAATATGATAATCTTTAATGAAGGCGTTATATATTTGAAACATTTTTTTTAAAATAACTGAAAAAACCAACATAAAAACAGAAAAATTAGCAAAACAGAAAAAACCATAGAAAAAAATATGAATAACCAGCTTGTAGAAATTGTCAATTTATTTCATGCATATCAATCCGAAAATCCAAATTTAGCAATTAGCATTGCTGATTTTTGCAAACATTATTTGGCAAATGAAGAAATAATCGCCATAGAAAAACACCCTGATAATACCAAAAATATTGGGGTAGAAGGAGAATTAGGAAGGGCTTTGGGACGTATGTCAAGATTTTCTGAGATAGAACTTAAAATCGTAGCAAACTATATACAAGTAGATAACATAGAAGAAATATGGTATCTTGGAGGAATGTTTGAACTCCAAAATCCCACCAAAAGCGATATTATCCATTATTGTATTTCAGAATTTAGTTCTGGCATAGCAGTTATCAACCGCCTTTTGGCAAAAGACTTTGTGGAAGAATACCCTGACCCACAAGACAAGAGAGCCAAAAGATTGCGTATTACACCAAAAGGCAGAGAAAAATTATTATTTGCTTTTGCAGAATTGGACAAAATGGCAAAAGATATTTTTTTGCCACTTTCTGCTGATGAAAAAGGGATTTTATTTCAAATTCTTTCAAAATTAGAGCAATTTCATAAAGATAAACACGACAAAAAGCATGATAAGTAATTCGAGTTGTAAGTGATATACTGGTCAGTTACCAGTAATTGGTTACCATAAAAAAGCCCTTTAAAACAATTTTAAAGGGCTTTTTTATGATGACTGATTACTAAATTAAGTATTGAGCAAGCGTGCTTTTCTGCGTTCAAATTCTTCAAATGTGATGATGCCATTTTTGAACAACGCATCAAGCTTGATGATTTCATCAGCTACATTTACGTGTGCTTGGTCTAAATTACGATTTTGGATATATCCGCCATTTTGTTGGGAAGCCTCCAAAAAATAATGCTCTGGGTTATAACGCCTATCAAATGTCTCTTGGGGCATAATCAAAATACCAATTGCATCAACAAGTGCAATAGTGCCTGTAAAAACTGCCCCTATAATGGTCATTGTTCCTAACAAGTACCCTATTCCCATGCCATTTTGCCCCAAATAAAATCTATGCGCCCCAAATATACCCAAAAACCAAGCAAGTAGGGCGGTTGTAATTTTGTCTTTTTTGGGTTTAAGAATGATATTAGACATATTTTTATATGATATATTTTATGATGATTTCTTACTTTTTTTGAGTAGTATTTTGTTTTATGAAAATACTGATAAACTTTTAGAAAAACTTTTGTAAAGTTACGTTTTTATTGTTTTAAAGTTACAAAAATATGTTATTTTTTTTACAAAAAAATTACAATATCCCAAAAATATTTTTTTTTGAAAAACCATTTTTACAAAAAATAGTTTTACTATTACATACAATAGTAATACAAAAAACATATTACCTTATACTTTATTCTCACTAAATATTCCTTACCTATTATGATAAGTGTCAAAATAAGCGTTCCCGAAAAAATTTATATCCGCAATCCAGAAGATACCTTATTGGGCAAAAATATCATCAAACAAAGTATTATTTTGATAGATGGATTGGGTTTTGAAGCATTTACATTCAAAAAACTTGCAAGTGCGATTGATTCTACAGAAGCATCTATTTATCGTTATTTTGAGAGCAAACATAACCTTTTGGTTTATTTAGTGTCGTGGTATTGGGGTTGGATTGATTACCAAATCACATACCAAACAAACAACATTACAGAAATAGAAACAAAAATAAAAATCGCCCTCAAAGTGTTGGTTGATATGGGCAAAGGTGATGTACGTGTAGATTATATTGATGAAGGTACTTTACACAAAATAGTTATTGCAGAATCCTCCAAAGCCTATCACACAAAAAGTGTAGATATAGAAAATAAAGCAGGTTTTTTCAAGTCTTACAAAAATCTCTGTGATACATTTGCTCATTTATTTTTATTGTTTAATGACAAGTATCCTTATGCACACGCTTTAGCAAGCACTATTTTGGAGGCTTCTCAACAACAAATGTATTTTACGCAACATCTTCCTTCGCTCACAGAAGTAAAAAATGATGATAATTATACGCAAAAAGTTGAATTTTTTTTACAACATTTGGTTTTTGGATTGTTAGAAAAATAAAAATTATGGATTAGGAATTATGGATTACTGAATGCTGAAGCCTGAAGCCCTTTGAACTTTAAACTTTTTGAACCTTAAACTTTTTGAACTTTTTAAAATTAAGCTAACATTAAGAAAATATTATTTTATGTAAAAATATACCTATAACAAAAAAAATCTATAAAAGAAAAAAATAAACGTGTTATTTTTGCAAAAAACATAAAAAACACTACATTTAACACGCTAATTTTAGCCTAATTTTTCATTTGCTTTTTAAGATTTTTGAGCATGTACCTTACTGACAAAAAATATTATACCTTATTAGGTTTAAAACTTACCTTTTTGGTTTTATTTTTTCTCTTGTCTTTACAATTATTGATTTTATCCTGCAAAACCCTCAATACACACATCATTGGGCAAATAATCGTTGCTACTTCCAATCCTTTTGTAGCGTTGTTTATTGGTATTTTGGTTACTGCGTTGATTCAAAGTAGCAGTACGGTTACTGCTATGATTGTGGCGGTGGTTGCTTCGGAAATCTTGCCTTTGCAACAAGCAGTTTTTTTGGTGATGGGGGCAAATATTGGTACTACGCTCACGAGTACATTGGTATCACTTGGACATATTACCAGCAAAAAAGAATTTCGCAAGGCAATGGCAGCAGCTACTGCGCATGATGTTTTTAATATTTTGACTGCTTTTTTACTTTTTCCTGCGGAATATTACTTTAGTTTATTGTCAGGATTGGCAATTTATATTACACAGTTTTTGGTAAAATATCACACATTAGGATTAGAATATGTATTCAATCCTTTTGTAATGTTGTGGGACAGTGGTGCAAAATTTATTTTTTATCTGCTTGGCTCGCAAGCATATATTAGTTTTTTTGTGGCGTTGTTGATGTTGTTTTTTGTTGTGCGTGGCATGGCTTTTTTGGCAAAAGATGCCTTAGTATCACAATCGCCTAATATTTTAGAAAAATATCTTTTTGCTACACCTTTACAATCTTTGTTTTCAGGTATTTTTATTACTGCTTTATTACATTCAAGTTCGCTTGTTACTTCGCTTGCTGTGCCTATTGTAGCACACAACAAAGCATCTGTCAAAAAAATATTTCCTTTTCTTATGGGAGCAAATATTGGTACTACGATTACTGCTTTGATGGCTTCTATTGGACAAAATCAAACTGCCTTGAGTATTGCACTTACACATGTGCTTTTTAATGTAATTGGTGTATTAATATTTTTTCCAATTCCTTTTTTGAGGCTTTTTCCTGTAAATATTGCCCGCAAATTGGGTAAAATTTCCACCAAAAATCGTTGGATTGGTTTGGCATATATCACAACTGTTTTTTTCTTATTGCCTTTTTTGTTGATTTATTTTTCTAAAAATAACATCAAAATCCAACATTATACCTATCACTTTCCCAAAGAAATTTTGGAAAAAAATACAACAAATAAAAATATAGAACATACTACTACTTTATTGGTCAATAAAATTGATGCACAAAAAGAAGTTATTTTTTATAAACAAACCAATTTAAAACAAAGCCTTTTTGCAAAAGAAGATATTTTTGTGCGATATGCAGGCGACAGTACCGCCAAAATCATGTTTTTGAATGACATACCTTTTCCTTTGCAAACGCAAAAATTGGAGGCAAAAGACAGTTATGGAAATTTTGAGGTATTTTTGCACCAAGAAATCAAAAATTATGCGCTACACCATTATCCCAAAAATACAAATTCAAAAAATACAAGCCAAAAAAATACACATTGCAAAGTTTTTGTAAAAAAATACCTTATTCCAAAAGAAAATTTGCCCAAACCAACCGCCAAAAATTACCTTTTGCTAAGTGCAGAGCATTGGTTTTTTATTGATGAGGAAAATGGTTTTTTATTAAAATATGAAATGCACCACCAAAAACGTGTATTAGGCAAGGAAGAAATGATTTTTTGGGAGAAGTAAGATTATTTTTATTACAAATATTTTGGTCTTAGCAAAATACCAAGACCAGAGGAGTATGTTACATTTGATAAGTCATAACTTAAATTTACGACTTTTTAGGCGTTTCAAATTTCCTATTTTCCCAAATTTTTTCTAATTAAATCCAACACCAATACTGCAGTAAATTGAATATTGAGCAAACGGTCTTTAATAAGTTGTAGTTTTTTGGCTATAGTATTTGTGCCATCACTGTATGCAATCCAAATCGTACCAACAGGTTTGTCAGGCGTGCCACCTTCAGGCCCTGCTACGCCACTTGTTGCTACACCTATGTCTGTGCCTAATCTTTTTCTTACGCCTTCCGCCATTTCTTTAACGGTTTCTTCGCTTACTGCCCCAAAATCTTCTATTGTGTTGGGATTTACACCCAAAAGGTTTGTTTTGCTTTCATTGCTGTAACTTATCACGCCACCCATATAATAAGCAGAACTTCCAGCTACTTTGGTAAAAGTATGTGCCAAAAATCCCCCTGTACAACTTTCTGCGGTACTTATTGTTTTGTGGTGTGTGTTCAAAAGTGTAGCAATTACGCTTTCAATCGTATCATTGTCATAACCAAAAACGTATTTTTCAATCAAAGGCAATACTTTTTGGGCTTCTTGGTCAATTTCTGCTTGCAAGGTTTTAGTATCTTCGCCTACACCAGTAAGCCTCAAACGCACTTGCATAAAATGTGGCAAATATGCCAAACCAATATGTGGAGGCAAATTATCTTCCCATCCTTCTATTTTTTCTGCCAAAGACGACTCACCAATGCCTATTGTGTGGATAACTTTGTGGATAATATTTGGGGTTTTGAAAAAACCTTGTAATTTGGGAATAACCAATTCGGTCATGATTTTTTCCATTTCCACAGGCACGCCAGGCATTGATACAAACACTTTGCCCTCGTGTGCTATCCATGTAGCAGGTGCAGTTCCCCAAAGATTGTAAAGCACTTCGCAGTTAGCAGGTACAAAGGCTTGTACTTTGTTGTTGTCTGCCATTTCACGGTTTCGCTGTTTAAACATTTCCGTAATCATATCCATTACTTTTTGGTCAAAAATAAGTTCAGTATCAAAAAACTTTGCAATGGTTTTTTTGGTAATGTCATCTTTTGTAGGTCCCAATCCACCTGTGATAATTATAATATCAACCCTTTTTTGTGCTTCTGCAAGGGCGGTTAGAATTTCGCTTTCTTTGTCGCCTATGGAAGTATGGCGAATGACTTTTACGCCTATTTTACCCAATTCGGTACTGATAAACTTTGCATTTGTGTTGTTGATTTGTCCATAAAGGATTTCATCGCCTATTGTAAGCACTTCTCCGTAAATCATGGTAATTTGTTTTGTTTTGGAATGGATTAAAATTAACAATTAATGATGAAATTAACGATAAATTTTTGTAAAATTACGAAAAAAATACATTTTTCAATATAATTTCCTAAGATAAGAACACGCCTTTATAATTATGATTATACCTTTAAATTCTAAAAAATTAAAATTTTATATTGTAATTTTAATATTTTTAAATGTTATTTTTTATAAAAAAATATTTTCACAAAATAATACTAATATACTCTTTCAAGATAAATCTATCAATCAACTGTATGAAAATTTTTCAAAATCATACACAACATTGGACACACAACAAATCGCAAATTGTTATGCAAATGAGGCTTGGGTTATCAACCTTTATACAAATGGAAAACCAAACTTATTGCAAGGAAAAGAAAATATAAGAAAATATTATAAAGATTTTTTTGATGGTATTCAGAAAAATAACCAAAAATTAAGGCTTACCTTTAAAGTTGTGGAGCGAAAAAAAAATAATACGCCAAAAACAAATATAGCAGATGCAGGATATTACAAATTGGAGGTTTTGGAAAATAATATCGTTGTGCAAACAGGTTATGGTAAATTTGCAACTGTTTTGCATTTGAAAAAAAAACGTTGGATTTTTGAAACAGATGCTACAAGTGACGCAAAAGCAACAGAATTTGAAGAAGTAAATGGGGTAACTATTCCAGAAAAATAAAAAATCACACTTTTTATGACAAATATACACTACAAAGCCTTTCAATGAGCATATTAGCAATACGTTTTTGTATATCTTGTTGATTTTCAAGGAAAAACTGAAATTCCGATGTGGTAAATAATCCAATCACAATGCCAATACATTGCTGGCGAATAATGGTGTTTTTTTGGATAATCTGGGTGATGTGGGTTTTAATTTTTGTTTGGTCTAATTTTTCAAATGAAATATTTTGTGTAGTCAAATATCCTGCGAAAAGTTGTATAAAAATCTCGTGCTGAAATTTTAAAATTGGGCGTAATACTTCGTTTTGGAACGCTAAGAGCGTGTTTTGTTCCGCATTATCAAGTTGTAAAATAGGTCTAAGTTGTTGTAAATGTGTGTTATCGCGCATATAAATATATTGGTAAAATGTATTTTTAGGATAATTTTTAGTACAATTTGATAACATTGGGGCAATTCTTTTTGTTTGAGAAGAAAATAAATAATCAAAACTTAAAATTTCAGCATAAAATACAAAATGTTATTTCAAAAAATACAAAATCTATTAAAAAGCCTTTCAAAAGGAATTTTTGAACGTGAAGAAGTGATGAGTCTTGCTCTATTGACTGCGGTGGCAGGCGAAAGCATTTTTTTGCTTGGGTCGCCTGGCGTAGCCAAAAGTTTGCTTGCTCGCAGATTAAAATTTGCGTTTGCTGATGGCAAAGCATTTGAATATTTGATGCACAAATTTAGTACACCTGATGAGATTTTTGGTCCTATTTCCATCAAAAAACTTAAAGACGAAGATAAATATGAACGCATTACGGAATCATATCTCCCAAATGCAAATGTAGTGTTTTTGGACGAAATTTGGAAAGCTGGTGCACCCATCCAAAATGCTTTATTGACAATTTTGAACGAAAAAATATACAGAAATGGCGAGCAAGAAATGCAGGTAAATATCCACGCTTTGATGTCTGCTTCCAACGAAATTCCAGAAGAAAATGAAGGCGTAGATGCCCTTTGGGATAGGTTTTTGGTCAGGTATTATTTGCAAGAAATTCGCCAAGCAAAGAATTTTTTGCTCATGCTCACGCATACCGAAGATACCTATAAAGATGATTTGCCTATTGACCAAAAAATAAAAACACAAGACCTTCTCCTTTGGCAGAAAGATATTGACCAAATTACACTCCCTGCGGAAGTATTGAACACAATTCAAGTAGTAAAACTCAACTTAGAAGAATATAACACACACCCAAATACCACAAGCCCACTCAAAATATCGGATAGGCGTTGGAAAAAAATTGCAAGGTTGTTGCGTGCTTCTGCATTTTTGCATGATAGAAATGCGGTCAATTTGATGGATTGTTTTGTAATGGCACACGCCTTGTGGCAACGCCCTGAACAGTTTGATTTTATACAAAAAACAGTTATTGAAAGCATACAACAACATGGTTATTCGCTTGCGGTCAATTTGCCTGCTTTACGCCAAGAAATCCAAGATTTTGAGCAAGAAGTGTATCAAGAAACACGCATCATGCACCAAACTTTTGTAGATGAATTGCTCACAGTGGAAGATGAATATGTGGAAGCACCAAACCTTGACCAATATTTTGGTGGTTGTTTGCTCAAAAAACAAGAATTCCTAAAACTTTCACGCCAAGAAAACCAATCTATTAGCGTGTATGACAATTTGTTTAACCTCACAAACCGCATTTATGCAAAATTGGGTACGTCTGAATTTGCTTTGGAAGTTATGCACAATGCCCAAACGATTAACCTACAACTCAAAACCAAAAAAACGGAAAAAAATACGTTTATTAACCGAAAACCGCACCCACTTGTAGCTGATTTTTGGGAAAAAAGAAGCGAAAAGATTTTGCATTATTTGAAATCCCAACAAGAAAATATGCAACAACACCACCCAACCACGCTCCAACACCTTACACCACACCTTTTTGTGCCTGCGGTATTGGCTGATGTTGTATTACACAATTGGACTGATGTAGAAAAACAATTAAAATCGCTCACGTTGCAAGTGGAGAAATTGGTTTTTTATTATAAAAATTAACTATTGATTTTTGGTATATAATTTTGAAAAACATGGTTGTACTTCTACCATGTTTTTCAAAATGTGCTTATTAAACTTTATGTTTGAATAGTTATCAAAAAACTAAATGCTTCTATTCAAATCAAATTTTTCCAAATATTCTGCTACACGTTTAGCAAACATACCCCCCAATGCACCATCAACGATGCGGTGGTCGTAGGAATGTGAAATAAACATCAAATGCCTTATGCCAATCATGTCACCTGTTGGTGTTTCTATAACTGCAGGTTTCTTTTTGATAGCCCCAAAAGCCAATATTGCGACTTGCGGTTGCATGATGATAGGCGTACCCATTTCATTGCCAAATCCGCCAATGTTGGACATGGTATAAGTGCCACCTGAAAGTTCGTCAGGGTTGAGTTTATTGGCTCTGGCGCGTACAGCGAAATCATTTACTCTTTTTGCCAAACCAACAAGGCTGAGTTCGTCTGCATTTTTGATGACAGGCACAATTAGGTTGCCTGATGGCAAAGCAGTAGCCATACCAACATTGATATCTTTTTTGACAATAATTTTATCACCTTCTACCGAAGAATTAACCAAAGGGAAATCTTTTAATGCCTTTGCGATTGCCTCAATAAAAATAGGGGTATAAGTGATGCCTTCACCCTCACGTTTGCGGTAAGCATCTTTTACACGCTCACGCCAAAGCACAATATTGGTTACATCAACCTCTACGAAAGTAGTAACGTGTGGTGATATGCGTTTGGAATCTACCATACGTTGTGCTATCATTTTACGCATTCTGTCCATTTCTATAATATCCGCTTTGCCACTATACGACACCGCAGTTTGGGCAGTAGGTTCTACTGTTGCAGGTGTAATAAGGGTTTGTGGTTTTTCATTGGACAAAGGTTGAGGTGTAATAACCGTAGCAGTATTATTATTTGATGCAATCGTTTGCGGTTTTCTATAAGAAATATAGGCTAAAATATCTTTTTTGGTAACACGATTATCTGCTCCAGTGCCTTTGATGGCATCAAGTTCTTGCATAGAAATTTTTTCTTCTTTTGCGATGCTCATTACCAGAGGCGAATAAAATCTATTACTTTGTGTATGATTTTCGGTGGGTGCATTTACAAGATTTTGGGCTTGTGTGATGGTATTTTCTATGGTTTGTACGCTTTTATCATTTGCTTTTTCGTCTGTTTTTGGGGTATTAGGGGCGGTTTCTCCGCCTGTTGTGATGATAGCGATGGCTTTTCCGATAGCAACAACTTCGCCTTCTTTTGCCAAAATTTGTTGCAATATACCTGCATGTGTTGCTGGAATTTCGGTATCTACTTTGTCGGTAGCTACTTCCAATACTGGCTCATCTTGAGCTATGGTATCCCCTACATTTTTGAGCCATTTGAGGATAGTACCTTCCATTACGCTTTCGCCCATTTTGGGCATTACCATTTCAACGAGTGCCATTTTTATAAAAAATATGTTAAAAAATATTGTTAAAAATACGTTCAAAATTAGTGTTTTTTTCATAAAAAAGAAAATCTTAGCATAAACTCCTTCAATCTTTTAATTTTTTAACCCCATTTTTTCGTATTTCTATTTTTTTTGTATTTAATTTTGCAAGTGTCAATTTTAAAAAAATTAAACAAGAAAAAAACATATTCAATGCAAAATTTATTCAAAAAAACCCTTGCTTTAGGTTTTTTAATTTCTGCATTGTGTTTGCCTACTCAAACACAAGCACAAACCAAAACCTTTACAGAAGGCAACTACATGTATCAAAGTGTAGAAAATGACCCTACCAAAACACGCATTTATACCCTCAAAAATGGGTTACGCGTGTATATGTCTGTGTATAAAAATGCGCCACGTATCCAAACCTACATCGCAGTAAGAGCAGGTAGCAAAAATGACCCAGCTGATGCTACAGGGCTTGCACATTATTTGGAACACATGGTGTTCAAAGGGACTACACAATTTGGTACTTCTGATTGGGCAAGCGAAAAACCACTGTTAGACAAAATTGAACAGCTTTTTGAAACCTATCGCCAAACAAAAGACGAAACAAAACGCAAGGAAATTTACGCAGAAATAGACAAAACCGCAGGGCAAGCCTCCAAATTTGCCATAGGCAATGAATATGACCAAATGCTCGGAGCAATAGGGGCAACTGGTACAAACGCTTATACTTGGTTTGAACAAACGGTGTATGTAAATGAAATCCCTTCAAACCAACTTGAAAAATGGCTCAAAATAGAATCAAACCGTTTTTCGGATATGGTGCCTCGTATTTTCCACACAGAATTGGAGGCAGTTTATGAAGAAAAAAATATTTCCCTGGATAATGATGGCAGAAAATCATCAGAATTGATGTTTGCTACGCTTTTTCCAAATCATCAATACGGAACACAAACTACTATTGGAACAATAGAACATTTAAAAAACCCTTCTTTGACCGAAATCAAAAAGTATTTTAATGCGTATTATGTGCCTAATAATATGGCAATTTGTTTGAGCGGTGATTTTGACCCTACCGAAACGATTGCATACATTGATAAATATTTTGGCAATATGATGCCAAAACTTATCCCTGCGTTTTCTGTCAAAGCTGAACCACTTTTGACCAAAGTAATTGAAAAAGAAGTATTAGGGCCTGATGCAGAAGGTTTGCAAATAGGATTTCGTTTGCCTGCTTACAATACACGCGAAATGCAACTTGCTACCATGCTTGACATGGTACTGAGCAATAGTCAAGCTGGACTTATTGATCTCAACCTCAACCAAACCCAAAGAGTACAAGGTGCATATTCATCTGTATATCGTTTGAAAGATTATGGCATACATTTCTTAGGTGGAAGGGCAAGAGAAGGACAAAAATTGGAGGAAGTCAAAGATTTATTGTTGGCACAATTAGAATTGGTAAAACAAGGCAAATTTGAAGATTGGCTTATGCCCGCAATTCTCAATGATTTCAAAAAATCTAATATGCAAAAACTTGAAAGCAATGATGCAAGAGCTGATGCGTTTGTAAATGCTTTTATTTATGGCATGGAATGGCAAGATGTGGTAAATGAAACAAATGAACTTGCAACCATCACAAAAGACGAATTGGTGCAATTTGTAAACCGTTATTATGCCCAAAATTACGTAGTTGTATATAAAAGAAAAGGCGAAAAAAATAGCCTCAAAGTAGATAAACCTACAATTACGCCTGTAGAATTGAACAGAGATAAACGCTCTCCTTTTGTAAAAAATATCTTGGAAACAGAAGCCAAAAAAGTAAGCCCTGTATTCTTGGATTACAAAAAAGATATTATTACCAAAGATTTGGCTGGAAAAAATGTACAAATTTTGTATAAAAAAAATACCGAAAATGGGCTTTTCTCCTTAGAATATGTCCTTGAAATGGGCAATATGCACGACAAAAAACTTGGTCTTGCGGTGGATTATCTTCGCTTTTTGGGTGATGACAAATATTCTGCACAAGATTTCAAAAAAGAACTTTACAAACTTGGTTGTAGTTTCAATGTATTTTCGGGAAGTGAAAGGGTATATGTAAGTCTTTCGGGTTTGAATGAAAATTTTGAAAAAGCACTTATTTTATTTGAAAATCTTTTAGCTAATGCAAAACCTGACCAAGATGCGTACAACAATGTGGTAAAAAGAATGTTGAAATCTCGCAAAGATAATAAACTCAACAAAGGTGCGATCTTGCGTAGCGGTTTGCAAAATTATGCACAATATGGCGAAAAAAACCCTTTCAATGATATTATTTCTGAAACCGAATTGAAAGCTATTAATCCAAAAGAATTAACCGATATTGTAAAAAATATACTCCAATATCCACACAATATTTTGTATTATGGCGGTGAAAGTGTAGAAAATATCACAAAAATTTTGCAAAAAAACCACAAATTACCTAAAAAATTCTTGCCAATTCCTGCACCACGCGAATACAAACAATTACCAATTAGTGAAAATAAAGTGTATTGGGCGGAGTTTGACATGGTACAAGCAGAAATCCTAAGCCTAAGCGAAGGTATTAAATACGACAAAGCACTCGCACCAACCATTCAACTTTATAATGAATATTTTGGTGGTGGTATGAGTTCTGTAGTTTTTCAGGAAATCAGAGAATCCAAAGCATTGGCGTATAGCACGTATGCGTTTTATGGACAAGCAGGTGATTTGAAGAAAAAAAGCTATTTTACGTCTTACATTGGCACACAAGCAGACAAACTCACAGATGCACTTTCTGCTATGAGCAATATCGTGGATAATATCCCAAGTGGCGATAGACAATTTGCCAACGCAAAAGGACAAATTATCAGCAATTTGGAAACACAACGCATCACCAAATCAGAAATTTTGTTTGATTTTATCAATAATCAAAAACTTGGACTTACAGAAGACCCACGCAAAGATTATTACCAAAAAATCCCTATGTTAAAATGGGAAGATATTTTGGCATTTCAACAAAAATACATCAAAGGAAAACCACGTATTACGCTTGTTTTGGGCAAAAAAGATAAACTTAACTTTGAAACCCTCAAAAAATATGGCAAAGTAGAAGAAGTAAGCCTTGAAAAATTGTTTGGGTATTAAAAGAGTTTGTAACAAATTCTGATTATTTTTTTTCTTTTAAAAACGAAAAACCTCTCTAAAATCATTTTAGAGAGGTTTTTTTATTATGAATCTTACTACAATACATCTTTTTAGTATTTAAAAAAAAAGTGCTTTGAAACGATTTTAACAAAATATTTTTAATAACATTTTTCAAAAAATGGGGTCTGTACCGTAGTTTACGGGGGCTGACTCCGATTTTTTGAAAAATTACAAACTGAAAACAGCGTTAAACATCATATTTGTTTTAGTTTTTCAAAAAAACGTATTATTTTTCAGTAAAAACGATTTAAAAAAGCCTTTTTCCTGCGTTTTGAGTGTGTTTTTTTTAATCTGTATAGTAGTGAGCCAAAGTCTAAAAAAAACCATTGCCAAATATTATTTGACAATGTTTTTTTTTGTTTTTGGAATTAAATTAAAAGGCTAAATTACTGCGGAATCATGCGCAACTCTTGTCCAATAGGAAAAGTAATGATGCCACCAATATTTACGGTATTAACAGCACTAAGCGTAAGTTGTGTAGCTGTAAGCGTTTTAATATCAAAAGTAATGACACCTCCAGCAGTTTGGTTTATTCTTGGATAAGAAAGAATAAGTTTTGTTTTCAAAGGATTTAAAGCCCATGTAATAGGCGAAGGCGTGCCACTAAGTTCCACATAATTAACACCATAAAAACTTTTGAATTTCAGGGTGAAATTTGCATCACTTTGTTTTACAGGTGTTGCGCCTGTGGTATAATACCCAGCATTGTCGCCTGAACCTTTCCAAGTTACGCCTATGAGTTCTGCACTTGTAACATTGGATATAGAATTTGGGTTAAGCGAAAAACGAAATTCACTCCCTTGTGTAAGATTGATAAGCCCAAGCAATGATACATCTTGCCCATCTAAAGGGGCAAGCCAAAGCTCTGTGTCAGAACTTTTGGTTATTTTGAGGGTTTGGCTTGTGAAAGTACCACCACCATCAACATAACTTGGGTATGTAATAGAAATGGTATTATTGCCATTTACAGAAGCAACAGACCACAACGCCAAAGGACCTAAGTTTTGCCCATTGAGTTGCAAACCATTCACAAGTGATTTTGAAAAACGTAATTTGACATAAGGTGCTGCCTCCACTCGTTGTCCTGCCACAAACATACCATCAGTCTGCCAATCTTTATTGGCAACTTGTGCCTCCAAACCAGGTGCAGGCTCACGTTCTTTACACGCAAAAACCAATGACAAAAACAAAATAGCAAGATAGAAATATGACTTATACATATTTTTTAAGGTTTTTTTATAAATTAAATTGTATATTTTTAAAGATTATTTTAAATTTTGTAAATAAATTTTTCACAAGATACGAAATGAGTACGTAAAATTAAAGAAAAAATTTCAAGAACTGCATTTTTTTATTTTTTCAGGTCTAAAATTATTGAAACTGAATGATTGTTTTACGCTAATTTAATGTGTTGGTATTATTTTAGGGCTTATATACGTATTTTCAAAATTTTATTTTTTTAAAAAAAATACGATTTGCCTTTATTAGACAAACCGCATTTCCAAAATTTTCTTGCTACTATACATTTTTTTAGAATTTTTAAAAAAGTACTTTTAAACGATTTAAACACAATATTTTTAATACCATTTTTCAAAAAATTGGGTCTGTACTGTAGTTTACGAAGGTCTGACTCCGATTTTTTGAAAAATTACAAACTCAAAACAGCGTTAAACATCATATTTGTTTTAATTTTTCAAAGAAACGAATTATTTTTCAGTAAAAACGATTTAAAAAAAGCCTTTTTTCTGTCTTCTGAATGTGTTTTTTTAAAATTTGTATAGTAGTAAGCAAAATTTTATTTTTTTAAAAAAAACTATTAATCTGTAGGTTTAATAGGTGAAGGGGCAGAAGCGTGATAATCGTGGCGAATGATATGTGTATATTTATCCAAAAGTTCTAATACACGTTCAGGTTTTTTGGCTTTCACAATAAGTCCAATATGGTGTTCTTTTTCCATTTTCCAAACGATTTCCTCCTCATTGAAAGGCGACATATCTGGGTATTCATATCTGCACAATGACACAATAATACCTGCGTGTGTGTAACTCACTTTTGGTAATTTATATTTTACGCCTTTTGCGAGTGCAGTTTCCATATTTACCCATTCACGCCATAGGTTGATGCCTGTGGCAGTTTCCACCATTTCCACAAGATTTGCACCGCCTACTCTGGCAGATGTTTCTAAAAAATAAAACAAGCCATCTTCTTTACATTTGATATATTCAGAGTGAAAAGCACTTGTTTGCATACGAAATGCGTTCATCACATCAATATTGAGTGCTTTGAGTGCTTTGTCGTCTGCGGTATCTTTGGGCATACTTACTGAGCGAAATATTCCGCCTTCGTGCGCTACTTCCATAGGTGGATTGACGTAGCGACTTGCATTATCAAATATGACTTTTCCTTCTTGAAATAGTCCATCTACATGGAATACATCACCAGGTTTAAATTGTTCTATCAAAAAATTGTGGCGGTTGTTGCCCAAGTCGTGAATTATTTGCCATGCTTCGTCTAAGGTATGAGCTTTTTTAATGCCCGTTGCAGAGGCTTCCGAACGAGGTTTGATAACCCAAGGGGCTTGTACGGTTTGGAGGTATTCGGTAATCGTTTCATCATGAAATAATGGACTAAAAGGAGGCACCAAAATACCTGCATTTTTGGCACGAATACGCATAGCGAGTTTATCTCTAAAATACTGTGCAGTAGTAATACCCATGCCATCAATGCGGAAAGTTTCACGCAACAATGCACCTTTTTCTACATCAAAATCATCAAGACTTACAATACGGTCAATAAAACGAGAACGCATAATGTAAGATATGCCCAAAACCATGTTTTCAAGGTTTTCACGTGTATTGGTGTTATTTTCCAGATAAAAAATCTCATCAATATTTTCCCTGCCCCAATTTTTTGTTTCAAGTTTTTTGTCTGTTACCAAATATACGATATTGCCTGCTTGTTTGCAGGCTTTTAAAAATTCCATGCCTTTGTAGTAAGTAGCAATGCAAAGAAATGCCAATGGTCGTTGTTGTGCCATAATATTTATTTTTAAACTTATTTTTGAAATTGATTTTGAAATATTTTTTTAATAAAATTTTTAGCCTTAAATTCAAGTTGTATATTGTATTTTTATGATGAATAATTTTATAGATTTTTGTTTGTAAATTTCTGTAAAATAAAAACTTAAAGATGAATACATTTACAAAAACTGATAACTTAAAAACTGACAATTGGTAACTTGATTTTTTAACCACAAATGCGAAAATAAACGTTTATTTGACAAAGAAAAATTTTAAAGGCATTTTTTCATTTTTTTATACATAAAAAAAACTAAAAAACGGAAAAACTAAATTAAAATACAAGTTTTTTCACTAAAATTGCAAACTTTATTTTGTAACTTTACGTTCTTATATGAAAAAAAATAATCTTAACTATCTATGGCAATAGAACTATATAATGGGCGTTTTCAACGCTTAGAAATAGAAGAAGAATGTATAGGACAAGGTGCAGAAGGCACAATACATGAAGTAGTGTATCCACAAGCATTGCAAGGATATGTCGTAAAACTCTACAAAGACAACGAAAGGCATGCCTCACGCCAGCAAAAAATAGAATATCTTATCAAATATACGCCACATTTGAAAAATGAATTTTCGGTTATTTTTCCTGAAGATGTTATTTATCAACATGGTAATTTTGCAGGCTTTTTGATGAAAAAAGCACCTGGTGAATATGACCTTACAACACTTTGTAACCTCAATAATTCGCTAAGATTACCTGCAAGCTGGCACGAAAGATATAACCGCAATACTGCGGAAGGTATGCACAACCGCATGAAATTGTGCTATAATATTGCCTCAGCTTTCAATCAAATACACAGTACCAAATGTTTTACATTTGTAGATATAAAACCCGAAAACATCAAAGTCAGTTTTTCAGGTGCGATTTCTATTGTGGATATTGATTCTATTGCCATAGCTGATGGTTCAGATTTATTGTTTCCAGCAGAAAAACTTACACAAGAATATAGCCCTGTGGAAAGTAAAACGGTGGATTTGAAAAATGATATTGTAGATGAAACATGGGATAGATTTTCTATTTCGGTACTTTTTTATAAAATACTTTTTGGCTTGCACCCTTTCACAGGCACTTGTAATGGAAATTATAGCCATTTGACCGCCAATGAGCAAAAAATAGCAGAAGGATTGTTTCCAAATGGTGAAAATGCAAAATATTTTGACCAAATTCCTGACCCACACAAAAAATTTGGGGAAATGCCTAAGAAAATTAAAAAACTTTTCTTAGAATGTTTTGAAAAAGGGCATATTTTACCACATCAACGCCCATCAGCAGAACAATGGTGCAAAATATTATTCAATGCAAAACCCAAAAATTACCAAATGACCGTTTGGGGGGATTGGGCTAAAAATTTAGCGAAGCCAACCCCAAAAACTGAACAAAAAACGCAACCAGCCCATTATGAAAAACCAAAATCAACGACTGGGCTTGGCTTATCACTTTTGATAATGATGTTTATTGCTGGACTTGGTTTTGGGTTGAGTAAATATGATGGTTTTTTGAAAAGACAAGCCATACAACAAAAATATGGTGATTATGACAAACTCGCAAAAGTTACAAAATATGGCGAAAGATTGAACCACGTAGATAATTATCATTTTGTGGATTACTACTATAAAGATGTCGTTTGGGTACTCAAAGATGGAAAATGGGGACTTATCAACCGACAAGGTAGTAATCTTACAAGTATAAAATATGACTGGGTAGGGAGTTTTAAAAATGATTTTGCGGTGGCAAAATTGGACGGAAAATATGGTTTTGTAAATACGCAAGGCACAGAAATTAGCCAACTAAAATACCAATTTGCCCAAAATTTTAATGCGCAAGGCATGGCTCTGGTTAAAGAACACAATCAATATTCATTTATTGACCAAACGGGCAAAAAATTATTTGATTTGGTGTATGACAATATCAGCGAATTTAAAGATGGTTTGGCTGTTGCACAAAAAGGTGGAACTTTTGGCTATATCAATATGGAAGGTAAATTGGCTATTTCGTTGAGATTTCAAGATGCACACCCTTTTTCAGAAGGATTGGGCAGTGTAATGGACGAATATGGTTATTGGGGTTTTTTGGATAAAACAGGCAAATTTGCCATCGCACCAAAATATGATTGGGTAGGAAGTTTTAAAAATGGACAAGCGCTTGTAAGACAAAATGGTGTAGCGTTTTATATTGATACTTTTGGAAAAATGATTTTGAGTAATCAATAAAATTTATCAGTTTTTTTGGTTTTTATTTTTAATAACTGGAAAAACTGATTACTGGCTACTTAATTTTACTGATTATTTACTGATTACTTTTTCACTTTTCAAAAGAAATTTTTAATTTTCTTTTAATTACCCAAAAATCTTCTTTTTTCTCTAAAATACCTTCTTCCAAATTAACAATTTTTGCATCATAATAAGGCGGATTTGCATACAAACACATTGGGGCAAGCAGTTGCTCTGCATTTTGTAAGGGAAGTTGTTGATATTCAGAGCGTTCTACGATTTTGTAGGTAGCAACTTGTGGGGAATTAAGGTTAATTTCTATTTTAAAAAAATGATTTTGTGTAGGTTCAGTTCTAAAATATTTTGTGTGAAAACAATTATTTTCCCAATAAGCATAATATAATTTTACTTCAGGTGGATTTTTGTGCGGTTCTAAATGTTGGGTACGTTGTGCAAAAAGTTCTTCGGGCGACATTTTGTATTGGTTGCGTTGTTGCAGAATTTGAATTTGTTGTATAATCTGTTCTATTTGTTGTGCTTGGTATTGGTATTGTATCAAAGTAGCTTTGTGTTCATTGAGAGGCGTATAAATATCCAAACGATTGTCCAAGCGACTATATTTCTCCCAAAAATCTTCTTGCAAATCTTTTACTTGTTGTTGCAACATTTTAATTTGTTGTGTCAAGTAATAAATGCCTGCACCGCAAGCCAAAAACAGAAAAAAAGCGACAAAAATAGCCATAGTATCTTGTGAAGAAGTATTATCGAGTGGATTTTTGGTGGTGTTTTTTGTGGTAGGGATTTGTGTTGTGAGTGTATCAGTAGGAAATTGATAATTATTTTCCGCTAAATTTTTTTCTATTTCTTGCCTATTTTCTTTGAGTTGTTGATAGAAAGTATGTACAGTTTTTAGCCAATCTTCTCGTCTTGCGAGCTTGGAAAGTTCTGTATTAATATTTTTGCAAAGTTTATCAATACGTTGTTGTAGGGTGCCTTGTCCAATATATTGTTTGTTTTTGAAGGCATCAAAAATCTTTTTTGCATCTTCGCAGGCACTTGGAATACCTTTTTCTATGATGTTGAGCGTACTATTTCGCAGGCGATTGGCATCTTCCAACAATCCATAATGCTCACTCAACACAAATCGTACAGTTTGATACAAAATTTCACGTTTTAAGATTTGATAATGTATTTCTTGTAAACTGTCTTGTGTTTTTTGGGCAAAAATTTTTGGCGAAAAATTTAGAAAAAAAATAATATTAAAAAGGCAAAAAAAGAAGATAAATTTTGGATAATTCATTTTTGAATTTTTTTAAGCCTTAAAGATGTGTGTTTTTTTGAAAAAAAACAAATTCAAAAATAAAAAATGTTTTTTTTATCGTTAAAATCTCCTAAAACAACCAATTATTTTAAAAATTTTTTTAAAAATAAATTTTTTAAGTGCAATTTTTTACCAATAATTATACCAAAAAAAATAAAAAAAATCTTTTTTTTTGTGAAAATTCAAAAAAAGTATTATTTTCGTTCCAAAATTTCCTTACATTTTAATTTTCTGTTAATTTTTTTATTGGTTTCACACTTCAATTATTAGTCGCACATTGTTTCAAAAATTTGTAACCTCATGCAAAAACTTACCCAAAATCAAAAGCAAATAACCACCCTTTCACCACAGCAAATACAATTTATAAAATTACTTCAAATCCCTACTGCAGAATTGCAAAGCAGGATAGAAGAAGAATTGGAAATAAATCCTGCGTTGGAAGACCCACGAGAAAACGAAAATGACAATGAATCACTCAACGATTTGAATGGTGATTTGAGCAATGCAAGAGATAGCAATTATGAAGATGGAAAAGATGATTTTAAGGAAGATTATAAAAGCCAAGATGAAAATTTTGATGATAATTTTAGTGAAAACTTTAATGACGACAATTTTAATGATGATTATGACGACTACAACCATGTAGAGGAGATAAGCGTAGAAAATTATCTACCACAAGATGATTATGGTAGTTACAATTATCAAGATAATAATTATAGAGAAGACGACAAAGAAGTGCCTATTATCATGACAACTTCCCTCAATGAAAACCTGATAATGCAGGTTGATTTTTTGGGGCTTTCAGAACGACATAGGGCAATCGCTTTGCAAATAATAGGTAGCATAGACAATGATGGGTATTTGCGTAGGCGAATTGAAGCGATTGTAAATGATTTGATTTTTACCCAAAATCTTGAAACTTCGGAAGAAGAAGCAATGTTGATTCTCAAAAAAATTCAATGTTTTGACCCTCCAGGTATTTGTGCAAGAGATTTGCAAGAGTGTCTTGTGTTGCAACTTGAACGCAAAATAAAAGAACATCCACTAGCTAAAATTGCCATTGAATTGTTGGAAAATTATTTTGAGGAATTTACAAAAAAACATTACGACAAAATTTCTAAAAAATTGGATATTACTGATGCACAACTCAAAGATATCATCAATCTTATCCTAAAACTTAACCCAAAACCAGGCGAAACATCAAGCGACCAAATAAAAGCACAATACGTAATCCCTGATTTTATTTTGCATAATAATAATGGAAAACTTACCATTACCCTCAATTCTAAAAATGCCCCAGAATTGCGTATCAATAATACTTATGCGGACATGTTGGACACATACAGCAAAAGCAACAAAAAAGATAGGCAAATAAGAGATACTGTTTCGTTTGTAAAACAAAAATTGGACGCTGCCAAATGGTTTATTGATGCCATCAAACAACGCCAACAAACATTGCTCAAAACCATGAACGCAATTTTGATGTACCAACACGATTTTTTTTTGGAAGGAGACGAAAGCAAATTCAAACCTATGATTCTCAAAGATATTGCAGATATAATAGGCATGGACATATCTACCGTATCACGTGTAGCAAATAGTAAATCAATTCAAACAGAATTTGGTGTATTTCCACTCAAATACTTTTTCTCAGAAGGCATTTCTACCGAAGCAGGCGAAGATGTAAGTAGCAGGGAAGTAAAATATATCCTCAAAGAAATGGTGGATAATGAAAACAAACGAAAACCTCTCTCTGATGATAAACTTGAAAAAATGCTCAAAAATAAAGGCTACCAAATAGCCCGCAGAACCGTAGCCAAGTACAGAGAACAACTTGAAATCCCTGTAGCAAGGCTTAGGAAAAAATTGTAAAAAAATCAAGTTGTCAGTAAAAACTGAATTACTGAAAAAACTAAACTACACACCAAACTGCGATAAATGATGATTGAGGTGTTTCCATGTGCCTTTGTTCCATTGTTCTGCGGTAAGTACGCCAAAAAATGGGTGTAAATAACCTTCTGTGGATTTTTCACCTTGTTTGATGAGTTTATCAAGGTATTGCAAAAGTTCTGTTTTTGCAAGTTGAAAATCTACTTTTTCTACAATTTTAAAACTGGGTAATGTAGGACTATTTTTGCCAAAAGGCTTATCATCAGTCAAAGCACTTTTCAAAAAACCGCCAAAAAGCCAACCAATCCAAAGTCTTGGAATTTTGGTATCACCTGTTGCGATTTTGATTTGTTGGGTGCAATGTTTGAGCATTTGTGCCACGTCCATTTTGCCCCACAATCCTTGTGTAGCAGGCGTTAAATTTTCAATGCGTGCAAGTATTTCTTTGTATGCTTGTGCGTCAAATATGGATTTTACAGTCATAAAAATTTTATTTAAAAGTGAATTATTTAACAATTTTTGTAAAAAAAGTACCTATAAAATTACAAAAAAGTAAAATTAAATATAAGAAAATCAGCAAGAATTTTAATTCAAGTTGTGTGTTATATTTTTCCAAAAAACTTTAAATTGTATAATTTTTTTCTCAAAATATAAAATGGCTTAAATTTATAAAAAAACGAACAACTTAAAAACTGATAACAGACAACTTCCATTATTTTATTTGGTTTTTGATGATTTACAAGAAATATTTATTTTTTTTGAAAAAAAACAAAAAACATAGACAAAAAAACAGAAAAAAAACTAAAAGTCTATATATTTGCAGGTGTTTTTGAATAAAAAGTTTTATTTTTTTTGAAAAAAACAAAACATATTACCCAAAAAATACGTACAACCTCAGTAGCTTGGCACAATTCGTGTGTTGGGTTGCTATGAACATCATAACAAAATAATAGTTTGTTTGCATGATAAAAATACAATTAAAAAAAAATAATATAAAAATAATTTAAAAATAATTTACTCTTTAATAAAGTAACAGGTATATGAATAAACCTATTGTACAGATAGCAAAAAACCTAACGCTTACCCTATTGTGTGTATCTTTGCTGTCTTCTTGTTTTTTGTTTAAAAGAAAAAGCGAGTTTCAAAACAGTAAAAATGTAAGCGACAAAGGCACACGAAGCATGGTTACAGGTGTAAAATACAACGACGAAGAAAATAAAGAAACCAGCTTTACCGTAAAAGAATATGAAGGACAACCAGATGCACCAAACTTAGTATTTATTGAAGGTGGTCGTTTTGTGATGGGGTCAAGTGAAGAAGATATCCTTTATACACGTGATAACGTGGAACGTACTGCGAGTATTCAATCGTTTTTCATGGATCAAACCGAAGTAGCAAACATTCACTGGTTGGAGTTTATGGGTTTTTATGAAAACCAAGCCAACGCAAGTCGTGTGCCACAAGGATTGTCTTTGGACGATTTCCGCAAACAAATCTTATTGCCTGATACAACTGTATGGGCAAGTGAATTGGCTTACAATGACTCTTATGTAGCCAACTATTTGCGTTATCCTGGCTTCCGTTTCTTCCCAGTAGTGGGGGTTTCTTGGGAACAAGCAAAAAAATTCTGTGAATGGCGTACTGCACTTGTAAATGAAAATCTTGCAAAAGAAGCACAAAAAGAAGGCAAAATCGAGTCACTGCCAAACTTCCAAAATGGTGAAAAAGTGCCTTTGGAATCTGGTTTTGTAGTACCTGATTATCGCCTTCCTACTGAAGCTGAATGGGAATATGCTTCAAAAGCACTTGTAGGTACACAATATAATGACGAAAACCAAACAAACGGTCGTATCTATCCTTGGGACGGTCATGCAGTTCGTAACCCTTATGATACCAAAAAATATGACATGGGACACATGCTTGCCAACTTCAAACGTGGTCGTGGTGATTATGCTGGTATCGCTGGTAAATTGAATGATGGTGCTTTGATTACAGAATATATATTCTCTTATCCGCCAAATGATTATGGTCTTTATAATATGGGTGGTAATGTGAGTGAGTGGGTAGAAGACGTATATCGTCCAATGTCTTTTAGAGATGTTGATGACCTTAACCCTTTCCGTCGCCAACGCCTTGATAGCACCAAACTCAAAAGCAATGACTCTGCTACAGTATATCTTGACCCTGCAAAACCAACACCTGCCAACCAAAACAAAAATCCTTATAACCCAACAGACAAACCTAACTCTCTTGTAACTGATGATGTACGTGTGTACAAAGGTGGTTCTTGGAAAGATGTAGCCTATTGGTGTTCGCCTGGAACACGTCGTTTCTTAGACAAAAAAGGACGTACTGCTACAATTGGTTTCCGTTGTGCAATGATTCTTGCGGGTGAGCGTGATGGTGAAAATCGTAGAAAAAACTAATTTTAACTTCCGAAAAAATAAGTTAAAAAAATAAATATAAAATTATAAAAAACCTTTTGAGCAAAATTGTTCAAAAGGTTTTTTTTTTTTGGCGATATAATTGTTCAATATTTTTAGGAATAAATATTTCAATATATCTGGTTATTTTATTTCTAATTCTTAATTATTGTGTTTCCAAAAAAGAATAAAAATTGAAATATAAGAAGCCAAATAGCCACTGGATTTTTTTTATTAAAAGGTAAAAAATGAAAAATAAACATCAAAAAATAAGCAGTAAAAAACCAACCAATATAATTTTGCAAAGGGACAACACCATCTTTCCATGCCCACATATTAAAATAAATTGCAAAAGGCTCAATCCAATAATCTAAAAAAGTCATGAGGCTTGCTCCTAAAAATGATTTTAAAAAGGTGTTTTCAGGGAAAATATGAGGGATTTTTTTTGATAAGAAATGACTAAAAACTCCTACACAATACACCAACATACACCAATTAATACCAATCAACAAAGGTACATCAAACAAAGTAAACCCCATATTTTTGATATACCAATATTCACCAAATATTATTTTGGTATGAACACCCAATACTTCAATAAAAAATCCTGTAAAAAACGAAATTAACAGAAAAATATAAAATGATTGTTCCCAAACAAGGCTTTTATGATAGTGAAAATATAATAAAACCGCCATATTTGCCAATAAATTAAATGCAATCAATGCCTCAAAATAAGGACGTGTATATTGCCAATTTAATCCCAATAAACCTGCAAAGTGCATCATAGCAAGCAATATTTGGGCATAAAAAGGCGTAAATAAACTATAAATTTTCATGAATTATATTTTTTTATCCAAAATACAAAAGGTTTTGTTAAAAATGATTTTTTAATTTAATTTTTTACGCAAAAAAATTTTAAAAATGTAAGACCAAAAAAAATCATTTGTAAAAAATAAAAAAAAAGCTATTTTTGCAAGTTAAAAAAAAACAAAAAACCTAAAAAACCTAAATCAATTATTTGTTTTCTTTGTTATGTATTTGTCATAAACATTTCCCAAAACACTTACAAATAGAACACATTTTTTAATATTCTAAATTTATCATGGAAAATATACAACCCAAACCACGCAAAAGTTCAAGCCAGTATATAGTTATTTTTTTGATTTTAAGCCTTATTGTTACCGTATTAGTGCTTTTTTATCTCATGCAAAATAACCTAAGCACCCAAAAATCACAATACGAAAAACTTCTTTCTGAACAAAAAACAGGTTACGAAAAAGACCTCAAAAAACTACAAGATGACCTCCAAGAACAAATTGAAAAAGCAAGACAACTTGGTGATGATAAAAAATCTATTGTAGATTCTTTGGAAAACACCATAAAACGTGTGCAAGGCGATAGAGAAGCACTCCGCAAAACTACACAACTTTCGCAAGACCAAGTAAAAAAATATAAAGATAAAATTGAAGCATACGAAATGCTCCTCCAAGCTAAAGATAAAGAAATTGACAAACTAAGAGCAACCGCAGAAACATTGTACAAAGAAAATTCTAACCTTAAAGACATCAAAAATCAACTCATTACCGAAAATATTGAGGAAAAAACCAAAAGGGAACAACTCCAAACCAAAGTTGATGAAGCTGCGATAATCAAAGGTGAAAATGTGCAAGTAAACGCAGTAGATAAACGTGGTAAAGAAACAAGTGGTGGTCAATATCGTGCTTCACGCATAGAAAAACTTAATATTTCGTTTAGTATTGCAGATAATAAAATTGCTAAAATTGGCAACAAAGATATTTATCTTCGTGTCATAGAGCCAACTGGTGCGGTGCTTGTAAACCCAAATACAGGTGGAGAACTCAAATTACCCAATCAAACACTCAATTATTCTGCCCGACAACAAATATTATTTGATAATTCTCGCCAAAGGGTAAATTTTGTGTTTGCACGCACAGGTGAATACCAAAGTGGTAGACACAATGTAGAATTTTATTGTGATGGACAACGCATAGGCGGTGGGAGTTTTGATATACGATAATGAAAATTAGTAACCAGTTTTTTCAGTTTTCAGTAATCAGTTGTTAGTTTTTTTATTTTTTACAATTTTAGGCTGTTTATTCCCTCTTTGGGGTTAGGTGGCTTTTTACTTTTTTATGGAAAATTCCCAAAACCATGATATATGGGCAAAACTAAGATTACAACTTCAAGAAACACAAGAATTTCCTTTGTTGTATATGTTCAAATTTATTTGCCCTTCTGACAATAAAATTATTGCACAACTTAGTAGTTTTTTCCCCGAAACTGCTGTAATTACCTTAAAATCTTCACAAAACGGAAATTTTACGAGTTTTACTGCTAAAGAAGTTATGCTTTCGCCTGACGAAATTATTGATATTTATGACAAGGCAACCAAAATTAAAGGTGTGATTATGTTGTAGTATTAAAAAAAATCGTGTTGTAATTTGGGAAAAATAAATGTTTTGGGAAATTTGAAGAAAAACGCTTTATCAAGTCAAATCTACACTTTATCAATTATATTGTAGTAATCATAAATTCATTTTTATATTTTTTATATTGTTTTGTAATTTTGTAAAAAACAAAATAAACTACAATGCTAAAAAAATAAATTTATGAAATATGAAAAACAGACGAAAAATATCAATACGCTAAAAACTTTATTTTATAGCTTTATATTTGTTTTTTTTGTTTATTGTGATACAAATCCCACACAAAAAAACAATCAAAAAATAGATACTTTGACAAAAAATGTAAAACTAAAAAATAATCAAAACGTAAGAAAAACAATTTTTTTGAAAGATTTTTTTGAAAAACACATTAGAAAAAATTTTAAAGATGCAAAAATAATTACGGATAGTATTAAAAATAATTTTTTGGCGTTTGAAGAATCTTCTCCGCCTACTTCCGAGATATTTGCTATGGTATATGGCAATATGGCAATATGGGCAGGCGAAAAACGTGATATAATAGGTTTTTTTTATTATGCGTTGGTAGAAGGAAGTGCAAATTTAAGCATAGAAAATATGGTTTTTTATGATGTAGAAGGTAATATTATCACAAAAGAAGTATTAAATTTGGATTTTATTAAGCAAGAAATGGATATCGCAATTCCAGAAAAAGAGAAAATGGGTTTTATAAACTTTAAAGATTTTTTTGTGGAAATCCCTGAAAATGGCACAAAACTTATTTTTCAACTTACAAACGGTGAAAAATTGGCAGAAGGCGAAAAAACTTTTGCCAATTATCTTTACATGAATTGGAATAAAAAAATAGGTAAATTTGAAAAAGTAAAAGAAGAATATCCAGAAGGGGAGTGAAACATAGTTGTCAGTTATCAAGTTTTATTTAAGAAAATTAAAACCTAAAAAAATATTTTGTAACTGACAACTGGGAAAACTAAAAAAAACTAAACCCTATTTTTTCGCCATTTGCTTATTGTAGCATTATTTTGTGTTTGAGTGGTTTGTATTTGGTTATTTTTTTGGTTATTTAAAAACCATGCAGTAAAAGCGAGTGCAATATTTTTTTCATCTGTCAAATCCTTGTTTTTATAGTTTTGGTTGAGAATTTCAGGCGAAAAATGGTTTTCTATAAACTTAGTGTCAAATTCTCCTGAGGTAAATTGCTCATGCCCCAGTACCCAATCACAAAACTGTAATGTAGTGGCTACGCCTGTGATTTTGTATTCGTGAATTGCTCTTTTCATGCGTGCAATGGCTTCAGTACGGTCTTTTCCATGCACAATCAATTTGGCAAGCATTGGGTCATAAAAAATCGGAATTGTCATGCCTTCTCTCACGCCATCATCTACCCTTACGCCTGTGCCTTGTGGTCTTTGATACGTGGAAAGCGTACCCAAATCAGGTAAAAAATTATTCAAAGGGTCTTCCGCGCATACACGCACTTCTATAGCGTGTCCATGTATTTGTAAATCTGCTTGCGAAAAAGAAAGATGTTGCCCTTCTGCGATTTTGATTTGTTCTTTGACCAAATCCAAACCTGTAATAAGTTCTGTAACTGGGTGTTCTACTTGTAGGCGTGTATTCATTTCCAAAAAATAAAAATTTAATTTTTCATCAACAATAAACTCCACCGTTCCAGCACTATAATACCCACAATCTTTTGCCAAACGTACCGCACATTCGCCCATTTTGGCACGCATTTCAGGCGAAACCACAGGCGAAGGGGCTTCTTCTATGAGTTTTTGGTGTCTGCGTTGTATGGAACATTCTCTTTCAAAAAGATACACTACATTGCCTGCTTGGTCACCTAATATTTGGATTTCAATGTGTTTTGGGGCGGAAACATATTTTTCTATAAAAACTGCTCCATCACCAAATGCACTTTGGGCTTCGCTGACTGCTCTTTGCATTTGGTCTTCAAATTCTGCATCATTTTCTACAATACGCATACCTTTACCTCCACCTCCTGCACTTGCTTTGACGAGTACAGGATAACCAATGTCGGTGGCGAGTTGTTTAGCCTTTGGAATATCAGTAATAGCATGTGCAGTACCAGGCACAAGAGGCACTTGTAGCCTTTGGGCAATTTCTTTCGCCCCTAATTTACTGCCCATATTGCGAATAGCAGAGGCAGGAGGTCCTACAAAAATAAGTCCTGCATCTTGGACTTGTTGTGCAAAAATGGCATTTTCGGACAAAAAACCATAGCCAGGGTGGATGGCATCAGCCTTAAAATCTTTGGCAACTTGGATTATTTTATCCATTCTCAAATACGATTGGGCAGAAGGTGCTTCACCAATACACACCGCTTCGTCAGCATATAATACATGTGGAGCAAGTCTATCTGCTTCGCTAAATACTGCTAAGGTTTTGATGCCCATTTCTTTGGCACTCCGCATGATGCGTAAGGCAATTTCACCACGATTTGCAATAAGGATTTTTTGTATTTTCATTTGAAAGTTTTTCTAAATCGTTATGAATTTTTTTGACAAAAATACAAAAAATGTAGGAAGATTATAGTTTTTTGGTCTTTTGATTTTTTTTATCAAAATTGCAATCTTCATAAAATTCATTTTAAAATAAAAAAAAAGGCAATTTTTTTAGAAAAAAAACATAAATTACACAAAAAAAACTCAAACAAATTTCTCTTTTTTTGTAATTATGAAAATCCTTTTTGCCATACAATCTTACCAATATTTATTAGAGCAAACGCTTCCAAACCTCCCAAATGCACAAAAAGGGGAAGTTTTGGTAAAATATTTTCCTGATGGGGAACGCTATCAACGCATTATTTCTGAAATTCGTAACCAAGATATTATTATTATAGGTGGTACAACCAACGACAGTGATACGCTTGAACTCTATGATTTGGCTTGTGCTTGTGCCAAATATGGTGCAAATAGTTTGATGTTGGTTATTCCGTATTTTGGATATTCCACGATGGAAAGGGCAGTAAAATCTGGCGAAATTGTTACTGCGAAAACACGTGCAAGATTACTTTCGTCTATTCCTCAGACACAAGATTTTAGTATGATGTTTTTGGATTTGCATACAGAAGGTTTGCCACATTATTTTGAAAATCATGTACGCCCAATTCATCTGTATGCCAAACCGCTTATTATAGAAGCGTGTGGAGAACTCGCAGGCACAGATTTTGTGCTGGCTTGTACTGATGCTGGGCGTGCCAAATGGGTAGAATCTTTGGCAAATGATATGCAGATAAATGGTGCTTTTGTATTCAAAAGACGATTGAGTGGTGATAGTACCGAAGTTACGAGCATTAATGCTGATGTAAAAGGCAAAAAAGTGATTATATATGATGACATGATTCGCACAGGAGGCTCACTCATTAAATCTGCGCAAGCATACAAAGATGCTGGTGCAACTGATATATTTGCAATCACAACCCATGGACTTTTTAGCCAAAATGCACTCACACGTATCAAAGAAAGCGGATTATTTCAAAAAATAGTAGCCACCAATTCACACCCAAATACACTTGCATTGGAAAGTGATTTTTTAGTGGTAAAATCTTTGGGGAAATTATTAGGGGAAAGTTTATAGAAATTTAGATATATTAAACTTCTTGCGAAATTAACTTTAAAAACATTGTACTTGTCCTTATTATTTAAAGGTAGATACAGATTTTAAGGGATTTCACAAGAAGCCTAAAATTTAGTTTAAATTAAGTACATTAAAAATTTTCAGGCAATATTTGTCCATTGGCAGTTCCATAACCCGCTTTTTTGATGGTGCCATTGAAGTCATTTCCTACAAATTCTTCTATAAATTGTACATCATCATAATAACAATTTCCCTCTTCATTTTTATAAATGATATATGCCCATATACTTCTGCAAAGCACTACTCCACTTAGTTCGTGGCGTATGATACCCCAATCCGCAGTTGAAAACACCACTTTTTGCACATTGACATTATGCCCTATCATTACTTGTTTGATTTTTTCAGCTAATGCGTCATCTTGGCGTTTGCTTTCAGGGAGTTTAAAATCTTTGAGGTGTGCATTTACGTGTGTTTTGTGCATAGCCTCTATTTTCTTTGCACTTTCTTTGGTAATCGTAAATTGGAAAACACCTTTTGCAACAGTTTTATAGTTTGCACTCATTTCTAACTGCCAAGTATGCGTTCTAAACTGTTGATAAACAGTACTATTTTGTTCGCCTAAAAAATTTACCAATGCGTTCAATAGTTGGTTTGGAATATTTTTATCCCACGCATTTTCGTGTGTCGCAAACACATCTAAATCATAATGCTTGTCATTGGCATCTGTCGTACCGTCAGCTTTTGTTCTAAAGTTGAAACTGCTGTATTCTACTATCCAAGAGTAGCCAGTAGTTTCTGCATCACGAATATAGATTTTGAAACCGTTTGCAAAGCCTAAATTTTTTAAGGTATCAGGCAGATATACCATTGCATAAATTTCGTCCCCTGCTTCAAATTGGTTGCTGAGGGAACTTATATCTTCTTTGCCTATAGGAATAGGGTTTTTAGAAAATAGTATTCTTCCTAATGGTTTGCCATATTCATCTGCTTGAATGGCGGGCGGTATGGTAGCGGGTAAATCAAAAAAAGCATTTTCTTTTGCTTGTTCAGTTTGTTCTCTTCTTCTTTCTTCTTCTTCTTGTTGTGTGCGTTTGTTTTCTTCTGCTTGTCGTTCTTTTTCGTTGTTTGCTTTTACAGCTTTGCCTATTTTGATTTTTATTTCTTCAAAAGTAGTTATCAATGCTTTTACTTCTTCGTTTTCTTTGAAGTGTTCAGTTTCGCTTTCAAACCTGCGCCCTGTACTTTCTGCATTACTCAAAGCTCTATCTATAGAAGAATAATTTCCATCATCAAAAGCATTGAGTAGATTTTGGTAATCGTTCTCCAAATCTTTCAAAATACGATGAAGGTCTGTCATTATTTCTTCCAATGCATATTTTTGGGAGATTTTTTTAAATCCTTCTATTTGCTTTTGGATTTTTTCACGGTCTTCTGCTGTCAGGTTATCAAAGTTTTCTTCTCTTTTAAAGAATTCTTCAAAATCAGCAATTTCATACTTTGCGGTATCTTTATTTTGTAGTCGCATTTTTACTGTCTCAGCCCTGCGTTCCAAACTGCTAAGTACGCCTTCACGTTTTTGTGGGTTGATTTCCGTGCTACTCAAAGCGTTTTTGAGTGCTATAAGTTGTTGTTGCAAAGATGGAACTTCGTCTCCTGATAACATATCAATTTCCATTTCTGCTAAATCTAAATCAGATTCTGCATCTTTTTTGTTGCCTGCATTTATTTTTTTTGAGGCGCTTTCAAGGTATTTTTTGGCTTCTAAGCTCATAATTAAATTAAAAAAAGTGTGTTGAATTTATTTTTACTTTACATTATTGCAGTCTATTTGTCCATTGGCAGTGCCATAGCCTGCTTTTTTGACGATACCATTAAACGCATTGCCCACAAATTCTTCAGTAAATTGTACATCATCATAATAGCATTCGCCTTTTTCATTTTTATAGACAATATATGCCCATATACTACGTCTCAAAACCGCACCGCTCACTTGATGGCGTATCATACCCCAATCTGCGGTTGAGAAATACACTTTTTGCACATTTACATTGTGTCCAATCATTACTTGTTTTATTTTAGAGGCAAGGGCAGGGTCGTTGCGTTTAGATTCTAATTTTACATTGGCAATGGCTTTTTTGTTGAGGGTAGCATACATTTTTTGTAGTGCTTCATATCCAGAGGTCAAATCATACGTAAAATAGCCTTCTGCAAGTTTTTCTCCATAATGATTGGTAACATTTACTTGAAAAGTAAATACTTTATTGACGTATTTGCGATAGGCAGGTACTTCTGCGTGTTGAAGCAACATTTTCAGAAACTCATACGGATAATTGGCATCTAAAGCATTGTCAGCACTCACAAAAATATCAAGGTCTTTATATTTTCTTTCGCCTGTATTTTTTCCTTCTTTATCTACTATGAATTTTTCAGTTTCATAGCCAAAAAACCATTGATATTCTGAATAGGTATCTCCAAAAGGTTTATTTTCTCTTGGTATTTCTCTGATATTTACTTTCACGCCTTTGGTATCCATATCCAAATTGTTACGCGTATCCAAGAGGTATGCCATGCCATATACTTCATCACCCGCAGTAAATACATTGGTAATAGCAGTTTTATCTGGGTTTTCTGTTTTTATGGGTTTTTTTGAAAACAATATTTGCCCTACTTTCCTACCATAATCATCAATAACAGCAGGTGGCGGAATTTCGCCTGTATAACCTGTAAATTTTTTGAGGGTTGCTTTACCTTTTTCAGTAGAAGTTTCTTCTTCTTTATTAGGAGTGTTTTTTTCTTCTTTGGGTTGGTTTTTAGTGCCTTCCTCTATTTTTTCAGGTTTAGTTTTTTTTTCAGGCTTTTTATCCAACAATTCTTTGGTTTTATCTTTTGCTTTGTCTTTTATCTTGTTGAGGTTGATTTGAGCAAAAGCGTTAGGCAACGTCAAAAACATATATAAAAATATTGCTGCTATTACCACTTTGACTTTTGAATTTAATATTTTTTGCATATTTATATAAGAAATTTATGTATAAAAAAAACTTATGCAAAAATAAGTTTGTGGGGTTACCCTATCAAGTAAAAATATATAAGCGTAAAAAAATGGTGATGGGCGTTTATTTTTGGTGTTTAGTGATTGTGTTTGCGGTATGAACATAAGATAAATTTGGTAATATGACGATTTTAGTGAAAAAATAAGTTTTTAAGGTAAATTTAAGCGTAACTTGCTCCCCAAAATCTGCCTTACAGATACAGAGATTTGTAAGTACAACTAATTCTTTAATTTTCATTATCTTATCTCGTAAATTTCTAACCACTCTTCCAGTTTAAGGCTTATAGGAGGGCGGTAATATTGCAAAACACTTACATCCACAAAATTTTCTTCTGTTTTTGTAAAATTAGCCTTACTACTGTACATCTTTTTAGAATTTAAAAAAAAGGTGCTTTGAAACGATTTAAACAAAATATTTTTAATGCCATTTTTCAAAAAATTGGGTCTGTATTGTAGTTTGCGGAAATCTGCCCCTGATTTTTTTGAAAAATTACAAATTGGAAACAGCGTTAAACATCATATTTGTTTTAGTTTTTCAAAGAAACGAATTATTTTTCAGTAAAAAACACTAAAAAAAGTCTTTTTCCTGTGTTTTGAATGTGTTTTTTTAAATCTGTATAGTAGTGAGATCCAAAAATAATTCTTTCCTTGATTATTCTTAGCAGATAGCCAGGTTCCTACGGAAAAGAAAAAAAAAAGGGTCTGCACAAGTGTAGACCGTTTTTTTATGGAAAAATTATACTAAAATAATTTTGTTAATTATTGATGAAATGCAACAACAAAAACACCAATGCAACAATAATACAAATAATACCAAGTAATTGAAGTGTTTCGCTAGGTAAAAGCGTAAGAATAACCCCAATAATACCAAGAATAACTGCAATTTTTAGGTTACCAGAAAGTGCCATTTGTTTTTTAGCATATTTTTCACGTAAAATTTGTTCTGCTACTTTATTACCTTTTACCTTGCGAAGTTCTTTGCGAAGTTCCTTTTTAAGTTGCATTTTAGCCAATTTCTTGATAAGCCATTGTCCTGTTTTAGAAGACGCTACTTTCTCTACTTTTTGTTGCAAACGCATTTGCGTTTTGCTTAGTTGTTTGTTTGGTGCAAATAATTGAATTTTTTGTGCAAATTCATTTTTTGTACCACCTTCTAATGATAAAATTGCAACTTTTGGCAATTCTATTTTTTGTGCAGGCAATATTTCTATTTTCTGCATTTCGGTCATTTTGCGAAGCGAAATCTCGCCTATCATTTTGTTTTCATGACGCATTTCTGCGCCAGCATCTTGTGCTTTGGCAAAAGGTATTGCCAAGAAAAATACAATAAGGGTAAAAAATAATTTTTTCATTTTTTAATGTGTGTTAAGTATGTTAGGTATTTTCAAGTATTAAAAACAAGAAAATTATTCAAAGAAAAATATTTTTTATGTCAATTCCAAACTTGATTGGATAATTTTATCTAAAAGTATTATTAATTTTTCGCTTTCTTCGGGGAAATCCTCTCTTATCTGTTTGATATGCGAATTATCAAGCCAATCAATTACCACAGGAAAGCCATATAATTCGCCAGTTTGCGTTTTGTCATATTTTTCCAAATATGCAGTAAAAAGTGTCATTTCTTCCTTAAATTCCTCTGTAATAAGGCTTTCTACATTGTCGAAAAGTTTGAGCGAAGCCTCATAAAGCACATAAAAGCGTAATTTTTGTTTAGTAAAATGCAAAGCCTCTAATAAATGGGTAGGACGTGCTTTTGGCAAAATATTTTTTAAACGCATTTTTAAATAATTGTTAAAAAGATGCGGAATAGATTTGCTATAATTATCATAAATCTCTCCCAAACCCCTCAACTGAAAATCCTCATTGCGTTTTTCGAGTTCAAATAATACACACCTGCGAAAAATACTCTCCTCAAAACGCAACAAATCTGCGTGTTCTCTGTGTACTGTAACAATATTTTTGTAAAAACCACCATAATTACATTTTATTTGTGTGTTTTTGCGGTCGTATGTTACTTGTGTATATAAAGGAAAACCCCAATCTTCATGCTCTTTCATAGGGTCTACAGGCATAGATTTGAGGTGCGTATTCAAAAAAAATTTAACGGTTACTTTTTTTGGTTTTTTCATAGGAAGTCTTTACTTAGGATTCATATTTTTAAAAAATAAACAAAAAGCAATTTTCATTTACAAAAATACAAAAAAAATAAAAGATTTCAAATAAAAGTTATTATAATATACAAAAATAAAAAATTATGGATTGGAATACTTAAAACCAAAAGATTCTTAGAAAGTTTGTGCGAAAAAGAAAAAATGAACTCCTTTGTTATTCCGTAGAAATATCCCAAGCGGAATATTGCTCTTGGCTGTTTGTCAGCGTAGGACAGCCAAATTTCTGCGAAATGGCAAAAAAATAAAATTGTGTGATTTATCCCTAATTCTTAATTCCTAATTTTTAATTATTTTTATTCCGCCAGCCAATCATATTTTTGTACCAATTTTTTAGCTACATCAGGATTGACCATATTGACAAAACTCCAATATCCACGCCCATAATTTGTGGCATTTTTACCTAAAATTTTTGACATTTCTACCTCACCTTTTGTGCCATATTGGTGCAAAAAAGCCCTAAATCTACGCAAATCACGCCTTGAAAGTGTAGCTTGTGCATGATTGACCAACACGCCTGTAACTGTTTGGCGTTGGTGTGTGTGCATTACAAGGGTTTTGTCAGGGTGGAGTACAAAATTTTCGTCTTTTAAGATTGTTTTTGTGATGTTGAGGAGTGTTTTTGTTTGGGCAGATTTTTCGGGGTGCGAAAAAGTCATGTCGTCAGCATATCTTGTATAAGCGAAACCCAATTTTTGAGACAATTTGCTCAAACGATTGTCCAAACTCCAACAAATCAAATTGGTAAGTGCAGGCGAAGTACAAGCACCTTGCGGAAGATAACGGTCACTAATGGCTACAAAATATTTTTTGTTGTCCAATGTTGCACCTACACGCAAGGCATCAGTACAAACCAATGCAAAGATGCTTGACAATGCACTGCTATAACCCAATGACTTGAAAAAACCCCTTACACGTGGATATTTGACCGAAGGAAAAAAATCTTGAATATCCAAACGCACCACCACATCACTGTTTAAGTGAGGCGTAGCATTATGAACGATAGAACCACCTTTCATAAATGCCTTTGCAGATTCATGTACAGGGATTTTTTCTAAAATATTAGTTAAAATCCAACCTTGTGCTATGCGTAAAGTGGCTTTTGGAGAAGAAATATTACGCACACCACCTTTTTTCTTTGGAATTTGAAAGCGGTTATAATGGTCTATTGTGGTAGTTTGGCGGTGATATGAAAGCCATTGCCATTTTTGGGGACTTAGGTTTGATGCTTCGCCAAGTGTAGCCAAATTATTTATTTGTGGCAAATTGTATTTAGCCAAAAGTTCATAATTTGTATCATTATAGTTCAGTCCTTGTGCCACAGAGCCAAGATACGTAGGATTTTCGGTTTTATTTTTCTTAATATTTTGTTGTCTTTCCTGTTCTTTTTTGGCTTTTTCTGCTTTTCGGATAATTCTTTGGTTTCGCACACGTTCAATACGTTGTTTGCGAATTTCTATGAGTATTTTTGCTACATCAGGCACATCATTTATTTCTCTGCCAATGTTGTGTATTTCAGTATTTAATTTTTCCAACTCCTCCATACGTGCTTTCATATCGTCCATTTCTTCGGGAGTGATATTCAGAAAGCCAGCATTGAGCATTTCTTTCATGATAAAATATTCTTTGCCCATTGCGTGGACTTCTTTGCGTAATTTTTCTATGCGGATATAATCGTAACTCATGATGAATGTTTGTTGGAATTAAGATTGTTGGAAAAAATTAAAAATTTACCCAAACTTAATACTTTTTTTTATTTTTTGCAAAATTTTTGTAATTTTTTTTATTGCATCTAAGCCAAAGAAACAAACAACTTTTAACTAAAAAACTGACCACTGAAAAAACTGATAACTTGCCTTATTTCGCTATTACCTGCCATCTAAACGCCCATTTCCAGCGAATTTCTATGTGTTCAAAACCAGCTTTTTGCAACAATGTTTTAAGTTCTTGATAAACAAAAGCACGCCACACAGAAAGCGGAGCATCATTTTTTACCAAATACGAACCATTAAAAAGCCTTGTGAGTAGCCAAATACTCCAATATGCGATTTGATTGCGGTGTAAATCATTAATAATAAGTGTAGCATTACCTTTTTTGACTTGTGAAAAAAGCGAAACAAGTTGTTCATCAGTGAAATGATGACAAAACAGGCTCATAACTACTATGTCATATTTAGAAAAGTCTGCCACAAAAGCGTCTTGTGTTGTCCAAGATATGTTAGCGTATGAATTAATGATTTTTTCCGCATATTGTCGCATAAAATCATTTGCATCTATACCTACCAAATTAGCTGAAATGTTTTTTTTCTTGCACCAATTTGCAATATATCGTAATGTGTGTCCGCCACCTGCTCCTACATCTGCAATGCGTAATGTATGTGAATTTGTGATATTTTGTGATAAAGTTACACGCCTAAGTGCATCACCTACTATGGCATATCCGCCAAGATACTCATTGATAAAATGCAATTCATCAAGATTTTTGGCTAATGCAGGCGAGGCGAGTGTGAGGTCGTCCATCAATTCTTTTTGGTAACTACGTGGCATATTTTTTTAATTAAGAATTATAAATTATGGATTATAAATTATAGATTAGGGTTTTTATTAATTTTTTGAATACCAATTTTATTTTTTTTATGCGATTCAAATTTTTAGATTTAAAAATTTTTTAAAGTATTTTTAATTATAATTATTGGAAAATATTTTTTTTAGATTATTTTTATTGTCAATAATATAATTTAATACAATTACTTTATTTTAAATACTATAAAACCCACAATTTATAATCCACAATTCATAATTTATAATCTACAATTCATAATCTTCCTTACATTTTATTTTTTTTAAAAAAAGTGATTTTTTCTTGTTTTTTGTTTGTTTTTTATTTTTTTTTTATAATTTTACAAAAATAATTCTTTTTAATAAAAAAAATACATTTTTTTTAAATATGGCAAAGTTAAAAAACATTATAAAACAACTTTCGCAGGGAGATTTTGATAAAATTTATCAGCAACTTATTGATAGTAGTGCAGAAAAATCTGCCTATTTATTAAAATATATGTACCATGAGCAACTTTCTGATAACAAAATCATGAAAGAACTCAACGTAAATAATAATGCGTATTATACTTTACGTTCAAGACTTAACCAAAAAATAGAAGAATATCTTTTGGAGCAAATAGAAAGCCCAAGAACTGATGTGCTTCGCAAGGTAGCTAATATCAATGAAATTATTTTTACCAAAAAAAGAACCATTGCCATTGCTACACTTCGCAAATTGGAAAAAGAATTGTTGGATTATGACCTTTCTAATGAACTTGTATCAGTATATAAAACACTCAAAAAACTTCATGTAAATACGCCAGAATATTTTGAGTATTCGCAACTCTACAATCACCATGTAACATATATGCTTGATGTTGATAGAGTAGAGAGTTTTATGGCGGATTATTTCAAAAAATATGGCACATACAGTTTTTCTGTTGATGAAACCGAAAAATTGGAGCTTATCCTTCTCAACAAAGAAATTATTGCTTTGTGCAAAAAATATGAATCGCACCGTTTGTATGTATATCAAAGTTGTGTAAATATTTTTCACCGCCTTTTTGTGGAAGCAGAAGACGAACATTTGCAAGACGAAACGATTGAGCCAATTGAAGATATTTTTGAAAAAATTGATTTGATTTTTGAGCAATATAAATTAGATGCCATTTATTTTCATATTTCGGTGGTATTTGAGCATTTGCGTTTGGAATATTATAACCATTACAAACTCTATCGCAAGGCTGAAAGGTATTATGAAGAAGTAAATGATAGCGCAGGAAGTTTGCTTTCAAGCTACAATGCACATACTTACCCAGCAAGATTTTTGTTCACAAAACTTGAACGTGCTTTGCGTATGGGCGGTTTGGAAAATCTATATGAGGAAAATATGGGTATTTTCCATGATTTTGAGCCAGATATACAAAATATCCCACAATATGTTACTTATACTTGTTATAGAGCAATAGGTGCATATTATGCAGATAAGTATGAGGACGCTATTCGTGGTTTGAACAAATTGCTCAATGATACAAGCCTCAAAAAATACCCTTATGTAAATCTTGAAATAAAATTGCTTTTGGGTATCTTATATTGTATTGAAGGTGATGGCGAATTATTGGCACAACTTATTAACAGTCTTCAACGTCAAATCCGTATTTTGAGCAAAGAAACTTGTATCCACGCAGTTTTATTTATCAAAATTTTGCGTACTGCTACACACACAACCAAAGTTGAAAAGCAGTATCGTATTCAATTGCTAATGGAAAAAATCAAAAAAGCAACGCCAAAAAATGGTTTTAGCCTTACACGTTATATCCGTATGGACGAGGATTTTTTGAAAAGAATTTTGAAATAAAAAAATAAGTTGTCAGTTTATTCAGTTGTTAGTTTTTATAAAAAAACCGCTATAAAATTAATTTTATAACGGTTTTTTTTATGGGTTTTAAAAATGTATTGGTTCTAAGTGATTTTACTCGAGCGTTTAACGTGAGTTCAGGATAAAAAAAGGATAAAAATGTCTCATTACTATACATCTTTTTAGAATTAAAAAAAAAGTGCTTTGGAACGATTTAAACAAAATATTTTTAATCACATTTTTCGAAAAATTGGGTCTGTACCGTAGTTTACAGAGGTCTGCCCTGATTTTTTGAAACATTACAAACTGAAAACAGCGTTAAACACCATATTTGTTTTAGTTTTTCAAAAAAACGTATTATTTTTTAGTAAAAATTATTTAAAAAAGCCTTTTTCCTACATTTTGAATGTGTGTTTTTTAAATCTACATAGTAGCGGGAAAACTTTTAAAAAGGCTTAAAAGTATGTAAATAAACAATCAAAATACTAAAAATTCAACCAAAAATAAATTTGTGCCTACCTAAAATTTAAGTGCGCAAGGAAAACTATGTCCAAAGTCTAAACGTTTCAACATACCTAAAAACAAAGTATCTAATTTTTCACATTTTTGCGTAAGCCCTGTCAATCCTCAATTTCTATATTCAAACCCGAATTCATAGCACCGTGCATAGTAGCAGGGCAATGCACATCAGTAGCTTCGCCAATAAAAAACAAGCGATTTTCAATGGGTTTGGCGAGGGTTTGGCGGGTACGTTTTGGGGCTTTTTGGGCAAAACTATATGCACCTTCAATGTAAGGTTCAACTCCCCAATCTTGAAAAATTGCTTCTTGGAAAGAAAAATTAGGCAAAAAATTACCAAAAGCCTCACACAAATCACTTAAAATAAAAGAAATACGTTCATCCTTTGGTTTAGACATGAGTGCGTCTGCTTTTTTATCCAAAACCAACAACATAAGCGTATTTTCGGTGCGAAATACCGCATAATATTCGCCTAAATGTGTATAAATAGAGCCATTTTTTTTTGCCCAAAAAGCCTTTTCAAAGCGTAGGGCTACTTTTACACCTCGTTTTATATCCAAATTTTCAAGGGCTTTTTGTTTGTCAAGGGGCAAAGGTGGCGTAAAATTTATTCTTTTATTTTTGAGTATTGACAAAGGCACAGATACAATTACTTTGTCTGCTTCCCAAACTTCGTTTTGTGGGCTTGTGAGGGTGATTTTATTGGGGGTAGTATAATCAATTTGGATAATATTTTTTTCAAAATGGATAAGGTGTAATATATCCATGAAATATCGTACCAAAAAATGTGAAAGGCTTGTGTCTTCCAGCACAAAATTCTCTATGCCTGCGTTCCATAGTTCATCAGCTTTGCGGAGTGAGGCAAGTTTCATTTTGTCAATACTCATACCATACGCATTACTAAGCCATGTATCTAAATGTATGTAAGCGTTATGCGAGAGTTCTGTTTGATAGGCAACTTCCCCGACAGTTGTATCAATATTTATTTTTTCTTCGTGTAATGTTTTTTGGTAAAAATGCACAAGATTTTGAAAATCTTTATTTCCCTCTTCTAAATCAAATTCTGTATAAAGTTGTGTTTTTTCTTCGGTTTTCCAGAGGTATAAATCTTGTTTTTGGCGAGATTTTTTGAGTTTGATATTTTCTTTTTTTAATAATTTATACAAAAAACTTTTTTGTCCATGAATTTCTTCTGCACCCATTTCAAGTGGAAGAAAATCGTCTGTATTTTTCAAAAAATTTTTAGACAAAATTCTCCCACCAATACGATTTTTTGCTTCTAAAATTTTTACATCATGTCCTTTTTCATGCATTTTTTTGCAAGCAAAAAGTCCAGCGATTCCAGCCCCAATGATAATAATTTGCATAATTTAATTATGTTGGTGTTGATTTTGGAGTTGTTGAATGATGGCATCTTTTTCTTTTATTTGTACGAGGAGTTCTTGTTGGAGGGTTTGGAGTTTTGTTTTTGCTTTATTTTCCACTTCCCTTATACGATTTACCACGTCTCTTTTGCTCATTTGGAGTTCAGTGAGTTGTTCTTTTATTTTTTGCTCTTGGATTTTCTGACGTGTGATATCATACCCAATAGAACATATTTTGTAGATTTCCCTTTTGGTGTTGTAGAGTGGATATAGGATTTCGTACACCCAATATATTTTACCATCTTGTCTTACGCGTGCATATTCTCCTTGTGCAAATTCGCCATTCATAACTTTTCGCCAATCTTTATCCAGTTGTGTGTTTTCAGATTTTGTGCCAAAAAGTATTGTGTGGTGTTGTCCTATAACGTCTTCGAATTTGTAGCCCGAAATAACTTCAATAAGTGGATTTATAAACGTAAAATTTCCATTTGGGGTCATTTCTGTTACCAAAAATGATTTTTCTAAGGCTTCCAATCGTACTTGCATTTCGCTACTATTTTGTGCCATTTTATTTTGCGTTTCTATGAGTGTTTCCATATTTTTGACCATTTCTTCTTCTTGTTCTTGCATACGGAAGGTCATATCTTGGGACTCCAACAAAAGGCGTTTGGTATCATCATCTACATTCAAACGGGCAATCGTAGAAGCAATACTTTCAGAAAGGCGTTCAATAAAATCTATTTGATAAGGCAAAAAACTGCTAAAACTTGACAATTCTAACACACCATTTACACTATCATTCACAATAAGTGGCACAATAAGTACGCTTTTGGGTTTTGCTTGCCCAATACCTGACACAATTTCGCTAAAAGATGGCGGAATATCATCAATATATACTTTGTCTTTTTCTCGCCATGCTTGCCCTATAATACCATCAGAGGCATAAATTGTTTTTTTCAATGACCTCAACCTGTCATACGCATAACTCGCTTGAAGTTCCATGTAAGGTTCTTCGTGGGTTTTGTTTTTATTTTTGAGGATAAAAATTCCGCCTTGCGCACCATTTACATATTTGGTAAGATTAGAAATGACATCTTCATAAAATATTTTGCTATCTCTGCTACTAAGTCGTAAAATTTCCGAAAACTTTGCAAAACCTTCATTATAAAAGTTACGTTCAAAGTTGTTATTAGCAATTTTTTCCAAACTTTCACGCATACGTGTAATAGAAGCCCCAAGTTCTCCTTTTCCACCAAAAATACGCAATTCAGTTTTGTATCTTTCCATACCAATTTCTTCTGCCAATGCTTGCAAACGTTCAAAACTACCATTGAGGTCGTTTGTAGTTTGGACAATATTTGTAAATTCTTGCCATTGTGTTGTAAATCTTTGTGGGAGATTTCCGCCAATCAGCGTTCTGATATTGCTATTTATTCTTTTAGAAACAATATTTATTTGGTTTGCAAACCAATAATTCATGCCTAATATAAACGAAAATAGAAGAACAAAAATAGATGATATGAAATAAAAGAGGTTTTCACTAAGGCTTTTGATTTCATCTATTTTTCTACGAAAAGAAATTTCTTGTTGTGCTACAAAATCCTGTAATATAACCCTTGTTTTTTGTAATTGATTATCAAAATCAAGATTTAATTCATTTTTGACAGGCAAATTTTTATTTACCAATGCTACAATTTTTCTGTCCAAAGCCTCCAATTTATTAATCGCTTTGCGGGTTTCGCCAATATTACCTTTATCATCATAAATGCTATTTTCCATTACGATATTGGCAATATTTTGCCATTTTTTCTTTACACGTTCTTCCCAAAGGCTTTGTGATTGTATATATGTAGGTTTGAATTTTAGCATTTGATAATCCTTTTGCAAAACACCCCAAGACTGCAAATCTATTTGTAGTGCTTGTGTTTGGCTAATGAGTGGCTGGTCAATAGTAGTTATTTCACTCATTTTGTGGTATCGGAATTGGTTTTGTGTATTGATATACAATGCACTGCTAAACAAAATAAGAAATATCGTTATACAACAAACTATGAATATACTCCACAATGAAAGTTGATTTTTTGCTTTTGCGTTTATGGTTTCTTGCATGATATTAATTAATTTTTTGGACAGTTTTTTTTGCAATTTTTAAATTTTTAGAGATAAAAAAACAATTTTCTTTCCAATTTTTTTATATCCAACAAATAAGTAGAATTTTTGCTAAAATTAAACATAATAAAATGATATTTACCTATTTTTTAGCAAAATTTATGCAAAAACTAACAACTTAAAAACTGATAACTTAGGTTAATTACATACATAACTAAAATAAAAAATGTTTCCGCTTTCAGATTGGAGTTTTATGGGGTTATTGTTGCTGTCGTAGGCATGAAATAAATTTTGCGGTTGTGAAGCTATGTTATTGTTGTAATATGTATATTGTGTAGCATTGTTTTTGGAAAAATGAAAACCATTTCCTGTATCATCAAACATAAACATACGCAAAGATGAGCCATAATATGGATTCAAAGCGTTGTCAAAATTGGTGTATCTGATATACAAAGATTCAGCTTGTGCCCCATTAAACCAATATACACGCACTACATTATCGTTTTCATATTCAAAACGTTTGTAAGTATTATCTGATTTTTTGATTTTGATAATGCGTTTTTGGTTATCCAAAAAAAAAGTATCTCTTTTAGATTCTTGAAAAATATTTTGATTGTCTTTTTCATATACACTTACACGCACTACATTCAACGTATTGTCCCAAGTATGTTGTCTATAATTATATAATATGTTATTATTATAATTGTTTATACGTAGGATATTACCAACATTGTCATATTCATACTGCACACGAAGGGTATTGCTAATTTCTGCATCAGTAACTTGGTTTGAACTATTGTATTTGAGCAACGCATAATTGATAGCACCTACTTTGCAAACGGTATTTGGTTTTAATTCGCTCAAACTACAACCAAAAAGCATCATATTTAATGCAAAAATTGAGATTAAAAATAAATAATATTGTTGTTTTTTTAGAAAAAGGGTTTTCATAGTTATTAGGAAAAAATATTAAAACAAATCAAAAAAATGGAGAAGCAGATTTAAGTTATCGGTTTATTCAGTTATTGGTTTTTATAAATGTATTTTAAAATATAGACACACAAAAACACATTACAACAAACAATTATAATAGTAACGTAAATTTTTGGCTTTTGGTCAGGGAAAATATAAAAAAAATGATTTTTTTTATTTTTAAAACCAAAAAAACCGAAAAAACTGACAATTTTTTTAATTATCTGGTGTAAGTTTTAGGATTTCTTTTTTGCCACGTTCTTGTGTAGAAAGAACAATTAGATAGCGATTAAGTTCTTCTATAAGACAATCTGCATCATCTTTATTATGGTGAAATGATTTGAGCAACAATACTTTTTCATTTGTGCTTATTTCCCATTTGCCACTGTCTGCCATGCTACCACGCTGACATATATACACGCCATTAGATTTGAATTCGTACCAAATTTTATATTTTTTTGGATTGTTATCGTCTGTATTAATGGTTGGTTGGGCAGTATCTTGCACTGTTGGTATCACTTCAATACTTTCCACACGCCATTTTCGGATAAGAATTTCCTTTTTATTCATGGTAGAAGTACAAGACATTTGCATTAAAAAAAAAAGAAATATCAAAATAAAATTTGCTTTCATAAATAAATCTCATTAAAATAAAAATTACTTTTAGATTTGCTCCCTTTGGCTGGGGGCTTTAACTTTCTCTATACCAAAGCGCGGTTACGAAATCCACCAAATTTTGTTTATTATCAGGTTTTGCGTGCAAATTTTCAAGTTGTGAAAATGCCAATTGGTAATAATATTGTATTTTTTGCTCAGTAAGTTGTTTGATATGGAGTTGATTATAAATTTCCAATACACTTTGCACTTTTTCATTTTTATCAAAATCTTTTTTGTGTAACCAAAAATTCAATTTCTCTAAGGTTTCTTTTGGTGCAATTTGCAAGGCTTCAATAAGCAAATAGGTTTTTTTATTGGCAATAATATCACCGCCAATTTGTTTACCAAACTTATCACTGTCACCATACACATCAAGCAAATCATCTTTAAGTTGGAAAGCAATGCCAATATTTTCACCAAAATTTTTCAAAAGCACCAAATCTTCTTTGGGTGCATCAGCCAATATTCCGCCCAATTCCAATGAAAAGCCAAGCAATACTGCGGTTTTTCGTCTAATCATTTCTATATATTCTTGTTCTGTTACAAGTCTATCATTATGATTTCTATTTTCAAAATTCATATCCATTTGTTGCCCTTCGCATACTTCTGAGGCACATAGATTAAATTTCTGCAAAATTTCTTGTAAATATCCCCCTTCACATGCCAAAAAAAGTTGATACGCTTGCACAAGCATTACATCACCTGAAAGGATAGCAATATTATTATTCCATTTTTCATGTACTGTAGGCATATTTCGCCTAAGTGGTGCATTGTCCATGATGTCGTCGTGCATCAATGTAAAATTATGAAAAACCTCCACAGCTACTGCAGGCGACAATATATGTTGATAATTATGTTTGTAAAGTTGGTAGCCCAATATTACCAAAATAGGTCTAAGACGCTTTCCTCCCAAATCCATCAAATATTGAATAGGTGCATACAACTCTACAGGTTCTGGGCGATAGGGTAATTGTTGAATGTATTGTTGAATGTGTTGTTGTATTTCTTGTAAAAGTAACATTTGGAAATAGGCTAATTTTTATGGATGTTTTTAATAGTTATGATTTTTTTGTTTATTTCTTATATTTTTGCTTTATTTTAATTTTTGGGCATTTTTTATGCTTAGAACATGTAAAAATACGAAACAAACCTTAAAAAATACATTTTTTAGTAAAAAATGAATATAAAAAATATGTTTTTGAGGAAATGGTTGTTAAAATCCAAAAAAATCTAAAAAAAGTGAAAAAAATCTAAAAAAAATGTTTCCAATGTTTGCAATTCAAAAAATAAAATATATTTTTGTGCTTTAATTTGGATAAAAGTGTTCAGGCATAATCTATCAGCCCACAAACCAATTATTTATACTATCTTTCATTTGAATAAAACCTTATCTTTATATATATAGCCATCATGGAAAATAAGACTGCCCAACAAAGACACCCACCAGGTTTATATCTTTTGTTTTTTACAGAAATGTGGGAACGTTTTAGTTATTATGGTATGCGTGGATTACTCATATTGTATCTTACCAAAACAGTAGCAGAAGGCGGAATAGGTATGGACAAAAGCAATGCAAGTTTATTGTATGGCTATTTCACAGGTTTTGTATATTTTACACCTATTATTGGAGGATATTTAGCAGATAAATATTTGGGGCATCGCCCTGCTATTTTGATTGGTGGGATATTGATGATGATAGCACAATTTTGTTTGGCGTCTACCAATTTATTCAATGCAGGTCAATTTATGACTTGGATTGGGTTAGTATTATTGTGTGTAGGAAATGGGTTTTTCAAGCCAAATATTTCTACGATTGTAGGCAGTTTGTATGAGCAAGGTGACCCTCGCAGAGATGGTGCATTTACCATTTTTTATATGGGGATAAATCTTGGGGCATTAGTTGCACCACTTTTGTGTGGATATTTTGCAGAAGATTTATTTGCAATAAAAAGTGCAGATGGTAAAACAATCGTAAGATATGCTTTTGAATATGGATTCCTTGCTGCAGGTATTGGTATGTTGTTGGGGCAAATTATGTTCAATTTGCTTGCCCAAAAATATCTGGGTGATATTGGTAGATACCCTATAAAACAAGATACATCAGGTACAAATAATACTTCTGAAACACTCACAAAAGAAGAAGTGGATAGAATGTCTGTAATATTTGTAATCACAATATTTGTTACATTTTTTTGGGCAGGTTTTGAGCAGGCTGGTAGTTCTTTGACACTTTACACAGACAAATATATCAATCGTGAGGTTTTTGGTTTTCTTATCCCTACTTCGTGGTTTCAATCTGTTAATCCTTTATTTATCATTCTTTTTGCACCAATTTTGGCAATTATTTGGTCAAATTTAGCCAAACAAAATAAAGATTTGAGTATTCCTGTTAAAATGTCCTTAGGCATGTTGTTATTAGGAATAGGATTTTTCTTTATGATTGGTGCTGTGCTTGAACGTGGTGGCGATATTGCTGACCCTGCTATAAAAGCAAGTATCATGTGGTTGTTGGCAACTTATTTCTTTCATACATTGGGTGAATTGTGTTTGTCCCCTATAGGTTTGTCTATGGTTACCAAACTCGCCCCTGTAACGTATGCTTCTATGCTTATGGGTGTATGGTTCTTGTCGCCTTTTGTGGCACAAATTGCTGGTGGATATATTGCAGCGTATGTAGAAAAATTGGGAGCTTTAAATATTTTTAGCATAATAGCAGTATTTGTAATATTAGCTGGTGTAGTTTTATTTTTCCTTTCACGCACACTTATTCGTATGATGCACGGAAGGGGATAAAAAATAAGATTTAAGAATAAAAAAAAGCCTTTCAATATATTTGAAAGGCTTTTTTTGGAAGCTGAACGACAGAATAACGCTAATTTTATTGTGTCTGCTGTATTTTGGGAATCATGTAACTTTTTTAACGTCTTTTTTTACCATATTTTTGTTCGATTTTTTATAATTATTGATAAAATCGGTTTAAATTTTAGCGTAAATTATTCGGGCAAAAAATACTAAAAATACTCCTGAATAACACAAGACAAAATAAGGCTTAATTATTTAGCGTTATTCAGTCGTTCAGCTTCATATTTTTAGAGTGGAAATTAAATATATCAAAAAAATCATTGCAAATAAATAATGGTTTTAGTTATAGGCTTTGTTCAAAGTGCATAATTTTCAACACAAATTATCCAAATATTTAAAAAAATTATTTCCCTTGCACCTCATTTTAGAACTCCAATACCTGCCTTGTGTAGATTATTTTTTGCATTTTCAGCAAGCTGATAATGTTTGCATTGATTTGCATGAACATTACCAAAAACAAACTTTTCGCAATAGAGCAAGCATTATGACCGCACAAGGTCGTTTTGATATGAGTATTCCCGTACGAAAATATAAGCCAAAGACATCTACAAGCGATATTTTGATAGACCATTCACAGCGTTGGGCGGTCGTACATTGGCGTACTTTGGTGAGTGCTTACCGTAAATCGCCTTTTTTTGAATATTATGCTGACAATTTAGAAAAAATTTATGTGGAAAAAACGGACTTTTTAGCAGATTTCAATAAAAAACTACTGACTTTTTGTCTAAATGCTTTAAAAATAAAAACATCTTATTTTTTTTCAGAAAAATATTTTGATACACAAAATTTTTCAGAAACTATCATAGAAAATACACCACATAGCCCACAAAGTATTATTTATACAGATTTGAGAAACAAATTAGCGTCCAATCTGTTACCAATTTTACCACAAACACCTTACTTACAAGTTTTTGGCAATGGTTTTGAAAAAAACCTTAGTGTAGTGGATTTATTGTTTTGCGAAGGAAGAATATAAAAGTTTAACGTTCAAAGGGGTTTAAGGTTCAAAGTTCAAAAGGTTTAAAATAACTGAATAAACTGATAACTGAATAAACTAAAAAACAATTAAAAAAATTTGCATTTTATTTTTATATTTAATAGCTTGCGAAAGCGAACTTTTAAAGCCCATTTCATTGTTTTTTTACTAAAAAAATTAAAAAATATGAGTTCTGAATCCAAATTCTCCAATCGTGTCAAAGAAGTTATCGCACACAGCAGGGCTGAAGCGGTAAGACTTGGACATGATTATATTGGTACGGAACACCTTTTGCTCGGAATAATCAAAGAGGGCGAAGGTCTTGCGATTACCTTACTGCGAAAATTGGGCGTTTCTTTAGATGAATTGCGTGACGCAATAGAACACAATACAAAGGCTTTGGCGACTTTTGTCATCAAAAACTCTGCGAATGTGCCACTCACCAAACAATCTGAAAAAGCCTTAAAAATGACTTATTTAGAAGCAAAAAATTTTAAAAGCCCGCTTATTGGTACGGAACACATGCTCCTCACTATTTTGCGTGATGAAAATAGCCTTGCTACACAAATCCTTAACTCTTTTGGCATTTCTTACGAATTAATACACGAACAATTGGAACACAGAATAAACGAACCAACAAGCGCTATCGACGACGATAGCGACGAAAACGAATCACGCATCTTTGGTGGTGGCAGTGGCTCAGGTAGAGAAGGTAGCAAATCTTCCGAAAAATCAAGAACACCCGTTTTAGATAATTTTGGGAGAGACCTTACAAAAATGGCTGAAATTGGCAAACTTGACCCTATTGTAGGGCGTGAAAAGGAAATTGAACGCGTAGCACAAGTACTTAGCAGACGCAAAAAAAACAATCCTATCCTCATAGGTGAGCCTGGCGTTGGTAAAACTGCCATAGCGGAAGGGCTTGCATTGCGTATTGTGCAGAAAAAAGTTTCTCGTGTGCTTTTTGGAAAACGTGTTGTTACCTTAGATTTAGCGTCTTTGGTGGCTGGTACGAAATACAGAGGGCAATTTGAGGAACGCATGAAAGCAGTAATGACAGAATTGGAAAAATCGCCTGAAGTGATTTTGTTCATTGATGAACTCCATACCATCGTAGGTGCAGGCGGTGCAAGTGGCTCGCTTGATGCTTCTAATATGTTCAAACCAGCCTTAGCTCGCGGTGATATTCAATGTATTGGTGCTACTACATTGGACGAATACCGCCAATATATTGAAAAAGATGGCGCATTGGCTCGTCGTTTTCAAGTGGTAATGATTGAGGCAACTTCTCCAGAAGAAACCCTCGAGATTTTGGGCAATATTAAAGATAAATACGAAGACCATCACCACGTAAATTATACACCAGAAGCCTTAGAAGCCTGTGTAAAACTTTCGGATAGGTATATTTCAGATAGATTCCTTCCCGACAAAGCAATTGATGTAATGGACGAAGCTGGTGCAAGAGTGCATCTCAACAATATCCATGTGCCTGAAAATATCTTGGAATTGGAGGAAAAAATTGAAAATGTAAAAAAAGAAAAAAATGTGGTCGTAAAAAGCCAAAAATACGAAGAAGCTGCCACACTTAGAGATAAAGAAAAACGTCTTATTGATGAACTTGACCAAGCTAAAATTCAATGGGAAGAAGACACTAAACGAAAACGTTACACCGTAACAGAGGATAATGTAGCAGAAGTAATAGGCATGATGACTGGTATCCCTACCACACGCATAGCCCAAAAAGAAAGCAACAAAATCCTAAATATGGGACATGAACTCAAAGGTAGGGTAATAGGACAAGATGAAGCTGTCCAAAAACTTGTGCGTGCTATCCAAAGAACACGCGTAGGCTTAAAAGACCCTAAAAAACCTATTGGCTCATTTGTATTCTTAGGACCTACTGGCGTAGGAAAAACCGAACTCGCAAAAGCACTCGCTAAATATCTCTTTGATAAAGAAGACGCACTTGTGCGTATTGATATGAGCGAATACATGGAAAAATTTTCTGTGTCACGTCTCGTGGGAGCACCTCCAGGATATGTAGGTTATGAAGAAGGCGGACAACTTACCGAAAAAATTCGTAGAAAACCTTATAGCGTAATATTGCTTGATGAAATAGAAAAAGCTCACCCTGACGTATTCAACATACTTTTACAAGTATTAGATGATGGCGTATTGACTGATGGATTGGGACGCAAAGTAGATTTCAAAAATACAATTATTATCATGACTTCTAATATCGGAGCAAGAGATTTGAAGGATTTTGGTATGGGTGTAGGTTTTGCAAGTAAATCCAAAATGGATAACCAAGATGAGTATGTAAAAACAACGATCCAAAATGCGTTGAAAAAAACATTTTCACCTGAATTTCTTAACCGACTTGATGATGTAATCGTGTTCAACTCGCTACAAAGAGAACACATACACAGTATTATTGATTTGGTATTGAAAAATGTGTTTGAACGTATACAAGTAATAGGCTATACAATTGCCCTAACCGAAAAAGCAAAAGATTTCCTTTTAGAAAAAGGATATGACCCACAATATGGTGCAAGACCATTGCACAGGGCTATACAAAGGTATTTGGAAGACCCTATCGCTGAAGAAATTTTAAAAGGTGAAGCAAAAGAAGGTGATACTATTCTTGCAGATTATAGCGGTGAAGGTGAACAACTTACGCTCTCTGTACAAAAAGGGCAAAATACAACTACTGCTTAAAAATATTAGGTAAGTATCCATAAAAAAAAACGGTCTGTATTTGATACAGACCGTTTTTTTTGCCATTTTGTAGGAATCTGGTTATTTTTGCTGAGAATAATCAGTTTTGGACTTTTCCTTTTTGAAAGTCTCCCCATTTCGCCCAAATCTTCTCCAAAAAACGAAAAAAAACGTTTCAATCTTGGATTAAACGAGCTTTCGGTGTGTATAGGTAATTTTACAAGCATTTTTTAAATACCAACAAAAGACAAAAAATAAAAAACTATACAAAAAATTATACTAACTTATTTATTTTTTATTTTTAAAACTAAACTTGACTTTACAACGAAAATAAAATACTTTTGCTTATTCTTAATTTTCCTTAATAAAAAAATATGAAATTTATAATCTTACTTTATGCCTTACTGGCTATGTTTTTATTGAACTGTGGTACTAAAAACGAAAAAGAAAAAGAAACTACTGAAAAAGTAGAAAAATCCACCAAAAAACAAGAAAATACAGAAAAAAATGATAACGAAAAAGAAGAAGTAACCCAAAAATCAACAGTCAAAGAAAAAAGTTGGGAAGGTAATTATGAATTTTTTAAGGCAAAAGAATATCAAATTATGCTTACCATCAAGGCTGATAATACCTTTGAGCTGGAGCATGCTGTGCATAAAGGAGGTTTCAAAGTTATTGGAAACTTAGTTATTGATGACAAAAAGGCTGACCTTATTTTTGAAGAAGGTGCTGAAGTTACACCATTTGATAAAGAATACAAAAAAGGCGATACTTTTGGAGTTATCTCAAAAATTGGTCAAAATTTGAATATTGATTGTCCAATTTTTGGGGAAAAAATAATCTTAAAAAAGTAGATAACTTTCAAAATTTCTAATAACTTTCAAAATCACCCCATTTCGTCCCAGCCTTCCTAAAAACACACACGGTTTAGTTCAAGACTTCAGTCTTGGACTCTTCCTTTTTGAAAGTTTCCAATTTTCTGCCCGCAGGGCAACTGCTGTGATTGGGCATAGGTGTATAATGTAAGCATTTAACTATGTTTTTTAGTTTATATTTTATTTTTGTTAGAATTTTCTACAAATTGTTATTAAGTAAAATCCGTTAGCACCATAATTTTGCGATTTTTTGACAATAGAAAATCCACAATTTTTTTGGATAAAATTTCAATTTCTGTTACTCCTTCCCTGCCATACGGACAATTTACACTATTTGCAAAATAAATAAAGTTTTCTACAGACAACAATTTTGCAATTTTTTGCTAAATAGACAGCCTACCAAGTCCAGAATCAAAAACGCCAATAAGTTGTTGTGATTTTTGTATAATTTTTATTTTTAAACATATAAACAAATATCACAAAAAAAAAACACAAAAAATCAAGGATTTTGTGCTTGTTTTTTGTGATTTCCAAAAAATGGGTGTATTTATTTTTTTGGTGTCAAACCAAGTGCTTTTGCTTTTTGAAGCATATAATTATAAGCCTCTTCATATTCATTGCGGATAGTCCCTTCCAATATTGCCTCTCTGATTTGTGTTTTGATAATACCAACTTCTTTACAAGGTTTCAAATCAAAAATTTGCATGATGATTTCGCCTGTAATTACAGGTTGGAAATTGCGAATTTTGTCTTTATCTTCTATTTCTTGGAGTTTTTGCTCTACAATATTAAAATTTTGTAATACTTTTTGGACTTTTTCAGGATTTTTGGAGGTAATATCTGATTTACAAAGTTTCATAAGTTCTTCCAAATCCTCACCAGCTTCAAACAAAAGCCTTCTAATAGCAGAGTCTGATATTTCATCTCTGCTAAGTGGAATAGGTCTTGCGTGCATACGCACAAGTTTTTGCACAAAACGCATTTCACTTCCCATAGGCAATTTTAACCTTTGAAAATATATAGGAACAAGTTTTGCCCCTTTGTCCTCGTGTCCATGAAATGACCAGCCAACTTTTGGGTGAAATTGTTTGGTCATAGGTTTTGCAATATCGTGATAAATAGCTGACCATCTTACCCAAATATTATCCGAAATACGTGCAACATTGTCCAAGACTTGCAATGTGTGAAAAAAATTATCTTTGTGTCCTTTGCCATCTATCATTTCTACACCTTGCAGTGCCACTAATTCGGGCATAATCAGTTGTAATAATTCTGCATAAAACAGCAATTTGAAACCATAAGAAGGAACATTAGTTTTTAATATTTTTGTCAATTCATCTGTAATACGTTCCTGCGAAATGATTTTTAGGCGTTCTTTATTATCTTTTATGGCATCAAAAGTTTCAGGAAAAATATCAAAACGCAGTTGTGTTGCAAACCTTATGGCACGCATCATGCGGAGTGGATCATCAGAAAACGTAATATTGGGGTCAAGTGGTGTGCGAATTAATTTACGCTCAATATCTTTCAAACCATCAAAAGGGTCTAATACTTCACCATAATCGTGTGCATTGAGGCTTATGGCTAAGGCATTAATGGTAAAATCCCTTCTATTTTGGTCATCTTCCAATGTGCCATTTTCTACAATAGGTTTGCGAGAATCCCTTTGATAGCTTTCTTTTCTTGCCCCTACAAATTCTACAATCCAATCGTTGGTTTTGACCATTGCAGTTCCAAAATTTTTAAAAAAAGCTACTTCGGGCTGATAATGATGTTTTTCACCCCAAATTTTTGCAAATTCTTCTGCCAATGTGATGCCACTTCCTACACATACCACATCTATATCATTAGATGGTCTGCCCAAAACCCAATCCCTTACAATCCCACCTATAATATAAGCAGGTACTTGTATATTTTGGGCTGATTGTGCCAATAAAGCAAAAATCTCGTCTTGTGCGAGTTTATCAACAAAATTCATTTTTTTAAATTTTTCCCTTTGAACCTTAAATTTTTGAACTTTAAACCTTTTAAACTTTTTGAACCTTTAAAACTTTTTGAACCTTTAAAAGAATTGCTGTATTTCTTTTTTCAAATATTGCAAAGCGTCTTCTGTAGGATTTAATTGAAATTCTTTAGCAGTCATTAAGATTTTTTTGGAAAGTTCCAATCCATTATCCTCTTCTTTGAGCGTAATGGCTACATTATTAATGAGCGTAATCATTTCTTCTATTGCATTTGTAACCAAATTCCATGATTCTTGGCTCACATACATTTGTTGACTAAGATTGTGTGCAAGTTCCTCCCTAATATTTTGCACAAATACATATTGAAGCATTCCGACAGTGAATTCAGGATTATTCAATCGTGGTACAATTTGCGAAGGTGAGCATCTTTCCAACAACAATGCAAGTCTTTCATAAGCTTGTAGGCGAATAGGCAGGATTTCAGATTTATTTTTGAGTTCAACCTCTTTTTGTTTGAGTGCGATTTCTGCTTTTGTTTGTTGAAACTGTGTGTCCAATAAAAGTTGGTGTTGTTGCAATTCTTTTTGGGTAAAAGTTCTTACCATTGCATACATTGCATATAATACCAAAGACGCAGGCAAAAGTATTTTGACCAAATCAGCTAAAAATTCCATATTTTTTGGTGTTGTTGTTTTTCGGTTGTAGTTTTTTGTGCAAAATTTATTTGTGTGATTTTTTTATTTTTTTCAAAAAAAAGTATTAAAAAAAAGTATATCGTTTTTTGTGGTATGATTTTTTTAGATTTACAAATAAATTTTAAAAATTTTTCAAAATTAGTAAAAAATCAGTAGAAATTTAGTAAAACCTTTGTTCAAAAGTATAGATTTCAATATTTATACACAATATTTATAAATAATTTATAAATTTTTATGAATTTTTATTTTTTTTGTATAGGGTTTTTTAAAAATGTGAATAGATTTTGCTATATTTGATACAAAAACCCTCTCACCTCAAAGGGTAATCATAATTTTATAAAAATGACAATTTTACCGTATTCCTTTGGAGGTTGAAGGGCTTTATATCTTTACTAATATGAAATTAGATGTTCGTTTACTAAAATCCGTGCTTACAATTTTTGATGAATTGGTAGGCAATGGCATTTCATTGGTGTATTTGGGTGAATTTAGTCACGAAATTACCAAAATGTTTACTTCTATGGCAGAAGACGACATGGAACGAGAAGGTGAAACTACCAGCACACGCAAAAAAGTGTATCATGTCATGGTAGAAACACTCCAAAATATGACACGACACTCTGACGAAATCACTGAGGGAAGTGTAGGAAAAGGACTTTTTATGATTGGAAAAAAAGACGACAGTTATTATATTATCACATCTAATCGTATCAGCACCGAAAAAAAAGATGTACTTGAAAGTGCATTAATACAAATAAATCATGCCTCCAAAGATGAACTCAAAGAAATGTACCGCAAACAAATCAAAGAGGGGAAACTCTCTATAAAAGGCGGTGCTGGACTTGGACTCATAGATATAGCCCGCAAAACCACTGGCAAACACGATTTTCAGTTTATTCCTTTTTCTGACGAACATTATTTGTTTGTACTCAAAGTTGAAATCAATACACGCATTATCAGAGAACAACTCCGCCAACAAGAAAAAGCAGAAGCAGAGGCAGAAGCCATCAAACGCACAACTTTTCAAGCTGCTCCGCCTGTTGTAGACCTTCCACACCAAAATACCATCAAGAAAGATGATGAAAAAGAATAGAGAGAAATAATTTAGTCTTTATTTTTTATCATCACTACCAAGAATATTATCAAAAATATTATTTTATTTCAGAAATTAGCATAAATTCTTTATTCAATTTCAAAAATTGAAGCCTGAACTTATTTCTTTTCGTTCTCGTTTGTTTTGCAAATTCACAACATTTAATTTACATTTGTAAAAAAAACACCAAAACAAACAAACATAAAATTATGGCAAAAAATAATCAACAACGCCCACAAGAACAAGAATTGAACATAGAAATCAATGATGATATAGCAGAAGGTACATATTCTAATCTGGTTATTATATCACATTCGCCAAGCGAATTTGTGTTAGATTTTGTGCGTGTAATGCCCAATATGAACCAAGCACGCGTAAAATCTCGTATTGTGATGACACCTGACCACGCCAAAAGACTTATTGAGGCATTGGTGGATAATATCAAAAAATATGAACAAGCACATGGTCAAATCAAAACACATCAACAAGCACAAAATTCAATAGGTTTTCCTATCAATTTTGGTGGAGGCTCTATGGGCGAAGCGTAAAATAATTAGCCCCTAACCTCCAAAGGGGGAACAAATACAAAAATTTTAATTTTTTAGGTTTTTTGAGCAAAATTTGCTTAAAAAACCTTTTTTTATGAATTTCTTTCTCTTGCTTTCCAAGCAATTTCATTTACTTGTAATGTATGGTGCAAATGACGTGCTAAGGTAAACAAAAAATCAGACAAACGATTGAGGTACTGCACCACAAAAGGCTCATCAAATTGGTTTTCTAAGCGGATAACGCCCCTTTCTGCTCGCCTACACACACACCTTACAATGTGTGCCTGAGAAATGCTTATGTGTCCTCCTGGCAAAATAAATGCCCTCATTGGTGGGATATATTCATTTACTTTGTCAATAGCATTTTCCAAATCTGTAATATCTTGTTCAATGATTTCGGGCAATTTTGCAAAAGGTTTTTCAGGGTCATTTGCCAATAGAGAACCAATGATAAAAAGTCGGTCTTGGATTTCACGCAATAAATCATAATGTGTGTCTTGTGCAAGCATATCTGCCAACATGCCAACATGTGAGTTGAGTTCATCAACATTGCCATAACTTTCTATGCGAATATCTGCCTTAGACACACGTTTCCCACTAATGAGTGAAGTTTGTCCTTTGTCGCCTGTTTTGGTGTAAATTTTCATTTTTTATGTTTTTTTGAAAGTGTTTGTGTAATTTTTCAGGTTTTAAAAAATTGCTTTAAAGACAAAAAAGCCATTGCTTATAAACAATGGCTTTTGCCTTATATTTTGCGTTCAAATTTAAACAAAAATTTCAATTCAAATGCTTTTTGTATTTGTTATTTGGGTGAATAATTGCTTTATTTTTTAGGCAGTTTCACCATTTTCTGAGAATTTTACTTTGCGTACATGTTTGTCAAAAATATACAAACCTTGCCCTTCTTCCCCTATAAGGTCATACAAATCCAATATTTTGCGTGCTACAAATTCTTCTTCCATTTGTTCTTTGATAAACCATTGTAAGAATAATTCGGTAGTATAATCTTTGGTTTTGCGACAGATGTCCATAATGCTATGTATGGATTGCGTAACCGCAATTTCTTGCTCCAAAGATGTTTCAAAAACCTCTCTCAACGAACCAAAATCATGTCCAATATTTGTAACTTCTGGCGAATATGCCTTAGCACCTTGATTGCTTAGGTAACCAAAAATTTTGAGCATGTGATTTCTTTCTTCGTTAGATTGTGCAAGAAAAAATGCCTCACTATTGTCAAAACCATGTTCGCCACACCATGAAGCCATAGCTAAATATTTGGCTGATGAGTTTGCTTCTAATGCTATTTGTGTGTTTAATGCTTGTGCTACTTCTTGTGACAGTGAAGTGCGCATTCTTACTAAATCTTTCATGGATTTTTTAGTTTATTTTTTAATTTGTAACAAAAATACATACAGTTTAATAAGAAAGTTCTTTTTTTGTAAAAATTTGCTTAATTTATAAATAGTCTAATTTAAAAATTACCAAAATCCTATAATTGGTATAAACATTTAATTTACACTTTTATCCAAATATTTTTTAATGGACGTAGCACTTATATATCAAGCCATTGCAGACAACAAACTCTTTCATATAGTCAGCAACAAAAACGAAAACAACAAATCATTTATCACATTCAAAAGACATCACAACACTTTTACATTTATTTGTAGTCCTTCCAAAACAGAAGAAGGTGCTTTTGAGTATAAGCTCCTCAAAGATGGCGAAAAAGCACGATTTGGGACGATAAAAGCCATGTGGGACGATTACGAAGAAATGATAGGGCTGAGATAATTGTAAATGTTGTTTGTGCGATTTGCAACAACGCATTTCATTATTGTTGATTTTTGTGTTATTTTTGCAAAAAATTAAACCCAAAAATTTAAAACCTAAAAAATTTTAATTTTTGTATATAAATTCATTTGTCAAAATAAAATGGAAAATCTTTTCAAAGCAGGATTTGTAAGCATTGTAGGGCGACCCAATGCTGGCAAATCAACCCTCATGAACCAACTCGTAGGCGAAAAACTATCTATCATCACAGCCAAAGCACAAACTACACGCCACAGAATCATGGGGATTTTGAGCGGAGCGGATTTCCAAATTGTGTATTCTGATACGCCTGGTATTATCAACCAAACCCAATATGCCCTCCACAAAGCCATGATGACTTTTGTGTATGCTGCGTTAGAAGATTCTGATGTGATTCTTTGGGTAGTGGATATGGAAGAACTTAGGGAAGAACATACACAAAGTTTGTTGAAACTTCACGAAAAACTAACTGCAAGCACTACACCTGTGATTTTGGTGTTGAACAAAGCAGATTTACGCAAAGAAGAAGACATACAAGCACACAAAACTTTTTGGGAGGAGCATATTCCGCCCTCTAATATATTTATCACTTCTGCGTTAAATGGTGAAGGCGTAAAGGAATTATTTGATAAAATCCTTTATCTTATGCCTTATCACCCTGCGTATTTTCCAGAAGATGAACTCACAGATAAATCTGAAAGGTTTTTTGCTTCGGAAATTATTAGGGAAAAAATATTTTTGCAATACAACCAAGAAATCCCTTACGCTTGTGAGGTATTAATTGAGGATTTTAAGCAAAAAGAAGGTATTTTATACATCAGAGCAAATATTCTTGTGGAACGTGATGGACAAAAAGGTATTATTATTGGAAAAGGTGGTGATGCCCTCAAAAATTTGGGCATTGAAGCAAGAAAAGAATTAGAAAGTTTTTTCCAACAAAAAATATTTTTGGAAACACGGGTAAAAGTAGAAGCGGATTGGCGAAAAAAAGACTTTTTGCTTGAAAGATTTGGATATAGGAAAGACTAAGAAAAAGCCTACTTTTTTCTTTAAATTTTAAAAAATAACAACAAAAAATGAACACCCGAAATTTTATAAAAACATTGTTTTCTACAAGTGCATTGGTATTTTTGCAACCATTTTCTTTATTTGCAAATAAAAAAAATGATGACGAAAATGATTTTTTGCATACCCCTGAAACATATCGTTCGCAAGAATTTACTTTACCTGTGTTGCCTTACAGAGCTGATGGATTGGAGCCACATTTTGACAAAATGACAATGGAAATCCATCATGGAAAACATCATGCAACCTATGTAAAAAACCTAAATGAAGGCATCAAAAATACACCTTTTGCCAACATGGAACTTTCAGAAATATTGGCAAAAGTTACAGATAAATTTCCTGTAATTCGCAATAATGCAGGCGGACATTATAACCATAGTTTTTTTTGGCAAATTCTTAGCCCAAATGAAGGACAAAAACCTGAGGGTGAATTTTTGAAACTATTGGAAAGTAGTTTTGGGAGTTTTGAAAAATTTAAAGAAAAATTTGCAGAAGCAGGCAAAAACCGATTTGGCTCTGGCTGGGCATGGCTTATAGTGGATAACAAAGGCAAACTTGCGGTTATCTCTACTGCAAACCAAGATAATCCGCTTATGTCCAAAATCAGCAAAGAAAAAGGCACGCCATTACTTGCATTAGATGTATGGGAACATGCCTACTACCTCAAATACCAAAACAAAAGACCAGATTATATACAAGCCTTTTGGCAAATTGTAAATTGGAAAGCAGTACAAACAAGGTGGGAAAAGACGAAAAAGTAAGCAATGGCTTAGATTAAAATGAAATAGTTGATTTTAAACGAACTTTTCAAAAGTTTAAAAACTTTTGAAAAGTTTTATTATTTTTGGCTTTTAATGTAAAAAACTGAAAAAAAAATCATAAGTTTATAAATCCATACAAAAATTCCTAATTCTAATGATTTGGTTCCACAATTTTTTTGCTTTTTTTCATATTGTTTTTTTGTCTTTTTTTTTAACAAAAAATGAAAGCAAAAACCTTGAAAATATAAATATCCAAGCTAAAAATCTTGGAAAATTATCACAACTTTTTCAAGAAAAAAACAAGCAAAAAGCCCAATTTTGGGCTGATAGCGTATATAATGCCCTCAATACAAAACAAAGAATTGGGCAGTTTTTTATTGCAAGAGCTTACGCAAATACTACCGAAACTAAACCCGAAAAAATCCAAGAATTAGAAGATTTAATCAAAAATTATCACATTGGAGGACTTTGCTTTTTTCAAGGCACACCCCACAAACAATTTCAATTAACCCAAAAATACCAAAAAATTGCCAAAACACCGCTCTGGATTAGCATAGATGCGGAATGGGGTTTGGGTATGCGTTTAGACAGTACCATTAGTTTTCCACGTGCTATGACGCTTGGGGCGATTACTGAAAATCCTGACAGCCTTATATATGAAATGGGGCGTGAAATAGGTAAACATTGTAGAGAAATGGGCATACACATCAATTTTGCCCCTGTGGTTGATGTAAATAATAACCCCAAAAACCCTGTAATTGACCGCAGAAGTTTTGGCGAAAATCCCCAAAAAGTAGCACAATTGGCACACAATTACGCCAAAGGTTTGCAAGACGAAGGCATTTTGGCGGTAGTCAAACATTTTCCTGGTCATGGTGATACCGAAACAGATTCGCACCTTAGTTTACCCAAAATTTCGCACCAAAAACAACGTCTGGACAGCGTAGAACTCTATCCTTTTCAGCAACTCATACGCACAGGCATCGAGGCGGTGATGGCTGGGCATTTGCACGTGTCAGCATTGGACACAATTCCTGCGAGTATTTCTAAGAAAATTTTAGATGAAATTTTAAGAAAACAAATGAATTTCAAAGGACTTATTTTTTCTGATGCCTTAGAAATGCAAGGTATTGCCAACCACTATCCAAGCAATAAATTTTCCGCAGGCGAACTTGAACTCAGGGCGTTGCAAGCTGGAATTGATGTGTTGCTTATTGCAAATGATATTCCAAAAGCCATTGCACGCATTGAAAAAGCATTTTTGAATAATGAAATTAAAGATTTTGAACAACGGGTTAAGAAAATTTTAATCGCAAAATTTCATTTAATTAAAAAAGAAAAATCAGAAACTAATAAAATAGACCATAATAAAATCGTTTCTTTAACTAAAAAACTAAATTCACCACAAGCAAAAATTTTACAAAAAACCCTTTTTCACAAAGCTATCACAATATTGGGTAATGATGATAATTTTTTGCCTTTACGTAATTTAGATACACTCCGATTGGCTTCGGTAGCAATGGGTGCAAAAGAAAAAACTTTTTTCCAACAACATTTGGATAATTATGCCCCTGTTACACATTTCTTTGTACCAAAAATTACGACAAACCCCATAAATAATACCCAAAATACACCTATTGAAAACCCTTACAACCAGATTTTAGAAAAAATAAAAACCGAAAATTTTAACACGATTATCGTTTCTTTGCATGATTTGAGTAAGTCAAAACCAAATTTTAACGTTACGAGTGATGAATATTCATTTTTGAGGATGTTGTGCGGATTGAATAAAAAAGTAGTTATTTGTGGTTTTTTTACGCCTTATGCACTTTCTGTGATAGAAAAATCCTGTATTTCTCCAAATATTGTTTGGGCTTATGAAGAAAATGAAATTACTTCTTTGCTTATACCACAAATTATTTTTGGGGCGTTGCCCGCTTCTGGAAAATTGCCTATCAGCATAGGACATTTTAAGGCAGGAATGGGACAAAAAACTGCCTCATTGGGGCGTATGACATATCCCATAGCAGAAGAAGTAGGATTGCATACGGATAGTTTGGCAAGAATTGATGGTATGATAAAACAAGCATTGGCAAATAAAGAATTTCCAGGTTGTCAGATGCTAATTGTGAAAAAAAATGCGGTTGTTTGGCAAAAAAGCTACGGAACTTACACTTTTCCAAATACCAAAGATTTGGGTAAATCAACCCAAAATAATAACCTATATGATGTGGCTTCTATTAGCAAAGTATTAGGCACGTTATTAGCAATCATGTACCTGCATGATCAAAAAAAAATAAATTTAGAGGAAAAAATAAGCCATTATTTGCCCGAAATGTCCAAAACAAATAAGGGGAATATTACCATAAAAAACCTCCTTATGCACCAAGCAGGTTTGATTCCTTACATGAAACTTTATGAACGCACGCTTGATAATTATTGCAAACCAAATACTTTTTTTTACCAAAAAACAAAAAACGAAAAATTCCCGCTACAAGTAGCTGAACAAATGTTTGCACGCAAAGATTTGCCCGACCTTATGTGGAAATGGTACATGGATTCACCTGTGAAACCCATAGAAAAAGACAAAATTCGCCACAAACACGAGTACAGCGATTTGAGTTTTTATATTTTACAGCGTTTGGCAGAAAAATTATTAAACGAAAAAATAGATATTTTCCTTGAAAAAACCTTTTACAAACCGCTTGGACTTGCCTTTACAACCTATAATCCTTTGACAAAATTTCCAAAAACGCAAATTATTCCTACGGAAAAAGATACATTGTTTCGCCATCAGTTCCTGCAAGGATATGTGCATGACCAAGGTGCAAGTATGATGGGCGGTATAGCTGGACACGCTGGATTGTTTAGCAATGCCCAAAATTTGGGCGTATTGTTGCAAATGTTGTTGAATGGCGGTGAATATGGCAATAGAAAATATTTGTCAAGAGAAACAATTTCACTTTTTACTGCCCAACAATATGACGACAATCGCAGAGGATTGGGCTGGGACAAGCCCGATAAAGTAGATATTTCTTACATTGCTAATATTATGTCGGTACAGTCGTTTGGACATTCAGGTTTTACAGGTTGTGTGGTTTGGGCTGACCCTACGCAAGATTTGGCGGTGGTTTTTTTATCAAATCGCATTTGTCCAAAAGTGGAAAATGACAAACTCATCAAAAATCATACAAGGAGAAAGGCGTTTAATTTGATAAAATAAAATTTAATTGGTTTTGAATGATTTACGTGAAAAATAAACCTTATTTTAATTAAATTTTAACAACAAAAAATTAAGTCCCCTTTTATATTTTTATTGGTTTTTTGTCGTTTTTCATAAGAAGCGTAAAAATGTTGGTATTGTATCATATTTGATTTGGTGTTTGATTTCTTTGTATTTTTAAAAATGTAAAAAATATTTTTAAAATTATCAAATTTGCATTTTCTAAGATTTTTCAAATTTCTGATTCTTCAAATAAAAATGTTCTTATTTTCATTAAATTTTTACCTAATTTATTCATATTGATTTATACTTGAATAACGAACTAAAATAAAATGTGAAAAATGTTAATATTTTGGCAAAAATTGCCAACTTATAGATGCCAACATTACATCTGGACATTGTATACTGCATTATTCGTATATAAAATGGTAAAAATTGTGAATGATTTTTGTAAATAATTTTTTACTTTTTTTTGTTTTTCTCAAAAAAAAATATAAATTGCATAGATTTTTGACAAATTTTTGTAAATAATGATTTTCTTTTATAAAAAAGATTTTTTTTAAAATTCTATGGCACAACTACCCGAATTATTTGATATTCCTGCAAATTATCCTGCACAAATTTCTTCTGAAATAGGATTTAAAACGGTACAATTTATAAAAAATGCACCACTGCAACCTGATTATTGGCAACTTTGGAAAAAATTATATAAAATTTGTGAAACATACGCCATAGAAAACCCACAAGCATTGGATACTTTGCCCGATTTGACAAACCTGCTTTTGCAGGCGCTTGTACGTCTTGACCAAATGGAACATGACGAAAATAGTCAGTTTCCTACATGGAAAACAGTGCTCTATATGAAACGTAGAGGCAGGAGATTGCTCAAATTTTTGGCGATAAATGCCCAAGATACCTATATCAAAATAGCTCTGCACTTGTTGGAAACCATACCTCAAAAAGATGAAGAAAAAGGATATATAGAAAGTCAAAGATGGCTTTCATATTACATCATATATGCCAATTCACGCCAAATAATCCAAAAAAATACATACCAAGCCTATACTGCAGATTGGTCAAAATTTCAGTATAACACCATACAAACACACGCCTCAGATGTGTGGGACAACGATAAATATGCCTCGCAAATCATGAATTTGTGGCAAAAAACAGATAAAGTAGATATATTAGAATGGCTTAGTTATTGGCACAACCGCAATAAAATTACATTTCCAAAATTTACAGATAAACAGCTTATAATGCTTTTTGAGGCAGAAAATGCACCACTTTTGCACCACATAGCCACACAACAAGCCTACCAAACATATACAATGCAAGGTTTATCAGCCAATTTGCACGCATATATGTATTTTTATGCGGATAATAGTTTAAGAAAAAAAATTGATACCATCAAAGCAAATCGCCCAAAAATGGACGACTTTTGGCAAAAATTTTGGGTGGAAAACTATGCAAAAATTACTTTTCAAGCATTGAAAAATGGTAATACGGGTAAAAGAATACAAAAAGCATTGTTGTTTTTATTGGAAAATCATAAAGACTTTATCAATAAACTTTCTCAAGAAGAAGTTTTTGAAATGTCTGATGCTTTGTTTGCAATGCCTAATCCAAAACTGCAAGAAATTGCCTTTTTGAAACTTAAAAATGCAAAACCTGAAGAATTTTTTGATTGGATAAATGCGTGGAACAACCCAAATAGAAAACCTGAAAATGCAAAAGATAACCAAAGTTTTGAACGGTTATTAGACGTTGCAATGCCTTTATACAAGGAAAATAAAAAGAAATTGTATAATTTTAGTGGTATTATTCAGTCATTTTTGAATGACCAATATTTTATGGTAATGTTTGGTTGCAAACTGACGATTTATGCAAGCGATTATGATATTCAAATTGCTTTTCAGAATATTACAAACAACCTTAACCACATCAAACAAAAAACTGCAAACCTTGCCCAAAAAACACTTGGTTTAATGTTTAAATCAAACGAAGGCATAAATGCGTTTTTGCGATTGTTCAAATATTCGTCTTGGATTCCGAGTTATTATCCTAATATATTTTGGGCATTGGCAAAGGAAAATGGGGCAACACGCATTAGTACGTATTTTGAGGATATGATGATAAACCTCATGAACACAGACCCAATTTATAATTTGCAAAAACTTTTTGCACTTTATCCCAATGAGGCTGATGCCAAAAAATACCTTTTGGAAAAATGTATTGAATTTCCAAAATTGCAAGCATTTAGGTATGATAATATTGCAAAAACTACAAATGAAATCCGATACGATAACAATTTAGATTTTAGGCATTATGCAGAAATCATGTTTTGGTTTATTTTTCATAACACAAAAATTGACGAAACAACCGCTTTAAATTGCTTTGAATATATAGCACACAACCAACAAGATAACTATTTTAGTTTAAAACTTTGGGAAAATATATTGTTGCTTGTGCCTGATAAACAAGGTTACTTTTGTAAAGTTGTGCAAGATGTAGAAAACAATGTGTTTTTTTATCACAATGCAAGCTTAATTCCTGAAATACTTTATACACAAATTGCAAAACATTTTTCGTCTGAAAATATTACAATACTAATTGAAAATTTGGACGAAAATACATGGACAAAATGGTCAAAAATATTATTAGATAAATTTTTTGAAAATGGAAAATCAAGTCCTGATTTTTTGGAAAATTTATTGCCAAAAATCACTTCAAATGCAAATTTGGGCAAAAGATTATTTCAAAATCCTGCTTTTGCTACATTTTTCAAAAGCCAAAAAAACCCTGCCTTGTTGAATATTTCTTTGCCTGAATACGAAGAAATGTTATTTGATTGGCTTTGGAATAATACGGATTTGTTGCCAATGGATAGCCAAAATCTATTTAAAGCGTGTTTGCACAAATTGCCTTCTTTGCGAAAATTTGCCCTTAATTTTGCCCTAAAACAAGGTTTTACAACCTATTTTATGCTCAAATTATCGGAAAGTGATATGCCTGATGCTATGCGTACCGCCCACGAATATGTGCAAAGTATTGATGCAAATGATAAAATATTTTTGGAAAATGTACTTGCAATATGCGATAGTCCGAACAGAGGTACACGCAAATTTGCAGAAAGTGTATTGTTGAAAAACAAAACGATTTTGTTGGAAAAATACGATATTATCAAATATCTACAAGAAAATAGTGATGTTGCTATCCAAAATTTTGTGGCAAATATACTAATAGAAATACCAAAAACAACCGAAAAAACAGCAGAAACACCGAAAAAATCAGCACAAGCGGAACGTTTTACGCAAGAAATGTTTAGGCAAACCAACCGTAACCGCCACACAAAAGAGATTTTGAAACAAGATATTACATTGTTTTCCAATGTTGTATTGCTTGAAATAGCACGCACAGGTGCGCCCAAAGATAAAGAGTGGGCGATTGCCCAACTTGCTTTGAAAAGTTTAGCAGGTGAAAAAATTGAAGGATTTACAGTAGAAGGTTAATTTGACTTTTAAAAAAAATTGGGGTCTGCACCGTATTTTATGGGGGTATGATCCTAATTTTTTTAATCGTTTTACCAAAATTACAATGTATTTTGTTATTTTATTTTTTCTTTAATGGATTTCAAAATCTCTAATTGTTCGGTTTGACTTTCAAACAAAATTTTAATTTGTTCTTCCAAGAGTAAATCAATTTTTTGGTGCAAAACCCTAATTTCTAATTCTGCTTTCAAGTTTACCAAGTAATCATTTTCACTTCTTTTCCTGTCTTTTTCTTCCTGTCTATTTTGGCTCATCATAATGATTGGTGCTTGTAATGCAGCAATACATGACAAAATCAAATTCATCAAAATAAATGGATATGGGTCAAAAACAAATTGTTTTGGGGAAACAGCATTAAAAAATATCCAAATTATCAGAATAACAAAAAATGAAATAATAAATGACCAACTTCCACCAAAACGGGCTACACTATCCGAAATTTTTTGCCCTGTTGTCAAAACTTCTTTTACTGGATTGAGTGAATTTTCAATAAGCAAATTTTCATCATTCGTTAATTGTTTGACAATTTCACGCAATTTGTCAATTTGTTCGCTTTCCTTTTGCAAAAGGTTTCTTTTGTCTGGCGTATTCATTTTTTTTAGGTTTAAATTTTAGCCACTAACCCACAAAGGGCGAACAGATACAAAAAAGTATTTGTATTAAAATATTTTTTGATATTTAGGGGCAGAAAAAAAATAAGATTTTAAATGGTTGTGAAACTCAAAAATGGGTGCAATGCTTTTGGAATATTAATGCCATCAGGTGTTTGATTATTTTCCAAAATACAAGCTACAATGCGAGGCAATGCCAATGCACTACCATTGAGCGTATGAGCAAGGGCATTTTTTTTGTCTGCATTGCGATAACGTAATTGTAGGCGATTTGCTTGGAAGGTTTCAAAATTACTCACAGAACTCACTTCAAGCCAACGACCTTGTCCAGCAGAATACACCTCCAAATCGTATGTAAGTGCAGAGGTAAAACCCATATCACCGCCACAAAGTCGCAAAGTACGATAAGGCAATTCCAATTTTTCTAAAAGTCCTTTTACGTGTTGCAACATTTCCTCCAATGCTTCATAAGAACGTTCAGGGTGTTGAATTTGGACGATTTCTACTTTATCAAATTGATGTAAACGATTCAAGCCTCGTACATGCGCACCCCAACTGCCTGCTTCTCTGCGAAAACAAGGCGTATAACCTACATTTTTGATAGGCAAATCCTTTTCCTCAATGATGACATCACGGTATATATTGGTGATAGGCACTTCTGCGGTAGGAATTAGATAGAGTTCATCTTCGGTAGCGAAATACATTTGTCCATCTTTGTCGGGGAGTTGTCCTGTACCAAAACCAGATGCTTTATTTATCAAAATTGGTGGTTGAATTTCCATATAACCCGCTTTTTCTGCTTCTTGCAAAAAGAAATTTATCAAAGCACGTTGCAATTTTGCACCTTTATTTTTATAAACGGGAAATCCTGCACCTGTGATTTTATTGCCAAGTTCAAAATCAATTAAATCATATTTTTGAATTAAATCCCAATGTGGCAAAGCGTCTTTATGCAAAGTAGGTATTTCACCAAAACTATAAATATTTTCGTTGTCTTCTGCGGATTTTCCTGCTTTTACGCTTGCATGAGGAGTATTTGGAAGTAGGACTTGTTTTTGAAAAAGTTGGTCTTCCAATTCTTTCAATGTGGTTTCCAATGTTTTTATTTCATTTTTGAGTGTAGCAGTTTGATTTTTTGCGTCTTCTGCTTGTTGTTTTTCGCCTTTTTTCATAAGCTCTCCTATTGATTTGGAGATTTGGTTCATTTGGGCGTTGTTATTATCAAGTTGGGTTTGTATTTCTCTTTTTTGTTGGTCAATTTGCAAAATTTCATGTACAAGATTTTCTGCATCAGCAAAAAATCTTTTGTTTAATGCTTGTATGATGTCTTGCGGATTGCTACGCAAATATTGTATAGTTATCATTTAGAAGTTAAAAAGGGTTAAAAAAGGTCAAAAAGTTTAAAAGGGTTAAAAAAGTTTAAATGTTAAAAAGGTTCAAACCATTATTTTAGTTACATCAATCAAAAGTATTTTTAAACTTTATCAAAATACGAAACGGTAACTTTGTACCAATCCATCCATTCTTTTTCGTTGTATTCGGTGTAACTCATTTGTGCCATACCCCCATCTTTAGGGATTTTGAATTTATAGGTTTCATTTTTAATGGCATAATGCGTGTCAGTTTCATTGTATTGCTTAAAAATACCGCTTAAATTTTTGCCTTCGTTATTTTCTTCCCAATACCAATGAATTTTATCCAAAATAGTATATTGTTTCAAAAAACCATTTTCATAATGTACTGTGATAGTAACATTTTCCAATGTAACATCATACCAATCTTGCCAATTATCGCCAGCATATACTTTTGCTTTGCCATCTTGTAGGGGCATTTGAAGGGCATAAGAAGCATTTTTAATAAAGATAAAATCATCTTGTATGTTATTTTCAGGCATAAGCACAGAGGCGATATAGGCATCTTCTCCATCTTCTTCAAATGTCCAAAGCGATAAATTTCCCTCAAAAAACCATTCTATAATTTCACCATATTCAAATTTATAGACACGTCCTTTGCTTGCATTTTCTGTAATAAGTACTGCACTATCATCAAAAAATTCGCTATAATTCATCAAAAAACGAATACTTTGGTTATAATCAGGGGGGGTAATATCCATGTACCAATCTTTGGGGTTATTGTGCCAACCCACTGTAAAAGCGGTGTATTCTGATATTTCAAATTCTTCGCCTTCCACTTCACAGAGCATAATATCCTTGCGTACATATTTTTTGGCATTTTCTTGGGCTTTTTGTCCCGCAGGATTTTCGTTGTATGCGTATAAATCAGGTGCAGAATAGTTGTGCAACAATTCATGCGCTACCATAAAAGGCGAAAGAAGATTGTTATAGCGTGCATCAGGGTACAATGCAGCATATTCAAATTCGCCATGTGAAGTAGCATGTGCTGTACCACCTTTTTCATTTGAAATATTGACTGCGAAAATCATTGCAACATTATGCCCACGATATTCAGTACGAAAATGCGAAAGGATATGCGAAAAATTTACAAAGCCTAATGCTTTTGATAAATCTTGCAAATTATCTTGTAAGTTTAACCCATCTTTTTTATCATTCAACAAAAAATCTTTTTCCAACTGCAAAGGCATTACCTTGATATTGGGTTGTATGTCGTATGTTTGGGCTTGTTGGATTATCCAATCTATGCCTTTTTGGATTTCTTTCAAATTTTCATCTTTTTGTTCTCTTGTCCAAATATTATTTGGTGGAGATACAAATACCACAAGAATAAGATTATCGCCTAAAAGTTTTTTGGCACTTCCTTGCCATTCACCATAAAATTCAGTCATATAACTAAGCCCCCTAACCCCCGAAGGGGGATTTTTAATAAGAAATTGAGAATTATTTTTTAATATTAATTTTTTTGGTTATTTTAATAAAAATTTTAGAATATCCAAATTATTTATTTCCCCTTTGAGATTATGGGGCTTTTAAAGATTTGCACCCATTTTCATCTTACCAATAATACGACTTGATTTTTCATTTACAGTTCTCATAAAAAGCAACTCTGCAAGTTCTCCTTTTTCCCAAGTTTTAATAAAATTATCATAATAAAAACTACCTACATTGCCTGATTGTCCGCCTGGATATATAGCATAGCCTTTTGGGTTGTTGCCAAGCGCCACCACCATACGCCATGAAGGACCATGACGCATATCCAATGCGTTGGGTGTAGTGCGGTCACCATCAGTTACAATATTTTTTACACCAAAAGCATCAATACGTGCAAGGTGGTCTATTTTGGTGTTTCGGTGGTTATTCCAAGCCCATTTTTCGCCCATTTTATCATATTTTTGGGTAAGTTCTTGGATTGCTTTGTGAAAAGTTTCTACCAATATATCTGTCATATTTTCTTTCTTTGGCGTACGCATATCATCAAACCAACGAGCAGATGAAGCAGAATCACCTGCAAGCACAAAATCCCTTGTGCGTTCATAAGATGGTCTTCTCATATTATCACCAAAGTCGTCTTCCCAGGTTGCATTTTGAATTAGTTTCCACCAAGTTTTAAAGATAGTAGGCGCAATTTTTTCTTTTGTATATGCAAAGTTCCAATTTTTGAGTTCTTCGATGGCTTTATTTTCTTGTTCATTCCAAGTTATTTTTGTAAGATGTTTGAGCAAAGTAGGCAATATATCCTTTGGGATTTGGCTTACAGCATCATATTGAAGCAATCGCATACTATCCACGGTTGCTTTTTGCATATTGGTTAGGCGTTCATTGATGCGTTTTCCACGTTCATACGTTGCGAATTCCCAATGCAAATAATATGGATAAAGTGTGTCTGCTGAAAATTGATTAGCAGAACTCACAAAACCTCTTTCTGGGTTTTTTACAAAAGGATTTTGGTTTGGGGCAATCCAACCCTGCCAATCATGGTCAGGATTTGTGCCATCAAGAATAAATTTGCCTTGTTCTTTCCATTTCAATGGGAATTTACCGTTGGGGGTTATGGCAATATCACCCAAATTGTCTGCATACACAAAATTTTGAGCAGGCGAACAATATGAAACCAATGCTTTGCGATAATCATCATAATTTTTGGCACGATTCAGTTTATAAAATGCCAATAATTCATTGGAAGGCTCATGTGCTACCCAACGCAAAGCACAATTTGGTGGCAGGTTAAAACTTTTGGAAAGTTCTTGTTCTTCTGGATAACATGCCACAAAACCATGATGTGTCATCACCATTGTATCAATAATTGTTTTTCCTTCTTTTGTTTTAAATGTTTCTATGCGAAAAGTTGTCGGTTTCCATTGTTTTTGATGCCAATATTCTTTTTTACTTTTATCCTTAAACTTAATATAATACCAATCTTGTACATCAGAATCCACGTTGGTAACGCCCCAAGCCACATCTTGGTTAAACCCACTTGCTACACATGGCAAACCTGGTAGAGAAGCTCCATATACATTGACACGTGGTGCCACAAGCTGAATTTCAAACCAAATAGAAGGCAAATTAAGTGTAAGGTGTGGGTCATTTGCCAATATAGGCAACCCTGATAAAGATTTTGTATTGGCAATAGCCCAATTATTGCTCCCAATACCTTTTCTATCTTGTGATTTTGGGGCATCAGTACCAAGTGGTAGAGGGGCAGAGATTTGTTTTGGTATTTTTGGAATAATTGTTTTTTTGAAATCAAACTTTGTGCCTGCTGGAATAATAGGGTCTTGTGTGCCAGTAAAACCTGGAAAAAGCTCTTTTACGACATCTTTACCATATTTTTGGAGTACATTGGTCATTTGCCAATCATCACTTTTATACGATAAATCTTGTGCCATTGCTTTGAGCATAAGGGCAGATTTGTAGGGCGACCATTTCTCTGGTTTGTAGCCTATGAGTTTGTATTCCAATGGATAATCCTTAGGGTGCAATTCCTCAATATACGCATTTACGCCTTCGCTGTATGCAATAAGTATATTTTTTGTAATTTCATCTTTTTGGGCTTCTTTCCAAGCCACTTCCGCAGCGTGGGTCATACCTATTCTGCGTTGGTGTTTGTCATAATTGAGTGCTTTTTCGCCTACAATTTCAGAAAGTCTGCCTGCTGCTGCATACGTTTGAAATTCCATTTGCCAAAGGCGAAACTTAGCAGTAACGTAGCCTTGTGCAAAATATAAATCATAATCATTTTTCGCAAAAATATGCGGAATAAGCCTATCATCAAGCAATATATCTACTTTGTCTTTCAATAATTTGTTTTTGATGCGAATGTCTTTTTGCATATTCTTTGGCTCTGCATTTGCCCAAAATCCCGCAAAAGGATTTAATAAATGCCCCAACGCTGGTACATTTTCTACACTTTTGGAAGAGCCTATCACAGACAAATCTTTCAAGCGATTGTCCAAAACAAATACCCAAAGACCTGCAAAGCAAGCAAAAAAAATAAATTGGAAGATTTTCATTTATATTGTATGATATATTATTTGCCAAAAAAATATGTGAATGGCATTTTATTAAACATATTTTTTAAAGATTTTTCAGAAAAAAAATCAATAAAAGCAAAAATAACGATTTTATTCTTTTTTTTCAAATCATAGTTTTATATTTTATGGAATGTTATGAATAAAATAGTAATTTTGTAAAAACCTACTTCCATTATATCAAATACAAATGATTTTTTTTACTAAAATTTTACTTTCTGCAGGCTTGTTATTTTTAGCCTTATTTTTAATGTTTTTTTCTAATTTTTCCAAAAATAAAAATGTTAATAATAACCAAAATAACACAAAAATTATCACAAAAAAATCACAACTACAAAATGCTTTTTTTTTAACAAATACATTTCCAAAAAAAGAAATTTCTGTTTTTCCTAATACAACCATACAAGTAGGTGCAGAAAATTTGCAAGCATATTTGCCTTTTTTAAAAAATAAAAAAATTGCCCTTGTAGTCAATCATACCGCTTTAATCAAAAAAAAACACCTTGTAGATACAATTTTATCGTATAAAAATACGCATAATATTGAAATTGTAAAAATTTTTGCACCTGAACATGGTTTTAGAGGCGAAGCTGACGCAGGTGAAAAAGTAGCAAATACCGTAGATTTGAAAACAAATATTCCGTTGATTTCTTTGTATGGAAAACAGAAAAAACCTTCCAAAAAACAACTTGAAGATATAGATATATTGGTCTTTGATATGCAAGATGTCGGTGTAAGGTTTTATACGTATATTAGTACATTGCACTATGTAATGGAAGCGTGTGCAGAATTTGATAAAACGCTTTTGGTGCTTGACCGCCCAAATCCTCGTGGCAATGAAATAGAGGGAAATATTCGTAAAAAAACCTCTTTTGTAGCTATGCACCCAATTCCGATTGTGCATGGACTCACAATAGGCGAACTTGCTCAAATGATAAATGGGGAAAGATGGTTGAAAAATGACAAAGGAAAAACGCTTGTTTGTTCACTCAAAATTATCAAAAACGAAAATTATACACATACTTCGCCTTATATTTTACCCATGCGACCTTCACCCAATTTGCCAAATGGACTTGCGGTTGCGTTGTATCCTTCACTTTGTTTGTTTGAAGGCACAAATGTAAGTGTGGGGCGTGGCACAGATTTTCCATTTGAGGTGGCAGGTGTGCCTTTTGTGTGGGGGAAAAAAGTAGAAAATGCCCAAAATTTCGCTTTTGTACCTACTGAAAAAATAGGAGCAAAAAATCCTATGCACAAAGGAAAACAGTGTTTTGGGGTAAATATTGGAAAAGATTATTTGAAGAAAAACCAACAAAAAACAGACTATTTTCTTGTGCCTTTTTCGTTGCAATATGTAATTGATTTTTATAAAAAATGTCCTAAAAATGAAAAAAAAGCATTTTTTAATAAATTTTTTGATACACTTGCAGGCGACACACTTATCAGAAACCAAATCATAAAAGGTATTTCTGAAAAACAAATCAAAAAAACTTGGCAGAAGGATTTAGAAAAATATAAAATCATGCGAAAAAAATATTTATTGTATGCGGAATAAAAGTTCCCAGTTTTTTCAGTTAATTTAGTTTTTTCAGTATAAAAACGTAAAACGTATGCTTATTCAAAAATACAAAGAAAGTTGGATAGAAGATTTTAACCACATAAAACAAGTAATTTCTGAGGCTTTAAAAAATCAAAATACTATCATAGAACACGTAGGAAGCACATCTGTTCCATATTTGGACGCAAAACCTATTATTGATATGGACATTGTTTTTGATGAAAATACAACATTTGAAAGCATCAAAATTGCATTGGGAAGCATTGGATATTTTCACAATGGCAATCAAGGCATTGTAAACAGAGAAGTTTTTAAAAGAAAATCAGATACAAAACACCATGAAATATTAGATGTTATTACGCATCATTTATATGTGTGTCCAAGCTATAGCGAAGAATTGCAAAGGCATATTTTATTTAGGGATTATCTCCGAAAAAACGAAAATGCAAGGCTTGAATACCAACGTATAAAATATGAAACCGCAGAAGAAACACAACAAGACAAGAAAAAATACGCAGTATTGAAAGAAATCAAAACAAAAGATTTTGTTCAGGAAATTATTGATAAGCAACTTTTTGAAAAAAAATCTCTTGAAAAAGCTAAGAAAAATGATGTTTAAAAACAAAAAACGCTCACAAAAAACTAAATTTTTGTGAGCGTTTTTTTATTTGTGTTCTTTATAAAAGATAGTTTTTTTGGTTTTTTTGATTGTTGTTTTATAATTATTGTTTCACAATAATTTTTTGACCAGGCATAAGCATAAAATTACCATACAATTTATTCCATTTTTTCAAATTATCAACAGTTGTGTTGTATTTGCTTGAAATATCCCACAAATTATCGCCATTTTGGATAATATGAATTTTTTTGCTTGCAATTATATCACTTTTAGCAACAACTTTCGTAGCAGTATTATTGGCAATACTATTTTGATTTCCTTGCATTTTTGCAAAAGGACTTTGTGGAGAAACCCAAACAGCGAGGGTTTGATTTGGGTGTATCATCACACTTGGCATATTGTTCCATGTTTGCATATTCCATGCACTTATGCCATATTTATTGGCAATTGTTGCAAGTGATTCGCCATATTGTACGGTGTGTGTGATTTTGATTTTGCCTGTTGTGGTGCTTGGTGCTACATTTTCAGGTGTAACATAGAGCATTTCTCTACGAGAAGCCCTATTAGAAGCAGACAAAATAGCATGGCGATTGGTAGCCAAATGTTCTTTTTTGTGTGCAGGATAACGCAAAGGGTAATTACGTTTGTAAGCTGGAATAGCATTTTTCTTCAAATGTGGATTTAATTTTTCCAACTGTTCTTTTGGTACATCTATTTGTTTTGCAAATTCTTCAATATTTACAAATTGACTTACATGAATTGTGTCCGAAGGAATATGTGTTTCCATGGTTTCCCCAAAAATCAAATGCTCATTGCTGTAATTCATGATATAACACACTGCAATAAAAGCAGGTACATAACTGCGTGTTTCTTGTGGGAGATATTTATAGACTTTCCAAAAATCTGCTTTTCCGCCAGCGAGTTTTACTGCTTGTGCTACACGCCCTTCGCCACAGTTGTAAGAGGCTAAGGCAAGTTGCCAATCACCAAACATATTGTGTAGATATTTCAAATATTTGCACGCAGCTTCGGTAGATTTGTAGATATCCATGCGTTCATCTATGTAGTGGTCTTGTTGGAGGTCATATTGTTTGCCTGTACCAGGAATAAACTGCCAAAGTCCAACTGCAGCAGCCCAAGACGCAGCACGAGGTTTGAGGGCAGATTCCACAATAGAAAGGTATTTGATTTCATCAGGCATATTGTGCTTGCGTAATATTTCCTCAAAAATAGGAAAATAAAAACTGCTACGCTCTATGATGGTTTTTGTATATGCACGTTGTTTTATAGCATAAAAATTGATGTGATTAAGAATTTCTTTGTTGTAGGTCAATTTCACATCTTTTTGCAAGCATTTTAGGCGGTCTTCCACAATTTCTGGGTGGAGTATTGGCACGTAGTTTTTTAGTTCTGGGTGCAATGTGTCCCCCTTAGGATTGGCAAATACATTTGCTGAAGAAAAAACTGAAAAACATAAGCCTAAAAATAAGCCTGCTATTTTTTTTGAATAAAGCATAAAATTTTATACGTATAAGTTTTAACCAAATAATTTTTTGTATAATGGCTATAATTTAATGTGTCTGATAAAAAAACACAAAAATACTTTTGCAAAAATAAAACCTAAACGTGTAACAAATGCCTTTTTTTTGAAATTATTTTTGAATTATTTTAAAATTTATATGAAAATATGATTATTTAAAGATTTTTTTGCACTTTTTTATAATTTTAAAAATAATAAGATTTTTTTTTTAAATAATTTGCAAATATTTTTTTTGGAAAATAGAGATTTTAAGAACTTTTTTAAAAATTCTTAATTCCTAATTTACTTCACAAGTTCTGCTTGATTAAGAATATAAAAAAGTCGTTCTTTATCTTGCGAATTAAGTTTGAGTTTGCCTTTCACCGTAATTTGTTGGCTTGTGTGGGCAATAGGCGTTTTTGCACTTACTTCTACGACAGATTCAGGCCCTGCACCGCCACAAAAAAAGCACACACTTATTGGATAATACGACAACATAAAAAATTTGTGTTTGCTTGACTCCTCCAATGGATAAATATAGCCTCTGAGCGTTACGATTTTACCATCATATTCTTTTATTTTATCTGTAAATTTTGGCACATAAGCATCTTTATAATAATCATATTTGACACCCAAAAGCACTTTCCATACGTCTTCAAAAGGATTTTTGGTTAAAAAAGACATACAAAACAAAGCACTAAAACCCAACATTAATGCCAAAAATATATAACTTGAACGGAATTTGCGAGGTTTAAACATGGTTTTGAATATGGTTTTAAACATGGTTTTTTTAAATAAAAAACAAATAACTTAAAAATAACGAATAACTTAGAAAATAATTCAATTATTTTTGCAAAAATACAACTTCTTTCTCATCTTCTTTATTTTTTTAACACAAAAACAAAACATCAAAAAATAAATACAATGAAAATTTACATACAAAAAAGTAAAAAACTGCTTAAAATAATCTCTTTATGCTTTGTGCTTGCATTGAGTGCCTGCCAAGAGCAAGACCAAGAAAATACGACTAATAGTAAAAACGGGTTATACAATACCGCTTCGGGCATAAAATACCAATTTCACAAGCAAAATCCACAAGGCAACACACCAAAAAAAGGTGATGTATTAGATTTTCATTTAGTTATCACAGACCACGCAGGCAAAATATTACGCAACACCTACAATGAAAAACCAAGTGGCATAAAGGAATTGCCTTTTGAAGACCCTTATTTTATTGCAAACAAACATTATAAAGATGTATTTTCTTTGGTAAAAGAGGGCGATAGTCTTTCTTTTTGGATAAATACCAATATTATTATTAAAGAAAATAATTTGAAAAATATCCCAAAAGACAAAGAATATAAATACACCGTAAAAATCCAAAAAATTCGTAACCGCCAACAAATTCGCCAAGAAAATGATTCAAAACTCAAAGCCCAACGCAAACAAGACAGCCTAAAAATAGCTAAATATGTGGCTACACTCAACACCGAAATTATACAATATGACATCAAAAATACTAAATCAGGGCTAAAATATTGCCTTATAAAAGATGGCACAGGCAAAAATATTGCCCCAAATGACACCATAAAACTACAATACACAGGCAAAATGTTGGATGGACAAGTGTGCGACCAATCTGATGGTGTAGCAGAATATGTAGCAAATAATATTATCCCAAAAGGACTTGAAGAAGGTGTAAGTATGATGCGTGAAGGCGGTAGAGGTCTTTTTATATTGCCTTCTGACTTGGCTTTTGGGGCAGAGGGCATGGAAAATATTATTCCACCTTACACAGTGCTTGTGTATGAAGTTGATGTGTTGAAAGTGAATAGGAAATAGCCCCCTAACCCCAAAGGGGAATAAAAGGCACTAAACAAAAAAACTGATTTATCTGTCTGCTCCCCTTTGGGGCTGGGGAGCTAAAAAACCTCTCCTGCCATTTCCCAAGCATTTTGAAATTCAGTTTTAGAAAAATGCGAAGGAAAATTATCATTTTGAATAAAAAAATCTACCAATAAAGCAGTATCCATATTACCCACCAAATCATCTTTTGCCATAGGACAACCGCCAAATCCACGCATTGCACCATCAAATCTTCTGCAACCTGCTTGATATGCACTGTTTATTTTTTCAAAAACAATATTTTTATCAGGTATGCTATGCAAATGTACGCCTATTTCTATTTGAGATAGTTTTTTGGCAAGATGTGTGTATAAATCCGAAATATTTTGTGGTGTTGAAACGCCTATCGTGTCAGACAAAGCAAGCACTTTTACGCCCATTTTTACCAACTTTTCTGCGCATTGTTCCACGATTTCAGGGCTGTAAGGTTCATCATAAGGATTGCCAAAAGCCATAGAAAGATATACTACAAGATTTTTATTAGTTTTTTGGCAAATATTCAGCATTTCCTCCACCAAAGGATAAGATTCTTGCAACGTTTTATTTGTATTGCGTTGCTGAAAAATATCAGAAACCGAAAAAGGGTAACCCAAATGTGCAATTTGGGCAAATTGTGAGGCTTGCTCTGCTCCTTTTTGGTTGGCTACAATTGCCAATAATTCTGTTTGTGTGCTTGTAAGGTCTAATTTTTCCAATACTTCCGCAGTATCACGCATTTGCGGAATAGCTTTTGGCGATACAAAACTTCCAAAATCCAATGTATGAAAGCCTACTTTTAGCAAAGTGTTCAAATACGCTATTTTGACATCAGTAGCAATAAAATCATGCAAACCTTGCATAGCATCACGCGGACATTCTACGAGTTTTATCATAAAAAAAGCCCCCAGCCCCAAAGGGGGTATTAATGTTAGCAGTATATTTTTTTATATAAGTTCCTTTTGGGGTTAGAGGACTTGTATTAGTTCCCTCTTTGAGGGTTAGAGACTTTGATTAAATTTTAGTAGTTTATATAAGTTCCTTGAGTTCAAGGGCTTGTATTAATTCCCTTTGGGGGGTTAGGTGGCTTTTAGTTAATTGCTTTCGCCAAATCTTCCAACAAATCTTCAATATCTTCAATACCCACGCTTAGACGAATAAGCGTATCTTTCAAACCTCTTGCGTGGCGGTCAGCTTGTGGAATACTTGCGTGCGTCATGGTTGCAGGGTGCGTACAAAGTGATTCTACACCACCCAAAGACTCACCCAACGAAAATATTTCAAAACTTTCCATTGTTTTGATAGCTTCATTCATATTATCACCTTTGAGCGTAAAAGACACCATTCCTCCAAAACCACGCATTTGTTTTACTGCAATATGATGATTTGGGTGCGTAGGCAATCCAATCCAATACACTTTATCTACTTTTGGGTGATTTTGCAAATATTCTGCTACTTTTTTGCCATTTTCGCCATGCCTATCCATGCGAATAGCAAGCGTTTTGATGCCTCTCAACATCAAAAAGCAATCATTTGGACTTGGCACAGCACCACAAGCATTTTGAATAAATGCCAAATTTTTATATAATTCTTCATTATTTACAACCAACGCACCCATTACCACGTCAGAATGTCCGCCCAAATATTTGGTCATAGAGTGCATCACAATATCAGCCCCCAAATCAAGCGGATTTTGGAGATAAGGCGTTGCAAAAGTATTATCTACACAAAGAAAAATCTGATGTTTTTGGGTAATTTTAGCGATTTCTGCAATATCTATCAAATTTAAAAGCGGATTTGTAGGCGTTTCAACCCACACAAGTTTTGTATTTTTATTGATAAAAGAAACAATATTTTCAGGATTTTGCATATTAACAAAATGCACTTTCAAACCCCACAATTCAAATACTTTTGTCATAATTCTATATGTGCCACCATACATATCATCACAAGCAATTATTTCATCATTTGGGCGTAAAGTACGCAAAACTGTGTCAGTTGCAGACATGCCCGAAGCAAAACAAAGCCCAAATTTCCCATTTTCCAACGCAGCAATATTAGTTTCTAAAACCGTTCTTGTAGGATTTTGTGTGCGTGCATATTCGTAACCTTTGTGTTTGCCAATGCCTTCTTGTACGTAGGTAGAAGTCTGAAAAATAGGTGTCATGATTGCCCCTGTGCTTGGGTCAGGTGTGATACCTGCGTGAAGTGCTTTTGTGGAAAATTTCATATAAATTTTTGAAAATGATACTAAAATATTTTGCAAAAATATAAAATTAAATGATTTTTTTGTGAGAAATACAAAGAATATTTTGTTTTAGTTTAAAAATATCAAAATTTGTGATTTTTAAGATTTTTTAAAATTTTCTTTTGTACTTTTGTTGTTAATATTTTTACATTAATTTCCTTTTGGGGTTAGGGGTTGATTTATGCTTATTGCTACATACACCAAACACATTTTAAAATTCAAATTTGAGGCAGGTACTTCTCGTGGCGTGCTTACAGCGAGAGATACATATTTTATACAATTGCATTGGCAAAATAATCTGCAAATTGTAGGCGAAGGTGAAGCATCACCTTTGTTGGGTTTGAGCGTGGATTTTAGGGAAGATTTTGAGGAGAAATTACAGGAAATTTGTAAAAAAATTTCTGAAAATCGCCTCCAAAACCTCCAATCTAATAATTTAGACTGGATTTATGACCTTGTGCCTGTGGAATTTCCAAGCATTATATTTGCCTTAGAAACTGCATTTTTGGATTTGGAAAATGGTGGAAAAAACGTAATTTTTGAAAATGATTTTTCAAAGGGCAACAAAATGCTCAAAATCAATGGTTTGATTTGGATGGGAAAATCAGATTTTATGCGTAAGCAAATTGCAGAAAAGCTAACATTAGGTTTTTCATGCCTAAAATTAAAAATTGGAGCAATAAATTTTGAAGAAGAATTACAAATATTAGCAGACATCAGGGCAGAATTTTCACCTGCACAAATTACACTCAGGGTTGATGCAAACGGAGCTTTTCCTGCGGATAAAGCAATGGATTATTTGGAAAAATTAGCAAAATTTAACCTACATTCCATAGAGCAACCCATAAAAACCAAACAATATACGGAAATGGCACAACTTTGTAAATATTCGCTTGTGCCTATTGCCTTAGACGAAGAATTAATTGGAATAATGGATTTTGAAACCAAAAAAAACCTCCTCAAAATGCTACAACCGCCTTATATTATCCTTAAACCTACGCTTTTAGGTGGTTTCCGACACACAACCGAATGGATACAACTTGCAGAAGGAATGGGCATACATTGGTGGATTACCTCAGCATTAGAAGCAAATATAGGGCTTAATGCTGTGAGCCAATTTACCGCACAATTTCCACACAATACACTTCCACAAGGACTTGGTACAGGTGCATTGTACGAGAATAATATCCCTACAAAATTGTATTTGGAAGGAGAATATTTGGGTATAAACGTTTTAGCCCCAACCCCCAAACGGGGAATTAGTACAAAAAAATAGGTTTTTGGGGCTGGGAAACTATATTTTCTTATCCAAAAAATACGTTCCTAAGCCTGTTGTTACCAAATCGTATATCTTATAGCGTATTTTTTTAGGCAAAATTTTAAAGAAATTAGCATTATCAATTACATATAAACACCATTTTTGGGCAAAGAAACCATAAATTATTTTTTTCAAAAAACTTAATTTTGCAGGTGTGTGATAAGGATATTTTGCATACAAATCGGGTTTTAATTGTGCCAAACGTTGGTGCGATATTTTATACTGTCGCAAACGCTTGATGTAGGTTTTGCATGACACAAAATCATCATGGAAAGCAACATTATGGATGTCAAAATATAAAGGAATTTCCATTTCAAAGGCACGCACCGCCAAATCAAAGTCCTCTGCGTCAGTCAGTTGCCCATCAAAACCTTGTAAATTTTCAAAAATCATTCGTGTCATGCTACAATTTGCCCCTGTAAGAAAAGGTTTTTGCATCAAAAAAGGTGCAGGCAACATATCACTCACCCAAATTCTACTCAAATTTGCCCTATATTTTTGAAAATCTGTTTGCATTTTTTCTAAATCTTCTGGGACATTTCCCACCAAAATCGTATTTTTATACGCATTATTTTGTTTTGTATAATGTTCCAAATGTAATTTTATGCAATCATTTTGGGGACGCATATCATCATCAAAAAAAATCAACAATTCGCCTTTTGTATTTTTTACGCCATTGTTTCGCACTTTTGCCCTTCCGCCATTTTCTTGCACAATAAACTTAAAATCAGTTAAACCCCAATTTTTCCCATTTGTAAGTATTTCCACAGAATTGTCAGTAGAACCATCTACAACCACACAAGTTTCAAAATCTTTGTAAGACTGCGAAGCCAACGCTTTTAGAATATTAGGCAATTTTTTAGCCCCATTATAAGAAGGAATTATCACAGAAATACGCATATTTTTAGTTGGTTTTTGAGGTTTAAATTTTTTATAAAACTTAATTTTTGGATTTTTTTGCTAAAAAAATAAAAGTGTAAAAAAAAATGTAGAAAAAACAGAAAAGTAACATCAAAAAAAAAATTTTGCTTTGCTTATAAATAAATATAAATAATTTAATAAAAAATATAATTATATAAAGAATTTTACACCATGCTAACAATTTGTTAACCGTATTTTTTTGGATATGTGGAATAAAGTATGTTTTATTTGCATATTATTTTATAAAGAAAAAATTTCTTGCGAACAAGAAAATACAATTAAAAAAATAGTATAAAATTCCCAAAAAAAAAGACATTGAAATTCCCAAAAAAATCCAGTATTTTTTCAATTGCTATGAAAAATATATTTTATATTTTCAATGTGTTTTTTATTTTTATATATTTTTATTTTAACAACTTTGTAAGTAATAATTAGAAACTTGGTATTACGTTTTTTTAATGTAATCTATCACTTCACTTTCAGTAAATTTATATCTTATTCTAAAAAACATTTTCAAAAGTCTCTTACTTTTTAGGTAAGAGATTTTTTGTTTTAAAATTTTATTCTGGAAATTTTATGCAAAAAAAATGAAAAAATTTATGAAAACATGAAAAAAATTGTAATTTTGCAAAACCTTTTACTAAAATGGAAAACAAAATCGTTATTGCTATTGATGGATATTCGGGTTGTGGCAAAAGCACTACCGCAAAACTTGTTGCTAAACATCTCGGTTATCTTTATATTGATTCAGGTGCAATGTATAGAGCAGTTACGCTTTATTTTTTGGAAAATGAAATAGATTATACCAATTCCGAAAATGTACTCAAAGCACTTGCAAATATTGACATTTATTTTGATTATAACCCTGCTACAAACAAAAATGATACTTACCTCAACGGTAAAAATGTAGAATCAGAAATCAGAAAAATGTATATTTCGGATAATGTGAGCAACATTAGCAAAATCACCGAAGTACGCAAAGCAATGGTGAAATTTCAAAAAAATATTGGCAACCAAAAAGGCGTTGTCATGGACGGAAGGGATATAGGCACGCAGGTTTTCCCTGATGCAGAACTCAAAATATTTATGACTGCTGATGTATTTACACGTGCGCAACGTCGCCAAGCAGAATTATTAGCCAAAGGCGAGAATACACCGCTCCAAGAAATCATAGAAAATCTCCAAAAACGAGACCATATAGATACTACACGCACCGAAAGCCCTTTGCGTAAAGCAGAAGATGCTTTTTTGCTTGATTCTACTTATATTGATGTAGAAGAACAAACCAATTTCGTTATTAGACTTGCACAACAAGTTACAAATGAATTAAAAACAAGTAGTCAGTTTATTCAGTAATGAGTTTATTCAGTAGTTATTTTAATTTACTTAATACTCATTTATGATGTTTAAAATATGGTGCTTAAAAATTCTCTAAAAACTAAATTAATGTTATTTTTAGTTATCTTATTGAATGAATTGGAAAAACTTTGTTATTTTGGCTGTTTTACTGAATAAACTGACAACTGAACTAACTGAAAAAACTTTAAAAAAATGGCACTTATCTTAGAAATACGCAACATTTCGCCAATTTTTGGAGAAAATTGTTTTTTTGCACCAAATGCTACGATTGTAGGCGAGGTTGTCATGGGGCATCATTGTAGCGTGTGGTTTAACGCTGTGATAAGGGGTGATGTAAGTCCTATCACGATGGGCGATTATGTAAATGTGCAAGATGGTGCAGTAATTCATGCCACATATCAACGCAATCAAACAATTATTGGGAGTAAAGTTTCTATCGCACACAATGCAATTGTACATGGCTGTCAGATACATGATAGCGTATTAATAGGCATGGGTGCTATTGTGATGGACGATTGTGTGGTGGAAAGTGGGGCAATTATTGGGGCAGGAGCAGTACTCAAAAAAGGGACACACGTCAAACAAGGAGAAGTTTGGGCAGGAAATCCAGCAAAATTTCTTAAATTATCAGGTGATTTAGCCAATACTGAAATAGAACGTATTGCAAACGCATATCCTTTTTATGCCTCATGGTTTCAAAAATAAAAGAAAATACAAAAGATATTTTTCAAATAGATGTAAATTTTATTTTAACTGCTTTTTATTTTTTTTGTAAAGGCATAAAAAAAATGTTAAATTAGTGTTAAAAAAATATAAAAGTATTACTATTAAAAAAAAATATATTTTCTTTGTAATGTTAAATGTTTTTCCAAAAAATATTTTTTTGGAAATAAGTTTTTCATAAGAAATAAAGTGATTTTTCTTTTTCCTATTTTATCGGAAAACCAAAACCTTATGGGTTTTGGTTTTTTATTTTTGTACAATAATTTAGCAGAAATTACTTTTTCAAGGCTTTCAAAATGGCTTTTTCGTCCAAAAAACCTATATTTTCCCATATTTTTTTGCCTTTTTCAAAAATCATCAACACAGGCAAAGCATCTACTTTGTAGGTAGTTGCAACAGTTGGATTAGCGTCAAAATCCACAGGTATAACTGCAATATCAGGATTGTCTTTGGCAATTTTTTCCAAAATAGGTTTTAGTTTTTTGCATGGGGCGCACCATTGGGCAGTAAAATCAATTAGCACCACATTTTTCTGGGCAATAATTTTCTCAAAATCTGCAATACTCATACCCTCATCTGATTTTTTGCTATTGGAAGCCAAAGGCAATTTTTCACCTTTCCATTTTGCGATACCGCCTTGCATTTCGTATATTTCTGTGAAACCCAATGTTTTCAATTTGCTACAAGCACTTGCACTTCTGCCACCCACCAAACAATATACAAAAACAGGTTTTTGCTTGTCTAAGAAAGATACTTTTTCTACAAAATCCTTTGCGTTCCAATCCACATAGAGGGCATTTTCCAAATGTCCATCAGCATATTCTTTGGGTGTGCGCACATCTACAAGTTGTGCATTGGGCGTTTGTTGGAGTTTCGCTTGAAAATCCTTTACAGAAAGTTGATTTTGTCCAACGTTATTTTGGCATTGCACCAAAAATAACATAAAACAAAAGGTAATTGTGGAAATTAGATGTTTATTCATAGTTTTTTTATTTTTGCAAATATAAGTTAAAAGGATTCTAAAAGTAAATCTAAAAGAAATTTAAAAACACGATAAAAAAATAATGAATATTTACTTTTTATAAAAAAAACACATTAACTTTGATTAGAAATTTAAAAAAAGAAATTTTTAAAAAAGAAATAATATGAAAAAACAATATTTTTTATATGTTGTGATGTGTGTAATGACATTGTTTTCTTGCAAAAAAAATGATGCATCGCCTTCCCAGGTTGAACTCAACAGCCAAATTCTAACCAATAGAGAATGGAAAGGAGATAAAGCTAATGTAGACAATGAAGTATCGCCAAACCCTGCGGTCATTATACCAAATTTTGATGCAAGCATTTTAAAATTTGATGTACCTGCTACCAATGTAAGGCTTAATTTCAAATCTGATAATACTTTTACAGGCACAGGTTTGGATAATCAACCAATAAGTGGCAGATGGGAGTTTCAGGAAAATGGGGCTAAACTCAAAATCACAGGTTTTGTATTGCAAGTACCTGCTGACCAACTTCCCCCCGAAATACGTGTGTTGCTTGTAGGTGTAGATTTGACATTGCCCGATTTGTATGATGTAAAAGAAATCACAGATACCAAACTCTCGCTTTACAATACTACTACACGTGTGGTAAATTATACGCCAGCAGGTACAAGTTTTGCCATTCCTGTTACCATCAAACCAAAAGTAAATATCTTTTTTGTAAGATAATCTTTTTTGGAAAATTGAAAATAAAAAAACAGCACTTGATTTTATGCAAATGCTGTTTTTTTTTATTTTTTTAAGAAAACGTTTAGAAAATTATTTTATCAACTTTTTAAGTTCAACTTCATTGATTTTGGTAGGGTATGTTCTTTCCAATTCTTCTAACCAAGTTTTTTCCAAAAACTTTTGATAATCTGTTACGACATAACCACGTGCTTCGTCGTAGGCTTTTGGGCGTGGAATTTTGATGTCTGCGATTTCAATATAAATCACCTGTCCGTTTGGTTGGTTGAGCGTATAATTGCCTGCTTTCCATTCTACTTTATCCAGCCAAGTATTGTCCCCTTTTTGGAAAGTGCCTTCGGTGATTTTGAGTGTATTAGGAATCTGATTAAACAAATATTCTAATTGTTTCTTTTGAACGCTGTACAAAGCAAGTTCAATGCGTTGGTTGAGTGCGCGATTGGTTTTTGAAATAGGTTGCGAATTACCAAAATTTTTGATGATAAGACGTTTTTCATCAATACGTTTAAAAGCAAGTTGTTTGATAAAAGGGTCTAATCTTTCTTGTGCCAACGTAGCTTTTTCAGAAGGGTCTGCGTGTGCAATTATCTCCAAACGCAGGTTTGGGTCTTGTCGCATAATATCAACTACTTCATTGGTGATGCGTACAGTTTCCTCTGTGAGTGCATTTGAATTTTTGTCAAAAAGCAAATTAGGAATTTTTACTTGTGTTACAGGATAGTTTTTTCTGAGCAAATATGTTTTAAGTTCTTGCAATGCTTGTGTATTAGCAACTGTATAAATATTGGCGGTAGCACGTTGTCCCCACTGATAATTTTGTTTATTTTTTTCAAAAAAATCTTTCAAAGCGGTTGTATCTTCGAGGGCTTTGTTCCATACTTTTTCACGCATAAGTTCAAAAAGCATAATGCCTTCTTTGTATTCTTGTACGAGGTAGCGATATTCTTGTTTTTTGTCTAAAAGGTTTTCCTTTTCAAAATTCAAAAGGCTTTCTTTTTCAAAATTTTTATACAAAATATCCAAATAATATTTTTCATCTTGCAATGTACTTTGTGTTACTTGTTTGAGGTAGGCATACGCCAAAAAATCTTTTACAAAAAATTCCTTTTTGCGGGCAGGTTTTTTACTTTTGAGGGTAAATAATTTTTCTTTTGTGATTTCTTTACTCAGGTCATAACTCCAACTTCCTTGCAAAAGGCGTTTGTCTGCCATATTGCGGATATTTTCGTATTTTTTGGTTTCTGGTGTTTTGTAATTAAATTCTTTTTTGAGTTTTTTTACAAAAACCTCTTGCAAATATTCAAACCTTGATTCTTTGCTTACTTCTGCTCTGAGCGAGTTTTGCATTTCTGCAAAAGGCAATAAATTGGTTTTTTCTACAAGTTTGACAATGTGCCAGCCATAAGGTGACAAAACAGGTTTGCTATATTCGCCTACTTGTCCAATGGTAAAAGCGGTATTTTCCAATTCGGGCAATATTTCGCCTACTTTGAATGGAGGTAATAATCCGCCTTTGCTTACAGAAGTGGCATCATCAGAATATTTGGTACAAACGCTTTCCCAAGTTTCGCCATTTTGGAGTTTTTCGTAGGCTTCTTCTATGATTTTTTTGGCTTGTGATTGTTCGCTTTCTGAAGGTTTTTGCGGAATTTGCTTCATGATGTGTGCAATTTGCAATTTTCCTTGTGTGCTTCTGCGGTCGTGTACTTTGAGGATATGATACCCAAAATTGGTACGAAATATACCTGAAACTTTGCCTTTTGGGGTGCGATATGCTACATCTTCAAAAGGATATACCATTTGTAAGGCAGTAAAATAGCCAAGATTTCCCCCATTGGATTCTACGGAAGGGTCTTGTGAATATTGTTTTGCAATTTGTGCAAAAGGCTCATTTGTAGCAGTTTTTGCCAAAGCCTCGCCCATTTTGATAAAAGCGTTTAACGTATCAGCAGGCGAAGCATTGGTAGGTATGCGTATCAGTATGTGTGAGGCTTGTATTTCCTCTTGCAGACGCTTGTACGTAGTTTTTATCAATGAATCTTGTGCTTGTGTATCCAACAAAAAAGGCATTGCAAGCTGTTCTTGGTAACCTGCAAACTCTTGTTTGAAGTTTTCGGTGGTGTCCATGCCACGTTTTTTACCTTCTGCAATTTTGAGTTTAAATTGTGAAAAAAGTTTGAGATAATCTCTCAAATGTTTTTCTTGGTACAAACTATCTCTTTTGGTTGTACTTTTTTCGTAAGCATATTTGAACTCGCTTGTGTTGATGTTTTGCGTGCCAACACTGATAATTGTTGGCTCTTTGCTCGTAGTGGGTGATTGCGAAGGTGTACATGCGTACAAACACGTGCCAAGTATGAACAAATTATATTTTTTTTGAGAAAAAAAATTCATCTTTATAACATTTTTAAAATGTGGTTTTTTTATTTTAATTTGCAAATATACAAAAAAGGCATTTTAACCGCAAAATAAATGTCAAATTACGAAATTTAGCCTATATAACTTTCAAATGTGGAAATCACAAAATCAAAAACATAAAAATTTATGGACTTTAAAGAATTAACTGAAGATTGTGGATATTTTTCAAAAGAAGAAATAAATATTCAATTTAATATTTTTTTTGAAAATTTGGAATTATTTTCAAAAAATTTTGAACAAAAAAAAAAGAATTACCCTACTTTGTGTTTGTTCCTGATGACGTAATATCAGGTTTTCAAGATGCTTTTCCCTTACTCCCTCAACTTATTTGTTTTGAGGTTATTCCAAAAAAAAGTTTAATAAATATTCTTAGCGTAAAAAACTTTATAAATTATTTTTTGAATAATCACGAAATTAACTGTGAATCTGATTTTGAAACAGAAGAATGGAATAATATGTGGTTTTTAGTAAAAAAAGCTTTAAATGAGATTTCATTCAGGTCTTTCTAAAAAATAAAATTCCTTATTTGTTTTTAGGATTTTCCTTTTTTGGAATTCCAAAGGCTTTCAGAAAGTAAAGTCCAAAACTGAAGTTTTGAACTAAACAAGCTTTTGGGTTTTTTGGGGAATACTTGGATTAAATGGGGGAATAAAAATAAAAAGAATTTTTTCCATATTCAGGACTTACGCAGTTTTTTAGAAAATTAGGCTTAAAAATGCTCAAAGTGATGTATGTTTTTTCAAAATGCCTTATTTTGACAAAATGTAGATAATTTTAAAGCATTTTAAGGCATTTTAATATAAAACTCTTTTTTGTGTAAGTCTTGGAAATTTGTAAACTTTAAAATAAAATTGTATTTTTGGTAAAAATATTTTTTGTCTAAAAAATTTACAATTTTAAAAAAAACTTAAACCCGAAAAACTATGAAAAATTTTATGCGTGTTGCAATAATTATTGCGTTTTTTTTTCTTACTGCTTGTGGAGGTACGACCAAAACTATGCTCTGCAAAAAATGGCTTCTTGATGGTGAAGCACTCAAAAGTGTAGTGGAAGCAGAAATCAAAAAATTGGAAAAAGAAAAACCCGAAGAAGCAGGCATGGCAAAAATGATGCTGGGCATGATGGGTTCTATGTTTAAAGATGGCGGTATACAAATGGAATTTAAAGCTGATGGTACTTGCGTTACAACTGCTATGTCTCAAAGTAATAGTGGCAAATGGGAACTTTCAGAAGACAAAAAAAGCATTATTATCAAAAATGAAAAAGGTGATGAAAAAATGCTTATCAAAGAACTTACCAATACACGTCTTGCATTATTGCCTGAAAGTGCAGGCAGACAAGTTAAAAAATTAAATATCAAGGGTATGGAAACTTTAATTTTTAAAGCAGAAAAAAAATAAAAAATTCTGCTTAAAAAGACCATTAACAAAATATTTCAAAAATATTTTTGGTTTAGTTGAAAAATACATATACCTTGTATCTCAAAATAAACATTTTTTAAATTTCAATTTTTATACACATGAAAAAAATATTCTTATTTACGCTCATCACTTTGTTTGCCTTGTGTTTCAGCGTTTCTGCTCAAAAAAGTGACAGTAAATTGGTAGGCAAATGGGCAATGACAGACGTAAAAGTAACCCCTGAAAAAGGCGGAAAACTAAGCCCAGAACAAAAAGAAATGGAGAAAATGATAAAAAAAATGATGCAAGAAGAAGGTAGCGAAGGTCTTGGCATGGAGTTTAAAAGTAATGGTGATTTGGTTAGTGGAAAAGAAAAAAAGGCTGAAGCTACTTGGAAAACAGCAGGCAACGAAATCCACAAAACAGATAAATCGTCAGGCAAAGTAGAAAAAGTACGTTATAAATTAGCAGGTAAAAAATTAGAAATGACGATTTTACCCGCAGAAAATGGTGTATTTATGACTATGGTATTAGAGAAAAAATAACCCTTAAATTTTCTCATACAAAAAAGCCAAATGATAAGTTTATCATTTGGCTTTTTCGTTTTTTTTATAAAAAAATTAATCCCAAATACCATTTTTATCCGCAGTATAAATACGCCATTTTTCCAATACATTTTTCATGTCAGTTGGTATTTCTGATGTAAATTGCATAAATTCATGCGTAGTTGGGTGAACAATCCCCAATGATTTGGCATGTAAGGCTTGGCGAGGAAGCATTTTAAAGCAATTTTCTACAAATTGACTATATTTTGAAGTAGGTTGCCCGCGCATTACTTTATCACCGCCATACGTAGCATCATTAAACAATGGATTGCCAATATATTTGAAATGTGCCCTGATTTGGTGTGTGCGACCTGTTTCTAAGTTGCATTTTACAAGTGAAGCAAGATTACCAAAAGTTTCTATGGTTTCATAATGTGTAATAGCGTGTTTGCCATATTCACCTGTTGGGTAGGCATCTACTACACGTCTATCTTTCTGGCTTCTGCCTACATGCACGTTGATAGTGCCTTTGAGTTGTTTAGGTACGCCCCACACGATAGCATAATAAGTTCGTTCAATTGTATGGTCAAAAAACTGTTTGCACAAATAGGTCAAAGATTCATCTGTTTTAGCAATCACCAAAAGCCCAGATGTATCTTTGTCAATGCGATGCACAAGTCCCATTCTACCATCTGCATTTTTTGGCAAACTTTCAAAATGATATGCAAGTGCATTGAGCAATGTACCATTCCAATTATTGAAAGCTGGGTGAACTACCATGCCTGGCGGTTTATGCACAATAAGCATTTGTTCATCTTCAAATACAATATCAAGTGGAATATTTTCAGGCAAAATTTCGCCTGTGCGTGGCGGTTTTGGAAATGATATTCTGATATCATCAAGCGGTTTTACTTTGTAGCTTGCTTTTACATCTTTGCCATTTACTTTTATAAAACCTGCATCTATGCTATTTTGTATTTTATTTCTGCTTATTTTACTAAATTTATGCAAAAGATATTTATCCACCCTGAGCAATTCCTGTCCCTTATCCACCACAATCGCAAAATGCTCAAACAATGATTGTAAATGTTCTTCCTCATCTTCTACATCTATTGTGTGGTCAATGTATTGATTATTATTTTCTTGTGTGTCAATATCCTGTGTATTAATATCCTGATATTCAATTTCTTGGTTTTCGGTTTCTTGTTCGTTCATGTTTTTGTTTTATATTTAAAAAAATTGCTTGTTGATTTTTTAATTTTTATCAAATCAATTTGCAAAGATACTTGAAAAAGTACAATTTTTTATTTTTTCTTATTTTTGGGGAAAATGGGAAATGCAAAAAAATATTTCTATTACCAATATTCAGGGTAAAAATGCAAAAAAATATTTTTATCGTTTGCCTAAATAGATACAAAAAATGCTCGCTACTATCCAGATTTTAAAAAAACACATTCAAAACGCAGGAAAAAGACTTTTTTAAATAATTTTTACTAAAAAATAATACGTTTTTTTGAAAAACTAAAACAAATATTTTGTTTAAATCATTTCAAAGCACTTTTTTTTAAATCCTAAAAAAATGTATAGTAGTAAGCAAAAAATGATAAAATTTACTGAGAAATTCCATCATTTTTTGCTTTTTATTTTAAAATAATTTTTCTATAAAACTAAATAGATGCCATTTTTTTTGAGATTAAACCTTCATTTCCTATTTCAAATCCAATATATGTAATACCATTTTTTTGGTTTCGCTGTTGCCATGAATACTTATGATTTGGTTGTTAAGCATGATAATCTCATCACGTCTATTCAACCCCATTTCACCTGACAATGTGGTTTGTGGTATAATTACCTTTCCATTTGTATCTATACACATCATTTGGACGCTTGGCTTTTCGGTTTCCCATTCGTACAATGTTTTTTGGATAGCATACAAAATTAAAATATTGCCATTGGGGAGACGTTGTGTTTTGATATTGCGTACATTGGCAGTTTTAGGTGTTTTCAAATTAGTAAGCCAAATTACGCCTTCATTGCCTTGCACATTCCAGCTACCTCCAAAATCATAAAAGCCACCTTTTTCTGAAACGCCTTTTGTCAAAACCATTTCTTTTGGTACTTCATTCCAATTTTTTGGACTTATTTCTCCAAAATCTTTTTTTACTTTTACAATACCCAAATTGCGGGCATCTTTTTGTTCGTAGTTATCTGATATGCGTGCATTATTGATGGATTTACCATTGGCATCAGGCTCGCCTGCAAATATTACCATATAACCATCATTTACTTCTACCACACCACCAAGTTCGGTATAAACACCATTGTCGTTTGACCATTTGTAAAAACTCTTTGTAGGCGTGCTTATTTCATTATATTTTGCAAATTTATTTGCTGTGCCACTATATCCTTCTGAATTTTGTCCATGTTGGGTTTTGAATGTGTATACAATACGTGATTTTCTATCTTTACCTTTTAATGTATGCAAATGGATTCCTCTTGGATAATTGTCGCCCAAGTCAATCAATACAAGCCCATCTTCGCCAAGCGTTGCATAGTTGTCAAAAGAATGTCCAGAAGTTTGTCCAAAATTTCGTGTTACTTCCAATGTATTGGCATCATACAATACTGCTATTCCTCCTTGGTGATTGAGTCCATCATTACTTTTATTCATGGTGCGTGCCATTACAAGGTATAGATTACCATTTTTGCATTTCAAATCACCTGCATAATTGCCTGCTTTCCAAATATTAAGATTTTGTTTGTCTGTTTTTTGATTTTTTTTTATGATAATATTGCCTTTTTTATCTGTTTTATATAGTATTACAATATCGTTTTTATCGTCTTGAAAAGTTTGGTGTGTGATAAAATAAAAATTATCTTTTTCGTCATTTGTTGCTCCAAATAATATTTCGTTTGGCGAAGTTTTGAGGGTAACTGTTTGTGGATTTTGGAGACTTTTGTCCAAAGATGTGATAATAATTTTCTTGTTTTGGGTGTCTTGCCACATTACGTCCAACATTCCTGCTTGGCTTTTCATAGGATAAAACTGCCTTCTTGTACGTTGTCCATTTTTTATAAGGTCAGGCACATTGGCATTGAGCGCCAATTCTACTTTTTGCCAATTTCCCAAACTTGTTTGATTTGCCACAATTTTTGTATTTTGGGCAAATAAAATAGTAGAAACATTGATTTTTATAAAAAAAATGATTAAAAAAGCAAACAAATAATTTGTAAATCTGGACATCATAATCGAGAAAGATTTTAGTAAAAAATAAAATTTTTAGACCTAATTTTTAATCATACCACAAAAAACACAAAATTATTACTTAGAAAATATCAATGGAAAAATAAGGATAAAGAAATAAAAAACGCATTGATTTTTAAACCAATGCGTTTTTAAATATAAAACTTCTTAATTTTCTTCCATAAAACGCACCACTTCCAAAGGGTCAATTCGTTGCGTAAAATTTGTTTCTATGGAACGCATACGGATAATCCCTTGATTATCCACCACAAAAATTGAAGGTGCAGGCATAAACATTTTGTTTTCTGCGGTAAGATATTGCCCATCTACACCATTTTTTTCATATACTTTTTGCAGATAATCAGGCACTGTGTAAATGACTTTAAACTGCCTCCCAACTTTTGACCCAACATCACTCAATACTTCAAATGTAAGTGCATTTTTTTGCATAGTATTGAGCGAATTATCAGGGTTTTGTGGTGAAATTGCAACCAAATTGGAAGGTGCATTTTCAATTTTTGTTAAATTGCGTTGTAAATTACGCAATTCCAATTGGCAAAAAGGACACCATTCACCTCTATAAAATGAAATGACAAGCCATTTTTTGGTCATTAATTTATAAATATTGACCATTTTACCAAGTGCATTTGGAAGTGTAAAATCAGGAATTTTGTCGCCTACTTTGAGTGCGTGCAACAAGATATCTGATTCCTTAAATTCTTGCTCATGTGTTCCAAATATTTGTACAATTTCTTGTGGCATACCACCAAAAAAATGCTGGCGTGTAAGTGATAATTGTTCTTTGAATGAAATAGCACTTTGTTCCATGTTTTTTTTATTTAATTTTAGTTTTAATAACATTCGTGTTTGGCAAGAATACAAAAACGCTTTACCAAATAACATATAACCACAAAACGCATATTTCACTAAAATAGTTGGTGTATTTTTTTTATTATCAAAGTTTAATTTGGTTTTTATCCCAGAAAATTCTTTTTTATCATCTCAAAAAATTCTTCACTGCCCAAATTTTTGCGTGTATCATACATTTGTATTGCATCATTGCCCGCCAAATATCGGATTTGCGATTTACCATCAGTACAAGCCTCATAAATCACAGAGGCAATATGTTCTGCACTTGAATAATTGTTTAGCCTTTCGGGATTGGAAAATACATTTTTGATTTTGTCCAATGTATCATTATAATCTGTTAAAGCAGGATTAACCAACCAATCCAAAGAACGCCCAGCAAAATCAGTTTTTACGCCCCCAGGTTGCACAATTTTTACACCAATACCCAACGCACCAAGTTCATACGCCAACGATTCGGAAAAACCTTCCAAAGCCCATTTTGTAGCATGATACAACGAAAAAACAGGAAACGTAACTGCTCCACCTATGGAAGAAATATTTACAAAAAGCCCTGATTTTTTGCTTCTAAAATGTGGTAAAAATGCCCTTGTAACATTCATCAAACCAAAAAGATTGGTTTCAAATTGTCTTTTGATTTGTGCTTGTGTAGCAGATTCAAATGCCCCAACTGTGCCATAACCCGCATTATTAAGCACTACATCTACACCTCCAAATAATGAAATACTTTCTTTTACTGCATTTTCTATGCTTTGTTCATCTGTAACATCCAATTTAACCAATTTTACGTTATCCAATTTTTGTAATTCTTGTTCATTTTCAGGATTACGCATAGTTGCGATTACATTCCAGCCTTTTTGCTGAAAAAAAATAGCAGTTGCCTTGCCAATGCCTGAAGAAGAACCTGTAATTAGAATAGTTTTCATGTATTTTTTTGTTAATTTTAAATTTTAAACAAAAGATATTTTTACAAATATAAAAGTTTTTTAAGTAGAAAAAAGAAAAAAATGCAAAAAAAAACAAACCCAAATATTTTTGGATTTGTTTTTTTAGATGTTATAAAAGTGGGAGTTACAGGATTCGAACCTGTGACCCTCTGCTTGTAAGGCAGATGCTCTAACCAGCTGAGCTAAACTCCCTTTTTGTATTTGTTTTGATATATTTTAAAGCATATATACTTAAAAGGTTTTGCAAAGGTAAAGTACAGTTTTGATATTTCCAAATTTTTTGTTTGTTTTTATCGTTTTTTTTTGAAAAATTTGTTTTTTAAAAAAAGATAAATCAAATTTGCAATGTAAAACCTCTTATAAAATACTCCGAGATGTAGCGTAGCCCGGTATCGCGCCAGCATGGGGTGCTGGAGGTCGTGGGTTCAAATCCCGCCATCTCGACAAAGATGAAAAAATAATTTAAACTTTTGCTTTTTAAAAACAATCCTGCTATCTGAAAACACACATTTTTTAATAAAAATTAAAATACTCAAATTTTGGGGCTTTTTAGGGTCTCTTTAAAATTGGGGCTTTTCGCTAAACAATAAAAAATTATTTATGTTGTTTAGATGCTTTTTCTATCCAAAAAAGTAATTTAATTTTTATGAAAAAAACGTGGTAAAAGTAACGTTTAAATTGGCAACCCTAAGAAATCAAACAGGGAGCCAGCCTATCAAATGTACTATTAGAGTGAATGGTACAGAATTTTCCTTTCATACAGGGCTACATGTTAGCCATAAAAAATATTGGAAAGCCAAAAACAAAAATTACACGGTAATCAATGATTCGTTTGCAACTTCTGAAATGCTCCGAACTAAGTCAGAACTTACAACTTACATATCAGTTTTTACCATTCAAAACCAAGCCCCAACCGCCAAACAACTACATGAAGCGTGGGAAGGTAGATTAAAAAGTATTCCAACCACCAACACCACACCACAAGCAAGTTCTAAACTTGTGTGATGTGTTGAGTGAATGGTTAGAAAATTTTAAACTCAAAGTTTCCACAGGCAAAAGGGCAAAAACAACCCTAATACAGTGGGAAGACTATGTAAAAAAGCTAAAAAATTATTTTGGTCAAAGAGAAATCACATCAATTTTATATTCTGAATACGACAAAATAATTACACATTTTGAAACAGTTTTAAATTTGCACACCAACACCTCCGCCCATTTGTTCAAATTCCTAAAAAGAATTTTAGAATATGCAGTTTCTTGTGATTATGCAACCAAAAATCCTTTTAGAACTATTCATGTAGAAACAGTAGAACAAAAAAAAATCTACCTTCAAACGGAAGAATTGCACAGCTTAGAAGGACACACCAGCCCATTGAAAGAACACAATATTAGCAAAGACGTTTTTTTGTTTTGTGCTTATACAGGTTTCAGTTATTCAGATTACAAAAATCTTACAAATAAAAATCTGATAACCTACAAAAACAGGCAATTTATCGTAATTGATTTTAGGCGAAAAAGTCCAATAATGAAACGATACGGAAAAAGCATTGTACCAGTGCACAAAAAATTATCTTTGCTTATTGCAAAATATAATGGATTGGACAATTTGCCAATGAAAAAAAATGAAAACTCAACGACCAACAAACATTTAAAGTTTTTTTGGGGGAAAATAAGCGTAACCCCTCAAATGGCTTTAAAAAATGCAAGGCACACATTTAGCAATTACGCCCGCAAATATTGGAGATTACACAAGGATACAATACAAATAATAACAGGACACGCCAACCGAGAAACGAAAACATTGGATATGCACTATTTGGACGAAAATTTGGAAACTTTGTATGCACATTTAGAAAATATTAAAAATTTTTGGGATTAAATAAAAAATCCTTACCATGGTAACGGAAAAACCAAACCAATTTTTTATATTTTTCGCTCTGATGCACGACCATAACCCCCAAAAAAAGGTATAAAAAAGCACTGAATACACGCAAAATACGTGTAAAACACCTACAAAATACCTACAAAACACCTATCAAGTACCTACAAAATAGGTACAAACACCTATCAAACACCTACAAAATAGGTGCAAACACCTATCAAGTACCTACAAAATAGGTAAAAACAAAAAAAATCCTTCGCAAATTTCCGTTTGCGAAGGTTTTTTTATTGTATTTTTTCTTTTTGGCTTTTAAGTTTTGTTTTAAGTTTTTTGTTTTCTTCCTCAAAAGAAATTCTCAAAGCATAATTATAAGCACAAAAACCGCCCAAAACAAACATTACTATAAAATTTAAAAAGTCCATGTTACAAAAATTTTGATTATCCACAAAAATAAAAAACAATAGGCACAAAAAAAACCTTACTACAAAGTAATAAGGCTTTTTGGTTTTTTATCTATTTTATTTTTTTATGGTTTTCTTTTTTTGGTGTTGGCTGTGTATAACACAATACCAATGATTAACACAAGCACTACGCCTCCAGCTATCCAATACCATTTATATTTTTGTTGGTCATCTTGTTTGTCTTTGTCGTTGTCTTCCGTTTGTTGGTTTTTGTCGGTTGGGTTTTCGGTGGGGGCTGGTGTGATGGTGGCGGTGTCGGGTTTTTTGGTGGGGTTTGTTTTGGTTGGTGCAAATGGGTTTGGTTGTTGGGTTGCGGTGTAAATATCTTGTTGCCCTTGTGTAAAGGCATTTTGAAAATCCTGCAAGCCCTGTGCTACTGTGTAATCAGACATTTTTTTTTAGCGTTTAAAGTTTAAGCGTGTTAAGGTTAAAAAGGCACTTCGTCATCGTCTAACAAGTTTTGTTTTTCTTGTTCGCGGGCTTGGTATTCTGGGCGTTCGTCTTCATACATAAACAAATCTTCAGGCGTTTCGTAACTGTCACGTGGTTTGTATTTTTCATTAAAATAATCTTCTATTGCGTATAGTTTTTCAGAGTTTGGATATGCTACTTGTATGATTCGTACTTCGTAACCTTCCACGCTGTATGGCTCGTGGTTTATGGCTCTGTCGCCTGTGCTTGGGTTGTGGCTTTGAAAATGTCTATACATTCTGTCAAAACTTTGTCGTGGTTTTGACTTTTCATTTTTCTTTTCGCCTGCTTTACCCACATACACCACATTTTTATTTTCATCTCTAATCACATATACACCACTTTCGCCATATTCATGTTTTACGTGTTGGTTAATGGCTGGTTTTATCAAATAAACACCATTTGAATTTTGGACTAATTGGTAAGGCTCAAACCATTTGCTTACAAAAATTCGGATTTCGCGCCCCCTAATTTGAGCGTGGTTTCGTATGCCATGCTATCATTTTTGATTTTTCCTAATTCTTTGTTTTCCGTTTTAGGACCTTGTGGGTTAAATGTTAGTCCAGCTTCTTCGCCTGTTTCATACAATGCAAGACCGCCAAAAAGTGCGGACAATGTGGGGGCGTTTTGGGCTGTGGCTACACTTCCGATAATTCCTACGATTGTGATTTTTTTCTTGTCTTTTTTGTCTTTCACAAACTTAGCCAAAAGCATTGCAATAAAATAACCACCTAAGAAAAACAAAATAATTTTTTTCCAATTCATATTTATATGATTGTTTTATAACCTTTGAGGTTGGTAAAGTTGCTAAACAAATAACTTTCTTTTTCTCTGGCGTTTTGTTGGGCTTGCAATGCTTTTTGTGTTGCATTGTTTTTCACGTTTTCGTTTTTGGCTTGTTTTGCCATTTTCAGATAATTGAGCATTTTCTCCCTTTGGTTTATAGACTGTGTAAGGAGTTGTATTTTTGTGGGCGTGTTTTCTGTGGCGTAGTTGGCGTTTTGGTTAAAATCTATTTCGTACTGTGGCGGGCTTGCTATTCTTTTTTTACCTTTGTTGCCTAATCCGTTTAGCATTTGGTTTGTCACTCTCCAATGCTCCAGCCAAATAGCATAAGCTACTAAAATTAAAAACAAAATAGGTGCGGTTATTTTCCAGTTTATTTTTTCCATTGTTTTAAGATTTTTTTTGTAAAATGTTATTTTGTGTTTGTGCCTTTTTGGTACATTGCACCTAATACAAAGGCAAGACATAAAAATACAACTGTTACGATATTTTTGTAACTATTCATTTTGTGGGCGTTTTTTGGTTAAAAAGTGGTTAATCGTGTCCTTGATGTTTTTGACATTTGGCGTAAAATACAAAATATATGCGGTGTCGGTTTTTTGGATAAAATAAGTATTAATGCCTTTGTAGTAAAGGAGCGTATCGCCTTTAAAGTGTTGTTTGAGTACAAACACACGATTTTTGAATACGCCAGCATCTTCTGCTACTGCAATACCTGTATTTACTGCATACTTGGCAAATACATTGCTTTCGGGCTTGGTGCAACTCGTACAAGTGGCAAACATTGCCAAAAAGCACGAAATTATGAATAAGAATAAGGTTTTGATTTTCATTGGTTTTTTTAGGGGGGTTGTTTTTAAAAAATATTTTTTATCAAAAAGTAAGAAAGAATCAGCAAACACACCCAAAACAAAATATTTTTGGTGCTTGGTAAATCTGGCATTTTGTCGTATAAATATGCGGTGGTGGTGCTATTGTCCAAAATGTTATTTGGGTTTTCTATTTTTCCGTTTTTTCTATATTCAAAATGAAGGTGTCGCCCTGTGCTGTTGCCTGTGTTGCCCATTACACCTATGGCGTTGCCTTTTTGTATTTGTTGCCCTTCTGTTACAAAAATTCTATCTAAGTGTGCGTACAAAGTAGTTTCTTGGTTGTTGTGCCTTATCACAATATAGTTTCCGTAGCCTGCGGGCTGGTTTGCTACTTTTTCTATTGTGCCTTTATCTACTGCCAAAATAGGGGTTTCTTGGCTGTGGCTAATATCTACGCCCTCATGCCCAGCTTGTAGCCCTCTTTCATATCTGCCTATTTTGTTGGTTGGGTGTGCGTACATAAAAAGTTTGAGGTTTAAAGGGTTTAAGGTTTTTTTTTAACATTGAACATTAAACATTTTAAGCATTGATTTTCTTTTTTATTTTTCTTACATTTTGCCACGTGTTCAAAGGCACATACACACCAATAAACAAATAAACAATAAAAAATAAAATGGCAAAAATGATTGGGAAGGTTTTCATGGTTTTTATTTTTTTTAAAAAAATTTAAAAAGATTTAAGGCTTTTTTAAACATTAATCATTAATCATTAAACATTAAAAAAGTCGTTTCGGTGGATAATGGTGTAAGTGAAAATGTTACCATACGAAGCAACTGCTTTTCGTGTAAGTTCTACAAGTTGCCTAAAATCTGGCTCGGAGCTACCGTTGCAACCTTGTGACCAGCTTGCAAAAGAAAAATTTACTTGGTTGCTGTTTTGGTTGTTGTTGCTCATTCGGTGCAAACAAGTTTTATAATTACCCTTGTAGATTTGCCTTGTGCGGGTTATGATTCCGTTTCGGTCGTTATCTCTGTAATAATCAGCTTCTTTTATTTGGTCAAAGTAAGGATATTTTGTAAAACCTTTGTAAGTATCCACAAACTTAAATCCTGCTCTTATTTGTTGTTCGCAAAGTACTGCTACGCCATCAATGCCTGTGCCTGTTTCTATGCCTGTAAGCGGGTTTTTTTCTCCACCTTTTCCCAGCGTACCTGCTAAGGTTGTCCAGGGGGTTTGCAATATTTGCCACTCGTTTGTTGCGTCTTTATAAATCACATTGAGCGTATCAGAAAAGGTATTTTCAAACAAATCATTTTCTCTAATTACTATAAGATTGAGGTTAAAAATTCCTTTTGAAAAGAAAGCGTAATTTTTCTTTTTGAAAATTTCTTGTACTTTTTCTATGTGAAGGTTTATAAGGTTTTGGTTATTCATATTCATTGTAATAATCACAACTTTGTTTTTTGTAAATATAATTTGGTTGTCCTGTTGGGCTTGTCATATCAATTTCCATCACAGGGATATATTCTTTTGCAAAAATGTTACATTGGTTATTAACCAATGCAATATTATTGACTGCTGAGGCTTCGGGGTTGTGCCAGCAATAGGTGGCGTATTGTGCAAAAATGTCTTTGGTTAAATCTATTCCTACCATTTTCCACAAATCAATATCAGCATCAGGCAAATTATCAGGTATTTTAAAACACCCTCTTTGCCATTTTTCCTCGTTATCCGTTATGGGTTTTCGCAAAGGTGTGCCACCATAAAAAGGATTTAATAAGTCTAAACTTGCTTGTAATTTGTCTTTATCAAAATTAAAAGCGTTTTGGGTTAAATCAATTGTTCCGATACCATTATTTGCTAATTTTTTGAGATTCGCCCATGCTTCTGGCGTATAAAAATTATCTTCGTTGTTGTATGCACCGTTTAAGGTTTTATTTTCTGTTTTGTTTTTTTTTGTTCTGAACACAAAAGCAAGTACCACAAACACGATTACAAAAAACAAAGAAATCAAAAAACCTTTTTTGTTTTTTCTGAAATAATAGGCACTTCCACCACTTGCAATACTTCCACCTAAAAACCCAAAAAATGCAAGGTAATTCATTTCTTTTTTGGTTTCTGGCTCGGGTGTTGGCTCAGGGTTGGCGGTTGGTGCTAATAATTTGTCTTTTTCTTGTTCTGCGGTTTGTCTTATAATGAGGTCTTGTTCTGCTTTTATTTTTTCAATTTCTGCCTGTTGTTGCAAGCGTGTTGCGTTTTTTTGTTGCAACTCTCTTAATTTTTTCAAAATCTCAACCCTTTGTTTTACAATGGCAATGGCTAAATTATTGCGGGCGGTTTCTGCTTTTGCTTTTTGTTCTGCACCCAAAATTCCTTTTAACATTGGATTTATAAAAGTCATAAAAACACCTATCACATCACCAGTAATCAAGGAAACACCAAAATTTGTAATCATATTCAATGGTTGTTTTTCGTATATTTCTTGCGTTTTTTGGTACGAAAGCAAAGCGTTTTGTTTTGCTTCTTCTTGCAAGGCTTTATTTGTCCATTGTTCTTTTTGCGTTTCCATTGTTAAATAATCCGTTTAGTGGTTTCATCTTTTTTATTACATTGTCCAGTTACCTACTTTTATGAATTGATTTTGTGCAATTCCCTCCGTTTCTTCTGTGTTTGTTTCTTCTGCCATCATCTCGTAATTTGTTGCTTCTGCATTCAAATCATCATTTGCAAGTGCAAGCTCTTTATTTTCTTGTTCAAGGGCTTTAATTTTTGCGTCCTTTTCTGCTTGTGCTTTTTGTTCTGCGTCTTTTTCTGCTTGTGTTTTTTGTGGGCTTACGAATTTATTATAAAAATAAAATCCTCCTATCACACACGCAACAAACACAATAAACACAATGATAAACGTCCAGCTTCCTGCGGTTTGTCCTTTTTCCATTTTATTAAGTTTTAAGGTTTTTTTAATTTAAAGTTTATTTATAAAAAAATACAAAATACACCAAAATAGCACCTATTATGACCGTTAAAAATAATTGATTTTGGTTTTGTATCATGGTGTTGTTTTGGGGGTTTTGGTAAATTATTTTATTATCAGTATTTGGAAAATCATTATTATATTTTTGTGTAACATACCTTTTAAAATCTGCTACGGTGCATACATTTTCCGTTTTGCAATGGTAAAATGCACTTTGCCCTGTGGCTAAAATTGCATTATCGGGGGCGTTTTGGGGGTTGGTGTAAGCACTTGCAAAGGTGTATAAATACACGTCTGCGAAGGCTTTTGCTTTTCCTTTGATAGGCAAATAAAATTTTTCTACAAATTTTATTTGTTCTATTGCGGTCATTCTTGCAAGTGCTTGCGTACTTGTACCCAAAGCTTGGGCGGTGCTTGGCATAAATTGAATTAAACCTGTTGCACCGCTTTGCGGGTTGGTTACATTGTGCAAAAACCTGCTTTCGTAATACATGATAGCAAGCAACCATGAAGCATGAAAACCTAACCTTTGGGCGGTTTTTTCTACTTCTGCAATAAAGTTGCTACCTTGTATTTTGGTGGCTTCTGCTATCAAATTCATATCCTTATTTATTCCCCCTTTGGGGGCTAATCTAAAATAATTGTATCACCACGATTCAAACCATATTTTGCAACTTCTGCATAAAGGGCGTTTTTGGTCGTTGGTACTTTTATGCCAAACCATGACGCTTTGTCGCTCACATCTTGCAATTTGCTTTGTAATCCTAATGTTGTGAATATTTGGCTAAAACTTTTTGCTTTTGGGGCGGTTGCTGTTGGGCTGGTTGTGGTGTTATTTTGGGTGTTATTGGTCGTATTATTTTGGGTTGTTTCTTTGTCTTTCATAGCCTGTTCTAAGGCTTTTTGGTCGTCTAAGGCTTTTTGTTCCTTAATTTTTTTAAAACCATTTATCAAAAAATAAGCTATCACAACCAAAACAAGCCCTAAAACCAAAATTGCATTATTTCCTATATTCATGTTTTTTTTAAATAGGGGTTTTCAAAAGGCGGGGTTTTTCTTGGTTTCCGTTTAGCCTTTTCGGTTGCCTGCGGGCGTATCCGTTCAATACGCCTTTATTACGCAAATAATTGATAATAAGCGGATTCCAATCTGGAGTCTGACCTACAACGCCCACGCCTGTACTTTTTGAGAAATTAACAAGTGCGTTTTCTGTATTATAAATATTTGCCATGTTAATTGTACCATTATAAAAGCCTGCTTTTGTCAAAAGCCACCTTTGTAAATCATAGTAAGAAAAATTTGTGGGTAAACTTTCTCTTGTTCCACTCCCTCCACCGCTTTGTATATTGGGTTTTACGCCAGCTGTTTGTACGTTTATATCTTTGGTTGGGTCTGTGCCTGTGTCGGTTGTTGGTTTTTTGCCTGTGAAATAATCAAACATTTTATTTACATTTGGCAATAAAAACAAAATGATTATCACAATGACAAACAACAATACAAAGGTTTGTATCTGGTTGCCTCCTTGTACAAAGGACGCATTAGACGCATCGCCTAATCCTTTGCCTTTTTTGCGTGTGGTTTTTCTGCGGGTTTTACCACGCAAATTCCTTGTGGGTTTTTTCCGTGTTCTGCCTTGCAAAGTATTTTTTTTTGTTGTCGTTTTTTTTGAGCGTGGTTTTTTCATAAAATATTTTGTGTATTTAGTCGCTTTTCGGTGTTTTGAAATCTTGGGGGTTTATGCCAAAATATGAGAACAAAGGCATTGCAATTGCTTTCAAAGCTGGGTTTTCAATGTTGCCCTGTATCATGCTAATCACTCTTATTAGCATATTTTGGTTTTCTTCCACTTCCAAAAACTCACCTATTGTAATTGTTTCGTGGTTTTCTAATACTTTGGCTATTGTAACAAGCGCTTTGAACACTGCTTTTGCTTCGTCCTCGTCTTGTGCCTGTATTGTGATTGATGCAGTGTAATTTTTTAATTCTTCTGCCATAAAAAAAAATGATTAAAAATAGATTTTTTGTTAAATAGATAATTTAAGCGTTATTCGCTTTTCATTTCAAAACTTGTTACTTTTTTGGTGCGTGGTGTTTCTGTGGTTTTGGTTTCTGTTCCTGTTTTTGTATTGTTGTTCGTTCCAAAGTCAATGCCTGTAATGCCTTTGACCATGCCAGAAACTATACCGTTCAAATTTTTGCCTGTGATTTCTGCTATGGCGGTTGTGGCGTTTTTGTAGGTTTCTTCGGTTTCCGTTACTTGGGTTTTTTTCTTTGCGAAAATCCTTTTAGCTTTTTCCAACTTCTCCCATTCCTCGTCCAGCTTTTCTTCTTCTCGTTGCACTCTTTCATTAAATTGCAACTCTTTAAATTCAAATTCTTTTTCTTTGAGCAAATACAAATTTTTGAGTTGCTCTTCCAACATATTGTAATGATTTTGTAGGCGTTGTTTTTCAAATTCAGTTTCTTTCTCAAAAAACTTCAAAGCCATGTCCGCTTCGCTTTTGCGTCTGTCTGCGTCTAATTTCGCAAACATATCCGCTTTCATATTCTCAAAACGTGCATCGTTTAAGGCTTCTTTTTTGGCTTCTAATTGCAAAGTTTGAGTTTTTATATCTTCCTCTTTTTTCTCTAATTTATCGTAATCACGTTTTGAAAAAGAGCCTGTTTTTGTTTCTGGGGCATCTCCCAGTGATTTACCTTTTTTACCGTTTAGGGTTTTTTTCAATTTTTCAAATTCATTTTCAGAACACAACAAAAAATAATAATGCTCTTTGCAAGTGTCGGGCGAACTGCCAAAACTTATTTGTATGAATGGATAAGTTTCTTTGTTCTCAAAATAATTTAAAGCTTCGTCCAAATTATAATCAGTCCTTTCAAGGGTTTTGCCTTTTCCTGTATGTGATTTGTATTCAGTGGGGGAGCCTGCTGGTGTTTTTATCTGCCAATAATTGTGTATTTCTGCAAGATTGTTGAGCTTATCTCTGTCTTTTATTTCGTATTTGTCAAAGATTTCCATAAAAAAAAATTTCTTAAAATAAATAAATTAGGTCTTTAATTTTGGCATATTTCCAAAATTGTAATTCTGTAAAATGCAAGTTTTGGCGGGGTTGTTGCAAAAATTTCAATAAAATTTCTTACCACAATCGCCCTTAAAATATCTGTATCTTGGAACACTTCATTTTCTGTAACCATCAAAAAATTTGTACCTTTGTAATCAAAAAACACTAACATTTCATTATTTTCAAGCGTTTTGCTATTATCTACTTGTATTGTATCAATCGTAAATTTTTTTACGTTTTGTTGTTCAAGTACCTTTTCAATAATAAATTCTATGTTATGATTCATACGCTAAAATAATTTGTATGGTGCTGTGTCCTGTGGGTTCTGTGGTGTAAATTGTGCCTTTTATTTTGGTTAAATCCGTTTGCAAAGGCATTTGGATTTTTTCAAAGAAATTTTTAAACTTGCTTGTATCTGTTCCAGTAGCTTCAAAATAATCCTTCAAAAAATCATAAATATCAGCAATCCCTAAATTTTGGTTTTTTAGGGGCGTTTTTGAAAGCATAGTTTCCGTTTCGTTTTGGGTGCAAGAAACAAAAAATATTTTTTCATTGGTTGGGGCGGTTTGTTGTATTGCTATAATTTGAAGGTTTGCATTTTTCAAATTTGAGGGTATTTGAAACTCAAAATTTTTTGCAATTACATTTGGCAAAAAATCAAACTCTAATACTTTTTTATATTTCATGGTTTATTTTTCTGCTTTAAAAGCAATCTGAACAGTATAAGGGTAACTGGTTGCTATGCCTAAATCATCAAGTTTGATTTGTATTTTTGCATTTTCATTTACAAATTCCTTTTCAATACTGACCCAATCATTATTAAAATTTTGCAAAATGCCTGCGAAAACACCGTTTTGAATGGTGGAACTGTCATTGTCCATCGTTGTGGACAAATTTGCTTTTATTGGATACTGCGAAGGGCTTTGCAAGTTCATTGCTGTTACTTTCTTATAGCCTGCGGGCATCTGTATTTCTGCGGATTGGCTGTCGTTTAGCGTGTTTATAAGAAGGGTTGCAAAAATTATCCTGTCGGTTTTATTGAGTTTTAGCATGGTTTTTTTTCTAAAAAAGTGTTGTTAAGACTTGCCACGAATGGCATATCTGTATAAGACTTGCCACGAATGGCATATCTATCTAAGACTTGCCACGAATGGCATATCTTTATGGAAAGGCATATAAAAGCCTTTTTTATTCAAATTCTATTTGTTTATATCTTTCTGATACTGTTTTAATTTTGTCTTTCCAGTTACCACCAATTTTTATGATTTTTGAAGGCTCGGAAAAATATTTTTTTCCGTTTTTTTCAATTTGTATTACAAACTGAAACCTTTGAAACATGGGCGGTTTTCTTTTGCCCCCTGTGTTTTGAATAGCCCCCTGCCCTTTTGGAAACAAATTAAATCTTGTGTAAGGGGTAATAAAAACATTTTGAATATCAATTTGCAAACTTGTATTTGGTTGGTTTGGCAAACTCCATTCTGTGATTTGGCTTGTGGTTGCTTGTTGGTGTTGTGGGTGGACAAAACCTTTTTTTGTAAAAATGTAATATGTTGTACCAGCGTTATTATTTTTTTTCTTACTTGTGCTTCTCCTTTTGTACCTCAAAAGTAAAAGTATTGGGTTATAACTTAAAAAATCCTTATTTTCTTGGTCATCCCAAAACACCAAAATATTTTGTTGGTCAGTGGTTTTGTCGTTTTTTGAAGTAGGATAATTATTTAATAATATTTTGGGCGTTGGTATTTGCATACTATTTTGAGTTGCACCGTTTGAGCATTTACAAAGGTTTTGAACAATACCATTAAAAACCTCTGACAAAGTTGCTTTTGTGAGCTGGTTTCCGTTTTGGTCTTTTAAACTTTGTATTTCTGCAAGCGTAAAAAAAACATCTTGTTCTTTTCTGGCACCTGCATAAAATCTAATATGGTTTTGGGTGGTTTCTATTTTAGTGTTACAAGCCAAAAATTTTTGTGTTTGGTCGCTTGTGTTTTCAATAGAAATTCCTTTTGGCAATAATTGAATATTATAAGGCATGATTTAAAAACAAGATATTTTTTTTTGGGTGGGGATTACATTTCATTGAAAGCTGAGCCACCTGTGCTATCTACACCAATACCGTATAAGGTAAAGCGTAAATATTGACTATTGCCCGTTGCTGGTGCTTCGAATGCTTTCACAAGGTTTATTTCGCCTTTTACGTCCACTTGCGGTGCAATAAATTTGGGGTTTGACAACTCGTAAAAATTGTTTTTGGCGTTGGTAAAATTTCCGTTATTTGGCTTGTTGAATACCTGTAAGCCTAATTCAAAAGATTTTTTTCCATCTGCTCCCAAATTGAGCATACCACTCAACATTTCAGAAGGAATATTTTGTGGCACAAAAGGAATACTTTTTTTGTCTGATGCTGTTGTTGTTTCGCAATACTCTATGCCCGCTTCAATGCACAAAAAAGGTTTTTCAGCTGTTACCTGTGAGCCTTTCAAGTTGCTTACACCATAAACAACCACGTCGGTTGGTTTGTCAAAAATAGTTTCTTTTTTCTTGCCTGTCATGTCAATAGTGTCATAGTATTGCACATCCATGATTTGGAGCGTACCCTTCAAGATTTTATCTCTTATGGCTTTTGGCAATGAAAGAAAATATCTTTCATATACTTTTCTGTCGTGTTTGCCACCTATTGGAAATATTTTATCAAGTTCTTCAGAACCCATTGCACCTCTTAGTGCTTTTGCTTTTTCTTCGTCGTACATATATTTATGTGTTTTTTTTTATTTTAAAAGTTTAAATTTTTATTTTGTAACAGATACCAAAAAATTACTTTCTGGTTCTGTTAGTTGTTCTTTTTGATTTTGGTTTAGTTGTTTTTTTCTTTGTGGTTGTTTTTGTTCGTGCCTTTGTTCTGGTTTTTGCCCTGATGCGTGGTTTGCTTTTTGGCATTTTCATTTTAGGCATTTTTGGGCTTGCATTTCTTTTGCGTGTGTGTAGCTTGGTAGCACCTGCAAGCGAAGTTCTGCGTTTCCTTTGAGTGCTTTGTCTGCGTTTTTTACCTGTTCCGTTTAGGACCTTTTTTTTCTTTTTCGTAAAAAAATAAAAGACTAAGCCCAAAATCAAAAGGATTAAGCCTCCCCCTGCATACATTACCCATTGCTGTTCGTACCATTTTTTGGTTGTGGTAGGCGGTGGCGTATCTATTGGCTGGGGTGCAACAGTTGGCGTTTTTTGTTGGTTTTGGTTTTGTTGCAATACACCTACTTGTGCAAGTTTTGCCATTTCAAATTGCCTTTGCTTTTCAGCTTCTTGTGCCTGCAATGCAAGTAATTTTTGTTGCCCTTCTATTTGTGCGGTGGTGTTTTGGAGTTGCAAACCTAAGTTATACTCGCTTTGTGCGTTTTGCTTATCTAATGCTTGCATAGATAAATAACTGCCTGTTATTGTTCCTACAAGTGATAAAGCTTCACCTACAGGAAACGAGCCTGCTAACGCACCATTAAGACTTTGTTTTATGCTTATTTCTGCGGTGGGGTTGCTTTCCGTTTCTTCAAGGCTTTTCAATGCTGTTGCATATATTGGACTAAAATCTGACTTATCAGCTATCGCATTTTTAAAGCTCTCTTTTAGGTCAGGGACTTCTGGGCTTTCCAAAATCGCCCTTACAATTTCGTTCTCTTTTTGTGCAATGTATGCGTTTGGATAATTCGAAGGAATTGCACCTGTTGCGTCTTTGATGTATTGTAACGCAGTCAAAACCTTTGTGTGTTCTACTGCTTGACATTCTCCTGTGGTTTCTCCATCAAAATCAATTTGGGGCGGTGGTGGTAAAATATCGTAAATGAGTGGTTGGCGGGTGGCGCATCCTAATTCGTAAGTATTCATGTTTAAAATTTGGGGTTTTTCTTTTCCTGTTTCACTATCAAAGGCGGTGGCATCAATGTAAGGCAATTCAAAAAGCGGGCTTGGTACTTCTGGCACAAAATCAATGGCAATGTGTTTGCCTGTTTGCCTGTCAATCACTACGGGGTAAATGTGTTGCCATGCTCCTACATTTTCATACGCTACTACTTTGTAATAGTGTGGTATATCTAAGTTTTTCAAAATAGCACTTATCAATATATTTGCACAATCACAATCACCTTTCATATCTGCAAGAGAGCGCCCTGGTCTGCGTAATATTTCCGTTTCCCCATCTTTGCTGTCTTCCTTGTATGCTACATTTTCACGTACAAACTGCCAAATATTCTTTGCGGTTTCTCGGTCGGTGTTTGCTTCCAGTTCCACGCTTTCCTCTAATACTTGCAAACTATAATCGTTGCTTATCCTTGATGTATGCAAAAGCGTATTAGGTACATCTCCGTCACTTGTGAGTAGTATTTTTATGTTTTCTTTGTATGCTGGCATATTCTTAGATTTCTACTTCCTCGTTTATTGGGTATGCAAAAGGTATATTTTGCACTCTTACGAATCCTTTTACTATCAAAGTTTTGTTTAGTTTTCCTTGCCCTATATTGAGCAAGGTCAGCATACTTGCAAGCGTTGCAAGGTCTGCATTTTTGAATAATGCTTGTGATAATTGTATCACTTTGATTACAATAGGAATTTTTAAATCTTCCGTTTTGCCTGCTTCTACTACTATGTTTGTAATAGGCTGGGTTTGTTTTGCCAAAAGTTGCCCGCTTTCTTTGTCAAAAACTTCGATATTGAAGTTATTTATTTTGAAATTTCTTGCACTATAATTTTGTAATTGTGCCTGCACGTCTAACTCTAAGTTCAATGTTTGCAAGGCGCTTAAAATATTCAACTCTTGCACATTGATAGGTTTTGAAAGTTTCACACCCAAAACCCTAAGTTTGAGTTTTTTGATTTGGGTGTATAAAAACCACGCATAACCACCTAATGTTAAAATTATTATTACAAGAAAAATTAAAAGGTGTTTAATTTTCATGGTTTTAGTTGGTCTTTCTTTTCTTGTAGGCTTTCAAGTTTGTATTTAATTTCAATCAAACTTTTTTCAATACCATGAAAAATGTCTGTGAAATCTTTTTTGAAAGTAGAGGTTTCTTGTTCTAATTTTTCAATTTTTTTGCCCTGTGTTTCCAGCTCTGTTTTTGATTTTTGAACATTATAATACAAGGTTGAAACAAACAGGATTATCGCAGGCAAACCAATTGCTTGTAACACTGCCAAAATATCATTTGCCTGTTGGCTTATTTGTAAAATCATATTTATTCAGTGGGTTGGGTTTTTTCAATTTGAGCTTTCAAAATCTCAAAAATTTGCATAAAATTGATTTCTCCGTTTTTCATGGCTTGGGGGATTCTTTCTGCCAAAACCGCAAGACTTTTTATAGTTTTTTTTGCGTCTTTTTCTGCGTCCAAAATCATTTGTTCGTCCTCGATAGCATTGTCAAGCGCCTCTAATTTTTCACTATATTTTGCATGGATTTTGTCTATTTCCTGCGTTCTTTTGGTGCGTAACTTTTCGTATTCTGCTTCAAGTTTTGAAATCTTATCATTGCTTCGGGTGTGCATTCTTTTGAGACCGTTCATATTTTTTATAGAATAAGTTTTTTTTATTGAAAAATTTTAAAAAAGCAAACACACACAAGCGAATATTAACGTTAAGTTTTTTATGAAGTAGGAAAAAATCGCTAAACCTTTGATTGGCGTATATGCCTGTGTTGTGTGTGTTGGCTTTAAATATTACACAAACATAAAAGGGTTTTTTTTGTGCTTGGTGCTTTTAGGTCGTTTTAGGTCTTTTAAAGCCCTTTAAAGTCTTTTAAAGTCTTTTTTGAAATAGCAAATAATTTGTTTAATTTGTATTTTTGCAAATAATTATTTATTAAAAAAATGATAGTAACAAAAGCAATTACAAAAAAAGAACTTTGCGAAATTATAGGCATAGGTAAAACCACGCTAAAAAGGTGGGTTAAAAACGCTTATTCTGAATTAGGTTTCCGTTTTGGAAGAGAAAAAATTGTTTCTATTGAGAAAGCAAATAAAATTATTGACCTCTTTACTAAAATCTAATTCATACATGACCATACAAACACGCATACAAAATGCCTGTATCGTTACACGATTGGGTAAAAAGGCAAAAATATTTGATACGCTTTGGGAATTGTTCCCAAAAAATATACACACTTTTGTAGATTTATTTTTCGGTAGTGGTGCAATGTCTTTCGGTGCTAAGGCTAAAGGTGTGCCTTATATTATTGCTAATGATTTGGACGATGAAATATTTAACTTGTATCAGGTAATCAATCAGCACAAAGAAGAATTTTTGACGCAATGGAACAATACGCCCATTTCACAATCATTGTTTTTGCATTGGAAAAACACAATAGAAAACAACCATATTTTAAAGGCGGTGCGTTTTGTGTATCTGACAAATTATAGTTTTATGGCTGGAAGTGAAACCTTTAAACTCTGTGGCTCTAACCAAAAAGAAATTACCTTTGATAAAGTAGAAATTTTCTATCAAAATATTTGCAAAGATTTTGTTTTTGCAAACTTAGATTTTAGAAAAGTTTTGAAAAATCTAAGTGTAAAAGGTGCAAAATTAAATGATACTTTTATATATGCAGACCCTCCCTATTTGAACACACACCAAAATTACAATACACAAAAATTTAAAGATAATGATTTTAAAGACCTTTTGGAATTGTGCAAAAATTCACTTTACAATTTTGCTATTTCTGAATTTGAAAGCCCTAAAATCCTTACACTGGTGTATGATTTTGATTTGAATGTGCATGAAGTAGGCACCAGGTTAAACCTCAAAAACACACGAAAAGAAATTTTAATTACCAATTACTAAAAACAAAAAAACCTTTTCCACGATTGGAAAAGGTTTTTTTTTCTCAACTTTATAAAAAGGAGCATTGTCATTTGGAAATGACAAATTTTTTTCATTGCTTTGTGTACATATAAAAGATATGTTTAAATAAGTGTATCAAAGAAACGTTTTTCATTGAAACAGAAAACGTTTCTTTATTTCCAGCAAAGATATAAAGTTATTTTTTTTTGTGTGTAAGCAAAATTTTGTTCTGCACAGGTAACGGAAAATCACCTTTTTTCAACTCTGCGGAGTAGTGTTTTATTTGGCTTACATAGGTGTTTTAAAAATTGGTGTTTTGGGTGTGATTCCGTTTAGGGGTGTGTTATTGTTTGGCAAATACAAAAGGTCGTTCAAATCTACTTGTAAAACGCTGGAATATGAACTAAAAATAAAATCACTACCATTATACTTGTACCATTTTTTTTTGTCATAATCAAAAATGAATCCTTCTATCAGCCCCCAATCCTCAACCATATCAATTATTTTTTTTTGTGCTTTCTTTACACCATAATACATTTGTGTTTTGTTTCCATATTTATACATCGCATCATGGTCTATTTCAATTACAACATGTGGGCTTCCTGCTATACTTTCTGCTAAAACCAAGTGAAAAGAAACATCAGGCACTAATCCATCATCTACAGTTTCATGGATATATAAAGGTGCTTCTTGGAATGCTTCGTATTCTTGGAATTTGGTTTGTAAATACCAATTCATTACAATATTACGACTGTATCGCAAATGAGGTAATAAAGGGCGCGCCATGCCTAATCCGTTTAAATCATATCCCATTTTTTTAAGATTTTGTTTTTGTGAATAAAAAAAACTATTTTTTTTCTGGCTCTGTTGCTTCAACTTCTATTTTTCCAATAGTTACATTGTTTAAGGCGCGCGGTTTTGTGGTGGTGTTTTTTTTGGTAAAGTTAAAAAATTTTACCTTTGTACGAATGTACGCATAACACACGAAAAGCATTACAATAGAAAAGAAAATTTTTATATTAGCATATTCACCTGTGCTAATGGCATGATGCACCACCGCAAAAATAAAGCTAAAAAATAAATATCCTAACATTAAAATCAATGCAATAGCTAAAAATTCAATAAAAAAATCAAGTAATCTAATCATAAAAAAAGTGGGGTTTATAAGTTAATGACGCTGGCGGGTGCGTGCATCACACGCAAAGCAAAAGGATAATTTAAAATATTGCACGCAAACATATCATGTATTGCAAGCATTTCATTTTTTGAAAATTTTATTTTTGTGTAATTTTCTATATTTTCAAACGAATCTTTATGTTTTTGGTAAAATCCAAAAAACGTGTTTTTGTACAAATAGGGTGTTTCGGGGCTATTTATCCAAAATACTAAGCACTCAAAAAATATTTGCATTTGCGCACGATTAAACACAAATTTAAAATTCATTTTCAAGGTTTTTTATAAAGTCGTTTATAAGTGCCTGCCTGTCGGTGTGTCCAAAAACAATCAAACAATCAGTATCAGAAAGGGCGTTTAATTGTGTGGTGTAATTTTGTGTTTTTTGGTCGTTGGTTAATGTTGGCAACCTATGGAAAGCGTTTTTGACTTGTTGAAATTCTTGTGATTTTTTTTGTAATTTTTGGCTGTGGCTTTTATATTCCGTTTGTTGGTGCATTGTATTGTGGTCTTTGAAAGTTTTTGTGTTCTGCTCGCTGTGTGTGTAAGCGGTGGGCGGTGGTGGCTGGTGTTTGTTGCAAATAGGCATATATATAATCTTTGGTAGTTTGTGCCTGTCCTTTGTTTATCATTTTTTTGTGTTCAAGCTCCTGCAAAGCAAAAAAATAAGTTTCAATTTCTACATTTGATATATATTTTTGTATATGAATGCGTGGCTGGCTTTCTGCATTGGCTTTTGCTTTTGCCCTTTCGCCCTGTTTGCGTGGTGTGTAATCATGCACCAAAATATTTTTTGCGTTTTCTATTTCGTTGCCTTTGTTCAAATTCAAATAAATATGTGCCTTTTGTAGTGTGCCTCCCTGTTGGTAGCGTTCTATTTTATCAAAAAATAAGTCTATCACTTCCGAAACGCTTGGCTCAAGTTCGCCCATCTTTTTACTGTAAAAACTGTGTGTATTGCCTTTTTTTTTCTCGCCTGTTTCTTTTATAAAATACTCGTATTTTGTATTTTCTTTGAAACACACCCAAAGCGTAAAATTTCCGTTCTTATCCCATTGCGTGCCTAATTTGGACGCTTTTACAAAATCCTTTTTTTCTTGGCTGGTGTGTTCTGCGGGCGTGTTGATGTCAAGCCCTGCATTTTTACACATATAAAAAAAGGTTTCTATATTGCTTTTGTGTGCTTTGTGTGCCTGTTTGCTCCACATTTTCAAAGCACTTTTTTCGCTCATTGTGGTGCATACAACCGCTACTCTTACAAAATTATCTTGGTGGTCATGGCTTGTATCAGACGCTAAGGCGTGCAAAAGTTTTGCAATATTTGAATCGTCAGCTATGGGCGTGCCTGTGCTTACGATTTCATCGCAAAGGCGTGTAATGTCCTTTTGGCGTTTCTGTTGGCTAAATTCTGGGGTGTAATTCATGGCTGGGGGTTAAAAAAAATTTTTGAAATTTTTTTGAAAAAAAAATAAAAATATTAATAAAAATATATAGAAATATTTTTTTTAGTTAAATAATTCTTTTCTTGTTGCTGGTATACAATTTTATGCAAAATCAGCAAAAAAAAATTTTTATTATGCAAAAGGACGTACCTCTCCCCTATCTCCAAAAAGCTATTTTTTTTTGGATACATAACATTTTTTTAAAGCGTTTTTTACATTGGATTTATAAGCCTTGTACTTGGGCGTTATCCGTTTGGAGCATATTTATTTGTTATTAAGGAAACAAACAAACCTTTTTTTGATTATCTTTTTGCTTTTGTCTTTACACAATGTAGGAAGCAATCCTTTTATTTTTTTATTTGTTATTAAGGAAACAAACAAACCTTTTTTTTATAACAGACTCTTTTTTTAAAGAAATGAGCATAAACTTTTGTCTTTCCTGTTGGTCAGTCTTGTGGGTGTTGCTCCCACTCTCACGCTTTGGCATGGTTACGCATCAATGCGAAAACTGATTTTTATTTACACTTTTTCACGTTCTAAGGCATTATAAAACTCAATTTTTAATTTATCAATTATTTTCTCTTTTTCTTCTCTAAACTTTTCAAGGCTGTAATAATCTTTTGTTATTTCTTTTGCTTTGTTTATCACTCGCAAATCGTCTTGTAAAACTTCTATTTTTTCTCGGATTATTTCCGATTGTAATTCGGGGTTTGGCATGGTAGTAAATGGTTTTTAAAAAATTTAAAAACTGCTTTTTAGGTGTTCAAAAATTGGTTTTTTAATTTTTGAACACTTAGAACAATGTTTTTCGTGTTTCCAAAACTCCTTTATTTTCCTGTTGATTTACCTTTTTTTGGTAGTTTATTATTGTCCCTTTGCTTTTTACGCCTGCCAACTCTGCAACTTCTGCAAGTGATTTATCTTTGTTTTCGGGGGCTTGTATGATGTCTTTTTGTGCTGGTGTTATGGTTTTGCGTCCTACTTTTTTTTGTTCGCCAGTGTTGTCATCAGCTGGGAGGCTTTCCGTTTTCGGGTTGTTTTGATTCATTGGTAAATTTTGTAAAAAGGTGGTTATTTGTTCGGTGGTGGTTTCTGCTTTGTTTTGCGGGAGGGTGTCTACGGTTGTGATTGGAAAACCTATTCTTGTTTTTTCAGGCGTAGGGGAGGTGGTCTGCACCGTTGGCGTGGCAACTGTGGCGGGTTGTATCATGCGGGCGTGGTGCATGGTGGCAAGCATACCCAAAAAGAAAAACGCAAAACCACTAAACACACTTATATAGATTACAAGACACGTAATGGTTAATTCTTGGCTTATGCCAAAAATAACAGGCAAACGCTCTCTACTAAAATTAAGGAATATAAACACACTTTCAAACCCGCAAAACAATATTTTTACTTTTTCGTCTTTGCACTGGAATATAATAATCGTGGTGCAAAGAGCAAAAAATAAACTGTCTAAATGGCTTATAAATACCCTTACCATTTCCCAGTACACAAATTCCGTTTTGTTTTGTGGGTTAATTAAGTGGATTACATTCTGGTAGCCTGTCATGAGAAATAATACACCTATCAACATGGCAAGGCTTACACTTCCTACGCCTGCGAAAAAATTGGCAAATGCCAAAAATATTTTGTTTTCTGTGTTTGTTTGCATATTTTTGCAGAGGTTAAAAATTTGATAAAAAAATAAAATTCGTTTCGTTTTTTTTACCACGCTGGCACTTGGGGCTTCAAACAGCGTCAAAATATCTATACATTTTTGTAAAATATTATACATTTTTTTGATTTTAGATATAAAATGTATAAGATTTTACGTTTTTTGTAAAAATAATCCACAAAAATCCTAAAAAAATATTTGGTTTTTTTGAAAAATAAATGTAATTTTGAACAAATATACCAAAAAAATTAGAAATGCAAAGCCTAAAAATTCGCTTAGAATTGAACAACAAACAAAAAACCCTTGCGTCCAAACACGCTGGCATAGCTCGCCACGCCTATAATTGGGGGCTTGATGTTTGTCAAAAGGCTTTTGAAAACAAAGAAAAACACCCAACAAGCATCGATTTACATAAAAAACTGGTGGCAGAAGTGAAACCAAAAAACCTTTGGTATTATGACGTTTCAAAATGTGCCCCACAACAAGCATTGCGAGATTTGGAAATGGGAT
>JANPJR010000046.1:0-3398 GCA_031425615.1 Cytophagales bacterium
ACTCTAAGCTGTCGTATAAAGATGCTTCGACGCTTCGACGACTTCAAATAGATATTCCAATGAATTTGATGGTACAGGATTCTAAAACCAATATCCCCTATCGCCTTCTTAATCCCACCAACACTTTTGCAACAGCTATAACATCCACCAAAACCACTACCATGACGAAAGACTCCATAATTTTGACGGACATTCAGACTGAACAACGCAAAATTCAGATCCAATATGATGCAAAACTCGCCAAATTACACGCTACTACGGCCAAATTAGAAGCCGCATTAGCTTGAGTCGAAAAAGACACTAAAGTAGCCCAGAAAAGTATTAGCAGTCTCAGCCTTGAAATTAAGGCCAAATATTTAGCAATTTAGGACAGTCAGGTACGCATCACCAAAACCCTTACCAAGCAGACATCCAACCAGAAAAAAGAAGCAGCCCACTCCAAGAAAATGATGGAAAAAATCCTCCAACGTCTCGGCGCCACTGACAAATCTGATTCTGAAACGGACGACGAAGATTATGACGACGACGATACCATCATGCAGCAATCCGATCAGCATACAGAGACTCATCCCGGTGCCTCTCGTACCAACCATTCAAAGGGTAAGAATAAAAAGAATATTAGCCAACGTACCCGCAACAGTGCAATAGTTGCGGCAGGGGTGAAGTAGTTCCCAAGATGATGACCCAATACCATTCTCTGAATGATCTTGCCGATGATGTATCTTTGTCTTCATCTTCCTACACGTCAATTACACTCAACCAATCGATGTCATCTAATCACTCTTCACATTCTAATCCACCATTATCCACACAACTCAATCTCTTACCGTCTTCTAGCTCACTCTTTCCATCTGTCCCATACACCTTCAACTCACCCTATGACAGTGACATCGATACGGAGACTACCGCATCCCTGAGTTCTGCCTCTCTAAGTTCCATTCCTTCCACCCACTCTACCACACCAGTTGAACCTATTACATTCCAACCTCTTTATCACAACCCACGCTTTGTTGGTTCGATACCCTACTACTATCCAAGACGTCCGAACTCTCCAGCTATATCTCCGATAGTAACATCCATCATTACATCTGAACCTCTCGATCCATCAACACCTACATTTGCATCATCAACAACACTCCCTGAAACGCATGAACCCAATCGTTCCAGTCGACTTCATCAGTCGACTCTTGACTCCTGTTGGAAAGACTTTCAATCTTCTTGTTCGCCATTGCAGAAAAATGAGCATTGGGGCGACAACATTGAGATCAAAAACAATCATACATTTCGTGTCTTTTTACAGAATTTGAATAGTTGCAGTCTATCCTCAGACACTACAAAATGGCGCAATATCATTGATTCTATGAATGGAGCAGATCGCGATATAATAAACTTTGCTCAAACAAGTCTTAATCAGAAGTTTATGCCTCTACGCGAACGGATGCGCAAAGTTATCTCACAGGCGATGCCAATCTACAAACTAAACATTGTACGGAACAAATTTATCTATGAACAACGCACTTCACCGGGTGACACTGCCTAATTGGTAAAAGGGGATTGGACTGGTCGCATTGTTGAATAACTTCAAGATCCCCGGTAGATGGGTCGATACTGTGACATCAAACTACGTTTGAAACACAATCAGTTTATCATCATCATCAGTGGGTGTTCTGTGTGCAATCAACATGGATCGACTATCGGGATCGAAACTGCATAAAGTATGTGAATGTTATATTCTAAACAAGATATAGTAACCTCACCTTCTACTCTGTTTGTAAGTTTCTTCAGGCTACAGCCAGTCATAAAACTAGAGACAGAAAGGTTGTAGAAGAACTGGTAAAGTAATACCAACGTAACCTAGCAAACCGAAACGGTATTTTTAAAGTTTCTGGAATAACATCCAGTAATACCATGACATGGTACCCCATTGCAGCTTCCAGTTTCATATTGTGGATGTCTAGGTGTTTACTAATCAATAAAAAAATGTTTATAATTGAAATTTGAAGTAAATTATCAAACATTTTTGTTTCGATTCTCTTGAATGCTTGTACTGTTTGATGATTATCTATATTTTTCAATTGTTAACAACTCTACAGTATTCACGCAGCGGCAACAGATTCAGGCAACCTTAGGCACCAGGCAACATCAAGGGTAAAAAAGAATAAGAATAAAGTAACTGGATAAGTTAGTTGACATGTACAAACATCCAGCAGAAAAATGCCGGATTATGATAATCTTCCGCCCCGCGTCAACATAAAAACCATACAAGCATAAATACAAATATGACAACAGGAGTACAAGTACTAGTATCAGTACAACTGCATGATGTTTGTTTTTGTGGAGTATAGTCAGTGAAGGTAGTAAACCTGACCACGAAGCTTATCAGTGCCCTTTTGGGGGTTGATTGTTGTCAGTTTATCAAATGAGATCTCACACCTATAATATACTGTTTTGTAAGTAGCAATGTAACGAAGATATATTTCTGCATATATATAACGAACAATCAATAAAGACTGATAAACAATAAATCGAGGTGAATTGCAAGTCAGAGGTAAGGTATAGTTCATACACATATCTGTCCTAGGCCAGTTCAATATACCTGTGTCCAAGCTTGCCCAGAGGTGCTACCAAAGCCCTCATCCCCTCATGTGATAAGCATTAGGATATTGTTATCAGGGAACCACAGGAGAAAGCATCTGACATCCTAAGCCATGCTGGACCGTTCCACTAAAAATCGGACTGGTGTACTCCGACCAGATATCAATGCGTGCTAGGACTTATTATATCCTAGTTCTCTCTGTTATCTTTCTGTTTAAATCATACAAAGAATGATAGTCTACGACTGAGTCTGCAGTTAACCCATGCAGTAGATTTCATTGGATAGGATTCAAACCTATGTCAAGGAGTTAAGGTACAAGAGAAGGAGCTAGTTCAATAGATGTATCTTTATTTTATTTTATTTATCACATTGATTACTAGATAAAGTGAGCTAAGCCCTTTATAAAAGATCCCTTTGATGGTAGTACGAGACCTGCAATCTACGGCACCTAATTTGTGAATGAACACAAGGGATTTTTTTATTTCGGAGTCAAAACGTTTTCGTTCTCCTTTATTATACATACTTATATATAGATATTATTACAATTTTTTTCATAGACACATGGGATATTGTTGTTGGTAATGTCGTTAGAGGATTATGGTGTGGGTGAGAGTCTCCACCACTTATAGCGATGCTGGGAGGTGTTGTCGGACAGTCAGGTCTAATTGGCTCCTGCGGTTGGTATTGGTTACAAAGTACTGGGACGAAAGGGCGGATTATACTGGCTGGTGCTGCGAAACATCTGAGACAAGCTCCAGTAAGCATGTTTGTACTGGACTAGAGGTGAGGGTATATTGAGACG
>JANPJR010000047.1:0-1691 GCA_031425615.1 Cytophagales bacterium
GGACAAAAAAAATTCAATTTCTTTGCAGATTCCATCGTAATAATCTTGACCATAATCTTGGGGATCTTTTTATAAGGCAATCGATGAAATGATGCTCGAACTCTCTCTTTAATTACACGATTGTTACGTTCCGCTTCAGGTACATGTTCCTGTGGGTTTGCGTAGTTCATTTTAACAATATAAACATGCGCCAACTCATTCAATAATGGCTTAAACTCGTTGTCACAAAGAATGGTTGTAATCCGAAAACCAGCACGATTGTACACCCGAAATACATTATCCAGAACACTCCTGTAAGCTTGTGGTGTCTGATTGGGAACCCATTCTGCTGTTCTATACATAATACTTCGAGAAATTGTTGTTAAGAAAGTGATACCGTTAATTTTCATACCGTCAATGCATAATATAATGTTTTGATGATTGTTTACAAGCTCTTGTGGTATATCAATATAGTCAGAGACAACTGGCGCGGGTTTTTGTCGTGTAGTTTTACCTTTGAGTGCACCAATGTCTGGACCAAAGATCTTTTCTGCAATTTTGATGTCGTCTAGCGTTACAGGTAAATTTTTAATTGTGTTCATTTTGACTATTGCTTTGAAATCATTTAATGATGGTGTACCAATAGCATGATATAATTGGCGTGCAACTTTTGCACGTTGTATTTGCCGATCAGTAAATACTTTTTTATTTTCATCGACACTCTCAACAGAATGATTTACGATAGAAATATTATTATTTGTTGTATAATTTGGTTTATAAATATACAAACCATTTTCTGTTTGTTGAAATCTAATTTGTTTGTCTGGTAGGTACACAACAAACACTTTCTCTTTTGAAGAATCGTACGTAATTCGATATTTACGTTCCATTTCAGCAAAACTAAAAATATTTGTTATTGCTGATGGATCGTACCATACATCACCATATTTTGGTACAGTAGCGCGTTTGTTTGTGGATAATTCACCTCCATTTGTAGATAATTGTAACGTTTCGCTCGTTTCCCGGATGTTTTCTACCAAATCTGGGTTACAAAAGAGACTGACAGTAGATCCGTTGTCAAGAAGGATCCACTTTTTCATTTCTTCAGCTTGATAAAATTGTAATTGTGCACCACTCCATCCCTCAGATGATGATTGCTGAGAAGTATTGTTTGTTGACGTTAATTTTTGATTATCTGTATTCACATGTGATTGTTCTTTTGTTTTGGCTTTATTAATGGCCCATTCTTCTTTTGGAATTTTGTCTTTAAAACGACATGCTGGAGATTTATGATTCGGCTTTCCACAGCAGTAGCATTTACCTTCCATCATGGCAAAGGACATTTCTGGAGCTTCCTCCTTGGGAGTTGATGAGTTGTTTTCACTTGATTTTGACGTGTTATCGCTTTTGCTTTTACCTGCATTATCAAAACGCTGATTACTAAGCACATTATTGGCTTCTGTAATCGACTTTGGATATTTATTGTTCTTTAAAGATTGTTGTGTTTGTAGACCACTTAACAACGTTCCATATTTACTTTTATCAGAATTATCCAAATACGCGAATGCCAAAAATTGACCCCATGATTTGTTAACACACGAAGTAATTTTATCAGCATCTTTTGCATCATAACCATCCATTTTTGTTACGTACTTTGTGAACACAACTGGTCCACCTATATGAGAAACAAGAACATCACGAGAAGTTCTGAA
>JANPJR010000048.1:0-3112 GCA_031425615.1 Cytophagales bacterium
GGCGTTGCCATGACCTGTTCGGGAAGCCACAGCGATCGCAACCTTCCGCGAACTCACTAAGACCAGAGAGTCATCCTGAGCGCAGCCGAAGGATCTCCCTGACATTGGACAACGACAAGGAGATCCTTCGAATCCGCTCCGTTCATTACGCTACGCTACATTCACTCCGCTTCGCTCAGGATGACGCGCAAACAATTCAAAACTCACAACCCATAACTCAAAACTCAGAATTGCATCGCCTAACCATCCCAGCATCACTCCAGGAGCTTGTCCACGTACACGAATGGGTCAAGGAGCTGCTGGCTGGAATGAACGTCCCCGAGGGCGAGCGATACAACATTCTGCTCGCGCTCAGCGAAGCGGTAACGAACGCCATCAGGCACGGCGCCAACGAGGATCCTAAGCGCCAGGTACGCATCTCCATCGCGCAGGACACACAGGGCATCACCATCGCAGTTGAAGACGATGGACACGGCTTCGCGCCCGACGCCATCCCCGATCCCACCCGCGGAGCCCAGCTCTATCAAGCCGGCGGCCGAGGCATCTTCCTACTCAAAGCCCTCGCCTCCGAAGTACACTTCAACTCCACCAACAACGGCACCACCGTCGTCTGTAGATTCAGAACCTAATAAAACCTGCCAATGTGGCGCGGGCTTCAGCCGGCAAGCCTCCCGATCCCAAACCCGTAGGGCCATAGGGTTGCCATTGCTGCCCGATCATCCTGTCATTGCGAGGAGGCACGACGAAGCAATCTCCCGACAACGAGAGAATATTGATGCTAGGAATGATGAGATCTTCTTTCGGATTTCCGGTGACGAGGAGGAAATCGAGTGTCCCTCTTGAACCTAGGTTGTCTTCGCTTACGCCTGCGATTCGTCCGTATACCCCCGACTTGATCCGAAATACTTCTACTCGTAATCTTCAGATTACGAAGAAGGTAAACTAGAATCCCTACGCAGACCAACGTAAGTAAGTCGTTCATGCTAGAACAGACAGCCCTAGTTGCCGGAGATAAAGAAAGGTAGGATCATACAGGCCTTTGTTTCGAGTTGAGTCCTCATTGTCTCCGTCCGGAACACAAATCACCATTCCCTGCCTCGCCCTCGTCAGCAAGACACGGTACGCGTTCTTCAAATACTTCTGTCTCTCTAGCTTATTAATCTTCTGCCATGCAGTGCCGCGAAATGAGTTGTGCGACCAGCCATTCTCGGTGTAGCGGAAGTCCGCGTCCCATGTGATGCATGCCCAATCGAGCTCAAGACCTTGGACGTGAAACTCGGTTGCTACATCTTCGAGATAGTACGATGAGTGCACGTTATCCTTCGGGGCCAAGAAATAGTTGATCGGATCCATTGGCGACTTCACATCAATTGCGTGTGGCTTGAGCCTCTCGGCTTGCGATGAGACGAGGATGCCATAACGCTCTGTTCCCCGTGCTTGCTGTCGAAGCCATTGCTTTGCTTTGCTAAGATCCCGAGTAAGAATGATCGGGTACTTGTCCTGCAGCTCCAACAGTGTCTCTTTAGCTGCTGTACTATCTAGATCAAGAATCTGCTTCACAAGCAGAGAGACATTCTCAGCTCTGAACGATCGCATTGAGATGCCCAAGTGCAAATCATCAACAAACTTCACTCGTGCGTCTTGCCGATACTGTTCCAAGGTCTCCTGAGCGCCATACTCACTATCTGTCATTCGGGATGACAGGTAAATATCCCAGTGGGGATACGAAGTATTGAGTGCATCCAGCCACTCAGAGATACCGGCTTCGCCGGTATTGATCTCTTGGCCACCACCAACAAGACAAACTATCACTGCCCAATCATCGTGACGATCAAGGCAGGAGATGAGAAACTGAGGTTCTGACTGATCAAAATCAGGAACACCCTTCTTGCGCTTCATAAAGTTTGATGTCGCTTGCTTGTTCCAAGCACGCTGTGCCTCATCAAATAGCGCAACATGCTCCACAGGAGCATGCTCAGGGTTGTTCAGAAGGTCATCACGAAAGTGATGAACATTCTGAATGAAGAGCTTTACCTCTCGACGTGCTTCACCAATCCTTCGCTTCTCGCCAATCAGAGCGCCACGTTGCACTTTGTCGCGTGCTAGTGCTTCGCGTAATATGTCAACGAGTGGTCCGTTTCCGGACAGGAAGACGCTGTAAAGCTCTTCCTCTTTGCTTATGTGCTTAGTTGCAATGTTAAGACCGACGAGTGTCTTGCCAGCGCCAGGTACGCCAGTGACGAAGCAGATGGACTTTCGGGAATTGGCTTTAGATTGTTTAATTATCTCGGCCAGAGACTCAGAGGTCTCCGTCAAGTTCGTCCCTGCATCATTTCGTGCAATGTCGGTGACGTTGTGGTTGTTATATAATGCTTTGGCAGCCTCAATGATCGTCGGAGTCGGACAATACCGACCTTTGCTCCAAGCGTCGGCATCAATCGCAAGCTCTGACTTCGCGAGAACGTCATCTATGATCTGAGGCAGTTGCTCTATCTTGGCATTGATCGGATAGAGCAGCTTGTCATTCTGTGGAGTGAACGCAATCCGCGCTTCGCGCGCAATTCCTTCAGATGCGATAAGAATTGGAGCGATGACACATTCAGCGCTTGGCTCATGGAAGTTCTTTAAGTCAAGAGCATAGTCGCATACTTGATCAAGCCCGTATGCAGAGAAGTCGCTCTCACCTGTCTTAAACTCTAATACAAAGATGGCACCGCCAATGATCAATACAACATCCGCTCGTCGTCCCATTCTTGGGATCGAGAACTCGAAGAGTATTGATCCTTCATAGCCGACAAGGATATCGTGTAGTACTTCAATTTGTGTTTCCCATGCGCGACGTTGAGGTTGTTCAACAGGGAATTCGCTGTTGCGAGTTAGCTTACCGATAATCTCATCGGTTGAACTTCGGCGGAATAAGGAGATGGTGTCGGAGTAGTAGGAGCGCATGCGAGAGAAGAAGAGAGGACAGAGCTAATTCAGACTGCAGATTGATGTTCAACTTCATCTTGCCACCAGCTGAAAAGACTATCGGGCATGTCGACTGAAGCATTCGCATCTATTGCAGCAATGAGCTTCTGCAAAGTTGTGAACTTCATTTTAGTCTGAGTGG
>JANPJR010000049.1:0-1945 GCA_031425615.1 Cytophagales bacterium
TCAAAAACAGAAGTACAAATGCAGATAATACAACACAAACACAAGCTGTTTTTGATGCAAATCAAGAAGATGACTTTATGTTTGTGCCAACAGTTCGTACAACAGATGCATACCCAAATGATTTGGATATGAATATAAATACTATGAATACAGGCGTTGCACGTTTCGCTACTGATTATGGTTTTTTGAGAGATGTATTAAATGGCACTCAAACTGGAACTGCAGGTAACCCTTATGTACGTGGTGGTGGTGATACGCTCACCGCAGGTACATACACAACAGGAGGAACTCTCACTGTAACAGGCACAATCGCCACTAATATTGTGGGGGCAACATACAGAAAACTCGCTGAAGAAAGAAATGAATTAGCAGTGGAAGGCTATTATGTTATCAAACAAACACCCTGGACAGTAAGGGGAAATTGGTATGGGTATGGTAATGGGTATAGTGGTTATGGCGGTTTCCCAAATACAGGAACAGGAAGCAGACCTGTCAATAGCTATTGCCTAACAGGCGCTGGCGTTGGGCAAGAACCTTGTGTAAGTGTAGTGAGAACACCTTACCCTAATACAAGTGGCGATTTCTCAACCACAATAGAAAGACCAAGACAAGTACCTCCTGCTTCAAGTGCCAACTTTATGATTTTAAATGGTTCTTATGACCCTGCTGGTGGTTTGCCTCCTGGTAAAGTATGGTGCCAAACCATACAACGTGGATTAAGCTCTGGCACAGTTGGATATTATATCTTCACAGTTTGGGTGCAAAATATGAAAAGTGGTGGGTCTAATAGTGATGTACCACTGATGCGTATGAGTGTGTGTGATATGGAAGATGCAGCCACAGGAAATGTACCAAACCCTCGAAATATCACAGCAGGGGCAGATAGTTATTCCACAAGATTACCAGGCATTACCAATCCTGCTGTTACACCTGTATTGCATATCCCAAGACCTCCAACCAACAGACTTGTGGCACCTCGTGTCGCTTTCTCTTATGGTGCTGCAATGTCTTGTAACAAAACTATTGCCAACGGATATGACGCTGATGAACCAAGAGATGCCCGACTGAAAGTCTTGGGGTCTTCTTTCCTCGTGAATGAACAACCTGACAAATGGATTCTTATCCGTTGTGTGTATCGCGCACCTAAACTCACAACAGAAATGAATATCTGTTTGGAAAACTTATCACTCACCAAAAATGGTAATGACTTTGCCATTGATGATATTGGGTTCCGTGAATGTTTGAATGCTGATGCTGCTACTTTTGATAAACTCCTCAAAGGCGACCCTTGCGAACTTACTGACAATCCAAAAGTTATTGGACCGCCTCTCTCTGCACAAGTAATGGATTTCAAAGCTAAACTTGCTGGAGATAAAGTATTATTGGATTGGTTTGTCATTCGTGAAATGGACGTACAATCTTATGAAATACAAAGAAGTGTTGATGGTAATAATTTTTATAAAATTGGTGAAGTTGATGCAAAAGGAACTGAAACAGGTGAAGCAACTTACAATTTTATAGACAATGAATTGCCTGTTGGAACTAAGTATTTGTACTATCGTTTGAAATACATTGATAGAAAAGGGCTTGGCTCACTTGGGGCTATTGTACAAGTAAGTTTGCAAGCTATTGAAACGTTTGACCTTAGACTTGTGCCTAATCCTGTGGATAGTGAACAAGGAACAGAACTTCGTTTCAATGTGCCTGCTGGAAAAATTGTTATCACAGTTACTGACTTATCAGGCAAAAGAATTATGGAAAATACAACAAACACCCAAAATGGTGAAAACCGTATTTTCTTGGATACAAAAGGACTTGCAACTGGGGTATATATTGTAAGATTATACCAAAATGGTAAAGCAGTAAGTAAAAAATTGGTAATTAAATAAATTTTTAAATTATAATTTTTTAGTTATTAAAAAACAAAAAAGAAATGTTTTCAATA
>JANPJR010000050.1:0-69278 GCA_031425615.1 Cytophagales bacterium
ATTTGCCAATGTTGGATTTACAATTGTACCTGTACCACTTACCAATGTCCAAAGTCCTGTGCCAACCGTTGGAACATTCCCAGACAAGGTTACATTATCCAAACATGTCGTTTGCGTTACACCTGCATTTGAAATTGTTGGATTATCCTGACGTGTAATTACAACATCAGAAGTAGAAGAAGGACAGCCAGCACTTGCGATTGTCCAACGGAAAGTATTTACACCAACCGCTAAACCTGTTACAAGTGTATTGGCATTATTTGAATTCGCAAATGTTCCACTACCATTGATAACTGTCCATGTACCTGTGCCAACCATTGGTGCATTTGCACTCATAGTAACACTTGTGTTACACAATGTTTGTGCTGTGCCTGCATTTGCAGTAGTAACTGGGGCATTCCTTGTAATTAAAACAGTGCTTTCGCTTGGTGTACAAGAGCCATTTGAAATTGTCCATTTGAATACGTTATTTCCAATGCCTAATCCAACAACACTTGAAGACGCAAGCGTTGGATTTACAATTGTACCTGTACCACTTACCAATGTCCAAAGTCCTGTGCCAACCGTTGGCATATTACCTGACAAAGTTGTATTATCAATACAAATGGTTTGCGTTACGCCTGCATTTGATACACTTGGTGCATCTTGACGTGTAATTACTACATCAGAAACAGAAGATACACAAGGCGAATTCGCAATCGTCCAACGCAAAGTATAAGTTCCTGCAAGTGTCAAACCATTTACAACAGTATTATTAAACCCTGCACTTGTAAATGTTGCAGTTGCTCCTATAGGTTGCGAAACAACAGACCAAGTTCCTGCTCCAATAGTTGGGTTATTACCCGCCAAAGTTACAGAAGTTAAACAAGTGGTTTGAGCTGTGCCTGCATTAGAAACAGTTGGGTCTGCATTTCTTGTGATTAAAACGGTGCTTTCGCTTGGCGTACAAGAGCCATTTGAAATTGTCCATTTAAAAATATTATTTCCTAAACCAACATTTACCAAAGCAGAAGTTGCAACAGTAGGATTTACAATTGTTCCGCTACCACTTACCAATGTCCAAAGACCTGTGCCAATAGTAGGTGCATTTCCTGCCAAAGTTGCATTCGTACCACAAATTACTTGGGTAGTACCTGCGTTTGAAATAGTTGGTAAATCACTTTTGGTAATAGTTACTTGTGACGTAGAAGGGGTACAAGGTACGTTACCAATCGTCCAACTCAATACATAATTACCTGCTAAGGTAATATTATTAAGTGTTGTGTTATTAGCAGTCAAACTCCCAAAGGTTGCATTAGCACCTGCTGGTTGTGAAACAATCGCCCAAGTTCCTAAGCCTACACTTGGATTATTTGCAAGTAAATTAGCAGTATTTGCACAAATTGTTTGTGCTGTGCCTGCATTTGAAACAGTTGGCTCTGCAATTTTATTGATAACAACAGTAGCAGAGTTAGGTGTACAAATGCCATTTGCAATCGTCCAACGGAAAGTATAAGCACCATTTACAAACAAACCATTTACAAGTGTATTTGGGTCATTTGCATTTGCAAAAGAAACCGCCCCGCCTGACGGTGCAGTAACCAATGTCCATGTACCTATGCCAGAAGTTGGGGTATTACCTGCCAATGTTACAAAATTGGTACATACATTTTGGGTGGTACCTGCATTTGCAATCGTTGGGTCAGCCAAACGACTAATTTTTACGTTGCTTGTAGTAGAAGGACAAGGTACATTTGCGATTGTCCAAGTCAGAATATAATCTCCAGCCAATGTAACGTTATTTACAGATGTATTTCCTTGATTTGCATTCAAGAAAGTTGCATTTGCACCTGTTGGTTGGCTTGTTACCGTCCAAGTACCTATTCCCAAAGAAGGGATATTGCCTGTTAAAGTTGTGGTATTTGCACAAATTACTTGGTCAATGCCTGCATTTGAAACAGTTGTATTATCTTGTCTTGTGATATTTACAAAAGAAGTAGAATTTGCACAAGCATTTGCTACCACCCAAGTAAATGTATTTACACCTGGATTAAGCCCTGTAACTGTGATAGTTGCACTATTAAGTGTGCCTGCTGTCAAAGTTGTACCTGGTGCAAGTGTCCATGTTCCTATACCTGTTGTTGGTGTGTTTGCATTCAAAGTGATGGTTGCCAAACAAGTAGTTTGGTTATTACCTGCATTTGAAACGCTAACTGCCCCTTGTTTTGTGAGAATTACTTCATCAAAATTAGGTGTTGCACAAACACCATTTGTAATAGTGTATCTAAACACATAATTGCCTTCTAAGGTCAAACCCGATACATTTGTATTGCTTGCATTTGGCGTAGCAATAGAAGCGGTAGCACCAGCAGGAACGCTGACAACTGTCCATAAACCTGTACCTGCGGTTGGCGCAGTAGCTGTCAATGTGCTATTGTCTGCACATACGATTTTGTCTGCACCTGCAAAAGCTGGGTCTGGTTGTGCAAAAGATGTTACTGTTACCTCTGCGAAATTAGGCGTACAAGCACCATTAGAAACTGTCCAACGGAAACGATTTATACCCACAGAAAGCCCTGTAACTGCACTTGTTGCACTATTAGGCGTTGTAAATGTACCTGTTCCTTGTACCAATGACCAAGCACCTGTTCCATTGCTTGGATTTACACCATTCAATGTAACATTTGTACCACACACAGATTGTGCTGTACCCGCATTTGCCACAGAAGGAGGTGTTTGGCGTGTAATAATTACACTTGAAGCAGAAGGCGTACAAGGTACATTAGAAATTGTCCAAGTAAATGTATAATTTCCCGCCAATGTTAATCCACTTGCAGTAGTGTTAGCCACATTTGGATTTCCAAAAGTAATTGTTCCTGTAAATCCAGCAGGAGGTGTAACTGTCCAAACGCCTGTGCCTGTTGCGGGAACATTGCCCGCTAAGGTTACATCATCAGCACAAATATTTTGATTTGCACCAGCAAGTGAAACTGTAGGCGTTGCGTTGCGTGTAATGGTTACTTGTGAAACGCTTGGAGGACAATTAACCCCATTTGAAATTGTAAGCCTTACAACTGTTGTGCCTATGCCTATATTGATAAGTTGGGTAGAGGTTGCAGTTGGGTTTGTCAATGCACCTGAACCACTCAATACAGTCCATTGTATTGTGTTGCCAGCATTAAAAAACGCAGAGGTCAAAGTAGTATTATCTACACAAATTACTTGATTAACGCCTGCATTGCTTACCGCAGGAGGGGTTTCTCTTGTAATTGAAACATTGCTTTGTGAAGGTGTACAAGCACCATTTGAAATAGTCCAACGCAAAATATATGTACCTGCAATTGTGAAACCATTTGCAAGTGAATTGCTTTGTGTATTATCTACAAATGTTACATTCGCCCCAGCAGGTTGTGAAACAATTGTCCAAAGTCCTGCTCCTACACTTGGCGTATTGCCTGCTAAGGTAGTTTGGTCTGCACAAATATTTTGGTTTGTACCTGCGTTTGCAGTTGTGGTATTATCTATTCTTGTGATATTAGCAAAAGAAGTAGAAGTTGCACAAGCATTAGAAACTGTCCAAGTAAAGGTATTTGAACCCAAAGACAATCCTGTTATTGTGATTGTTGGTGTATTCAATGTACCTGCAGTCAAACTTGTTCCTGGTGCAAGTGTCCATGTTCCTGTGCCAGAAGTTGGCGTATTTGCATTTAAGGTTATAGAAGTTCCGCACAATGTTTGGTTGTTACCTGCATTAGAAACCGTTACATTCCCAACCCTTGATATTACTACTTCATCGAAATTGGCAGTAACACAAGCACCATTTGTGATGGTATATCTAAATGTATAATTCCCAACAATGGTTAACCCACTTACAGCGCTACTATTTGAAGTAGGATTTGTAATAGAAGGTGTAGCACCAGCAGGAGCAGAAATCAATGTCCAAAGTCCTGAGCCTGCGTTTGGCGAAGTTGCAGATAAAATACCGTTATCACTGCAAGTATTTACATCTACACCTGCAAAAGCAGGAGCTGGTTGTACAAATGAATTAACCGTAACTTCACTTGTAGAAACAGGACAAGTACCATTAGAAATTGTCCAACGAAATTTGTTTGCACCTGCTGTCAAATTTGAAACGGTAGAATTAAATAAAGTAGGATTATCAACCGTTGCACCACCTAAAACCACCGTCCAAAGTCCTGAGCCTGTTGTAGGGCTATTGCCTACTAAGGTTGCAGTAGCACCACAAATATTTTGGGTAGCACCTGCATTTGAAACGGTTGGATTAGCATCTTTTGTAATAATTACTTGGCTTACAGAAGTAGGACAAGCCCCATTCGCAATCGTCCAAGTAAAGGTATAAACTCCTGCAATGGTTAACCCATTTGCGGTAGCATTATTTGTGTTCGCATTTGGCGTAAATGTTACCGTTGCACCAATAGGAACTGATACTGTCCAAGTACCTATTCCGATTGCTGGGACGTTTGCGTTAAGATTTACGATATTTGCACATATTGTTTGAGCAGTGCCTGCATTTGAAATGCTTGGGCTTGCTTCCCTTGTAATTGTAACCGTGCTTTCGCTTGGGGCGCAAGGTGCATTTGAAACAGTCCATTTGAATACATAAACCCCTGCAATGGTTAAATTATTTGCTGATGTAGAGGCATTATTTGCATTTGCAAAACTTGCATTCGCGCCAGCAGGTTGAGAAACAACTATCCAAAGACCTGTACCAACAGTTATTGGTGTTGCAACCAAATTTGCATTGTTAATACAAACAGATTGATTTGTGCCTGCAACTGCTGGGCTTGGATTTGCTACTCTTGTAATGACCACATCATTTTGTGTAGGCGTACAAGCACCATTTGAAATCGTCCAACGAAGTGTATAAGCGCCTATTACACTTGCATTGTTAAGTGTTGCATTTGCTTGGGTTGGATTTGCCAAAGTTGCTATACCGCCCACAGGTTGGCTTACAATTGTCCAAAGACCTGTGCCAATAGTTGGGGTATTTCCATTTAAAGTAAATGAATCTGTACAAATATTTTGGTTTGTGCCTGCATTTGCAACAGTTGTATTATTTACCCTTGTGATATCAACATTTGATACAGAAGTTGCACAACTATTTGTAACTGTCCAACTGAATACATTTGAGCCTAAAGCTAATCCTGAAACAGTAATTGTAGGCGTGCCATTTGCACCACCCAAAGTTCCCAATGTACCTGTTACCAATGTAGTTCCTGGTGCCAAATTCCAAAAGAAATTTGTACCTGCGGAAGGTGTATTAGCCACTAAAGTTACATTTGTACCACAAATTATCTGATTAGGCCCTGCATACGCAAAAGTATTATTGGTTTCCCTTGTGATAACAATGTCATCAAAAGTAGAAGGACAAGTACCATTTCCCACTGTCCAACGGAAAGTATTAGCACCTATCCCTAAATTGGTTATCGCAGTAGTTGGGCTACTTGGTGTTGTAATAATACCTGTACCTGATACAAGTGTCCAAAGACCCGTTCCTGTTGCAGGTGTTACTGCATTCATAACAGTTGCAGTTCCGCAGAAAGTTTGGTCTGCACCTGCATTTGCGGTAGAAGGCGTAGGCGAAACGGTTACTGTTGTAGAAGCAACACTTACACCACAAGAATTAGAAATTCTCCATTCAAAAGTATTTATACCATTTGACAATGTATTTACCGCAGTATTTGGACTATTTGCATTCACAAAAGTACCGAAACCAGCAGTTACAAACCATTGCCCTGTACCTGATGCAGGTGCATTTGCGGTTAAGTTTGCGCTTGTAGTATTACAAATATTTTGATTGCCCCCAGCAACTGCCACAGTTGGCGGGTTTTCTCTTGTAATAGTTACATTAGCGGTAGTAGTACCACAAGGGTCTGTTACTGTCCAAGTAAATACATTAGCCCCAACTGCTAAATTGGTAACATCTGTATTATATAAAGTTGGATTTGTGATAATCGCTGTACTTGCTGTGCTCCAAACACCTGCACCATTAGGGGCTGGATTGTTTCCACCCAACATTACAGTTGTAACACACACATTTTGATTTGTACCTGCATTGGCAACTACGCCAGCACTTATGCGTGTAATCGTCATTTGTGCTGTAGTAGTAGCACAAGCACCATTTGTAATTCTCCACTCAAATACATTGTTCCCAACCGCTAAATTTGTAACACCAGAAGTTGCACTTGTTGGTGTTGTAATCGTTGGTGTGCCTGGGCTTGAAATTAAAAACCATTGTCCAGTACCTGGTGCAGCCACATTTGCATTAAGACTTGTATTTGTCGTACAAACTGTTTTATTAGGTCCTGCGGTTGCTGTTGGTGCAGTTGGATTAACTGTTACCAGAGCTGTTGAGGCTAAGGTTGTTTGACAATTTATGCCATTTGCCAAAGGAGAAGTTGCTACTACACTATAGGTAGCAGTTGCAGAAGGCACAAAAGACGCAAAACTTTGAGAAACCCCATTACCATTTAAAATAGGCACACCAGATACAGGTGTAGCACCATTGAATAATTGATATGTGTAACCATTTATCGTACTGCTCAATGTAATGATGCTATTCGCCCCTTGGCAAATTGGCGAAGCATTGGAAGAGAGTGTATGTGTTGGCGTTGCAAAAACTCTTAATGTAGCATCCCCTGATTGATTTGTACAAACAGAAGGTGCAGCAGCAGTAACTTCACACCTAAACCTAAATCCATCATACGCTAACAAAGCATTTGATATGGTTAAATTAGGGGTTGTTACACCGCTGTATGGTGCGCCATTTGTAAGATTTACAAAGGCTGTTCCATTAAATATTTGCCATTGATACCCTAAACCTGGTGTATTACTTACGCTAAATGTAGCATTTTGCGAAGTACATACTGTTTGAGGAATTGGATTTGTAACAGAAGGCAAAGGATAATTGGTAATACTTACAGTTGCACTCGAAACCCCACAAGCAGAAGAACCTGTAACAGTCCATCTAAATACGTATGGAATTGTGGAAGTTGTTACACCTGTTACTGTTGCATTTGGTGTATTGCTTGGAGCAATAGTAGGCGTATTAGGGCCACTTACAAGTGTCCATTGACCTGTTGCACCAACACCATTGCCAGAAGCTATTGGGTCATTACCTGTTAAGTTGAAACTTGTCGCATTACACAAATTTTGGTTTGTGCCAGCATTCGCAGGTTGTACATTCCTAAGGGTTAAATCTGCAAAAGAATCAGGACAAACGCCATTTGAAATAGTCCAACGGAAAGTATAAAGCCCAAATCCTAAACTTGTTACTGTGGTGGTAGGGCTATTTGGATTTGTAATAACGCCACCTGCAGGGCTACTTGGTAATTTTGTCCAAGTGCCACTTCCCACAGTAGGTGTATTGCCCACAAGTGTATAAGTAGTAAGATTACACCTCTCATCATTAATAGGAGGGCCTACAACTGCGGTGCTTGGAGATTGATTTACAGTAAGTAATGCACTTGTAGAAGTTCCTTTACATGCTGTTGTATTTGCTTTTGTAATTACACATCTATATTGATACGTATTTAAAGCAGTTGGAATATTGCTAAGTGATAAAGTAGAAATGCTATTTGTAGTAGCAGGTGCCACCGTAAACCCTGAATAAACTACTCCACCAGGACCAGCAGGGCTTGTAATATCTGCCCAACCCGCACCATCATTTACCTGCCATTGGAAAGTAATACCAGGCGTTGCTGCGGAACTCGCTGCTGCGGTTGCAGTAAAAGAGGCACTTTGTCCCGCACAAACTACTTGATTTACAGGACCTGCACCAGCCACAAAACTTGGTAGTGGGTCAACTGTAATCCTATTTACATCTACTGCTCCAGCAGTACATAGTGCAACATCTTGCACCACCATTTTTACGGTATAAGTTCCTGGATTGGTAAAACTGTATGTTACTGGATTACCGTTAATAATGGCTATTGCACTTCCTGTGGTATCCGCAGCAATAGGCAAAGAGATATTGCTATTAAATATTCTCCATTGATACACTAAGTTACCTGGTGTAACATTGGTTTGTGCTGAACCTGAAAATGTCAATAATTCACCTGGACACCTTGAAGGTGGTGTGATAGAAGTTACAAGATTGCTAATTCCTGGTGGAACAATTGTAATTTTTTTAGTAATCTCCGCAGGACAACCATCTGGTGGTGGTGTTGCTTGATTAAATGCTGTCCTTACTTGTAATTTTATCCAATAATCTTGCGCAGTATTAAAGGTAAAATTGATATTTTGGGTAGTATTGGTATAAATTACTGTAGGAGCTGGCAATGCTGGGTCAGTAGAATAAATTGTCCATGACCAACGATTGATATTTGGATTTAATGCAGCAGTAGTGATAGGGTCTTGTGAACTCAAATCTGTAAAATTTACAACTACATCTTTACATATTTGTCCGCCACCTGTCCAAGTAAAATTTGCGTTTGGTCTTCCACTTGACCTTACTCTACCTACCGCACTTGGATAACCAATTCTGCAACCATTGTTGTCATATAAAACCAATTGAGGTAAAAAATTGCCTGGTATCAAATACTGATGTACACTTATTGCGTTTGCAGCATTAAAAGGTAATATTGAAGATACTTGTCCATCACCGTAATCCCATTGGATTTGGGTGGCACCTGTTACACCTGTTGCTGTAAAAGTTACATTGTCGGGATAACAAATATTTTTTGGGATAAAATCAAAAGTACCCACAGGCCCACTAACCGTGATAAAATTATTTAAGGTTTGCACAAGTGTACAACCTGTTGTATTATTAGTAGCGGTTAAAGTGATTGTATATTGACCTGGTGCCAAATATTCATTTTGGGCATTTTGGGTATTGGCTTGATTACCATCTCCAAAATTCCAATTGAAATTCCAACCTGTCGTTGGTGTCGTATTTGGTAAAAATGCAGAAGTAAAATTAACCGTACTTGGCGGACAAGTCAAAACCAAAGGCAATGTACTGCCATTCGCCCTAATATCCAAAGTTGGGTTAATCACTTGGACAGATACTGATGCAGTTTGCGTACAACCATTTTGGGCTGTTACAACTAATGTTGCATTATAAGTGCCTGCAGTAGTATAAGTGTAATTTGGATTTGCACTTGTGCTTGTACCTGCTGGCATATCACCAAAGTTCCAAGCATACGTTGGATTGGTACCATTGGTATTAGAAGTAAATGCAACCGCAGTACCTACACAAACCAACAAACGATTTGCATTAACTGTTAGTGTTGGTTTTGAAAATACTTGTACAGTTTGTGTGATAGTGGCTGGACAACCTCCCGCTTGGATATTATTGTTGTCTGCTACTGTCAATGTAACAGTATAAGTACCAGGTGATAGGTATGTATGTTGTGGATTTTGTAAATTACTCACATTATTTACACCAGAAGCTGGGTCACCAAAATTCCAACTCCAATTAGTAATCGCATTTGTATTTGGGAAAATGGTAGCACTACCAGCAAAATTCAAAGTAGTATTTGTACAACCCAAACTACTTGGAATAACCGCCATAGCTGGAATAGGCCCTTGTATCGTTAAACTAACCGCACCTGCTGTACTTGGATAAGTACAACCGTTACTCAATACTATGGTAAGTCGTGGCTGATATGGGGTATTGCTTGGTAGATACGTAAATGATGTTGTGGGTGTGTTAGTTGTTTGGTCTATTGTACCATTGCCATCAAAATCCCACCTATAAGAAACAATAGTTACCCCAGATGCAGAAGATACAGACGTACTTGAAAATTGTACAGCGTTTGCTGAACAAGTAAGGTTTGTATTGGTTACAAATGAAGCAATTGCTTGCGTAGAAATGGTAATATTGGTTGAAGTTACATCATTACACCCTCCTCCATTCAAGGTTAAGGTAACAGTATAACTGCCTGGATTGGTATATGTGTGGTCTATAGCATTTAAACCTACGCCTGGATACACACCTGTTTGACTATTGCCATCTCCAAAATCTATAGTATAGTTTGTAGTACCAGTTGATGCTGCTAAACTACCTGTAATATTGAATGTAGCTTGGTTACTTGCAGAACATAAGTTCGCAGCACCCACCACAGCCAAATTAGATACAGGGCTTCCTATGCCTACACCTTGTACAAATGGCACAGCAATAGGACAACCATTGAAATATGCTATTACTGTTACACTTTGGTTACCGTTATTTGTAAATACATAATTCCCAGATGAAAAAGGAGGTAAAATTGATGTTATACTTGCCCCATCACTAAAATTGTAAATTACGCTATCAGCTTGGCTACCTACTCCAAAAGTTGGTGTAAAACCAATGCCAGGTTGGCGACAACCGCCAGCACCACCTGTAGTAACTAATCCTATAATAGTAGGAGCCTCCCCTACTTCTACTTTTGACGTTGAAAAAGTTTTTCTTTTACACCCATTAATGGTTTCTATTTCAATAGATGCCTGAAAATCTCCTGCATTGAGATATGTATGCGTTGAAGTTCCTGGAATTGTCAAAGGAATAGGGGGTGAATTTACCACTACCAAAGGTGAGCCATCACCATAATCAATCGTATATTTTACAATAGGCTCAATAGGCGATGATGCAGAAAGATTAAACGTAGCAGTATATGGCTTACAACCTTTGCCTGGGGCTTGGGTAGTCATTGTAACTGTAGGTACTTGTATTGTCAAAGGAAATACTTGTGTATTTGTACAACCTGTTGAAGCGTCTGTTACTGTCAATCTTACATTATAAGTACCTGGATTTACATACGTATATGTACCTATACGTGTGGTTTGTGTGGGGCCTGGGCTTGGAAATGCTGCAGGGTCACCAAAATTCCATGAATACGTTAAATTTGGATTTGTTGGAATATTTGGCGTAAATGTCATCGCCAAAGGCACTTGACAAAATCCATTCACAGGATTACTTGTAAATGTAGCATCAGGCAAAGGTGTAACAGTGTAAGTGTTGCTTACTGTTCTTGTACAACCATTTGGATAAGTAACGGTCAATGTTACATTTTTTACACCTGCTGTGCTATATGTAGTAGAAGGATTTTGGAGGTTAGAAGTTGCTGGTGTACCGCCTGGAAAACTCCAAGACCATGCAGACGCTCCTGCTGTGGAAGCATCTGTAAATGTAGCTGGTTGCCCAACACAACTTGCAGTTGCATTAGGCGTAAAATTTGGGGTTGGATTTGTGATAACTACCGCCAAATTATTTCTAATTGTATTGGTACAACCTGTTGCTGATGTTGCAATTAATTGTACAGGATATGTACCCAATGCCCCATACGTAAATGTTGGATTGGTAGCTGTACTCGTGCCTAAAACTGTAACACCATCTGTAGCAAAAAAAGTCCAAGCATAAGCAGTAATACTGCCTGCTGGTGCTGGATTGCTTGGAATTGTGGAAGTATTATTAAATGTGGCTGTGTAAGGTAAATTACAAGGAGGCGGAATAGGCGAAACATTAAAGTTTGCTATTGGTGTATGTCGTACCTTGATAAATCCTGTTACAACTCTTGAATTGCTACAGGTTTCTATACCCCCTGCAAATGTTCTTACAGTAAGTGTAACTTGATAATCGCCTGGTACTGCATACGTATAAGTAGGATTTTGAACGCTACTTGTATTGCCATCACCAAAATTCCAAAGCCAACTCTGAATCGCCCCCTGTAAAGGTGGCGTAATCACAGTTTGGTCTGTAAAACTAACCGTAAAAGGTACACAACCATCAGTTTGATTGGCTGTAAAATTGGGAATCGCCCTATCATAAATAATTACCTGCTTGGTAACTTGTGATATGATAGGACCTGCTACTGAGCCATTCCTCAAAATCAGTGTAACATTATACACACCTGGCAAGGTATAAGCCCTGTCAGATTGTAATACATTAGGGTCATCAATAGGGCGTAAAGGGCCTAATGTGGTACTATTGCCATAATTCCATTCATAGAATACGGTATTTGGATTGGGCGTGGGCGTGGACGTATCCACAAAACGATATGTACCCAAACGACAACCTCCGCTTATAAGCGAAGACGAAAAATCTGCTGTTTGGGCAAATACCGAATTTACCATGCTTATCAATCCAATAAGGGCAAGATAAATAGGATAAATTTTCTTCATGTATATTATAATTGTTTATTTTTCTAATATTTATGTTTTTACTGGTTTTTTCTAAAACCTTTTGCTCAATAATTATGCGATTAGTTGTAATATATTTATAATCAATATGTTATGACGGATTTAAAAATTTACTATTTCCATTTTTGGATATTTTTTTACATAATTTTACTAAAAAATTACTTTTGATTTTGTATTTCTTTAAAATTATTTCCAAGTAAAAAATAATATGATTATACAAAATTTTAGAAAATTATATCCCTGAATTTAACTTACATTTTACAAAACTACACCATAAATTTTTAAGATTTGAAAATAAAGTAATAGATTTCCCAAAAATAGATAAGATAAGAATTACCCACAAAAGGATGAGATAAGTGGCAAATGTTGAAGAATAAACAATTATATTCCTATGGCAATCAAAAAAGATATTTTATAAACCTGTATATTTTTTTGGTTTTTTTAATGTGTTGGTTTTATATAATGTGTTGGTTTTATATTTGGAATATTGTTATTTTAAAAAAATATGAAGATTTTAATTGTTTATGAAGATTTTAATTGTTGAGGATGAATGAATTTTTGCCAATGGCATTATGATTATGCTTGATGAATTGGACTACAATCAAATTCAAGTTGTAGATCATGCAGAAAATGCTCACACGTATTTATAGCAAATTCGCCAGATTTGGTGTTGATGGATACTGTATCAAACTGATATATAAACTATTCATACGTAATCGTGCTATTTTTTTCAAAATCATACAAAGTCAATTGTCTCAATTCAAAGTGTGCAATCCAAAAATTACGCAATGCAAATAAATAATTGCGTTTTGCGTTGTCTTTTGCTTGCAAAATATTAATGAGTTCATTGATGGTAATTTTTGAAATCAAATAACGTTGTTGGGCAATATCATAACTCCTTTGCCCTATGTCGTCAGATTTACGAGCAATTTTTAGTTGTTCTTTTAAGATTTTTAGTTGCCTTGCTTTTTGCAAAACCTCTTGTTCAAAGGTTAATTCTTCTTGTGTGATAATTGATTTTTGTACTTCTTCATTTGCAATAGCGGTTTTTACTTGTGCTTGCCTCCTCCCCCACGTTACAAGTGGCACTTGAAAAGTAACATTGGCAATTTGTTGGTCTTTTGGATTTTGGTATGATTCTGTGAGTGTGAGTGCGGTTTGTGTAAGCCCAAAGGAAGCAGAAATATTGGCTTGCAAACCTGTATTTCCTTTTGCACGTGCAACTTCCGCTTCTGCTTCCAATTTCCTGCGCTTGAATGCAATATAACGCTCACGATTTTGTTTTGCTTGTTCTAAGGCAATTTGTTCGTTAATTTCAAAATCGGGCAAATCTTGTGGCTCTTGTAACAAAAAATTTCCAAATTCTTCTTTATTCCCCAAAAAAATCTTAATAGAAAGCAAGTTATTTTGTAATTCTAATTGTGCTTGTGTGAGTTGTTGCCTTGCATTCATTACGCTAAGTTCCACTTGTAGAAGTTCATTTTCCGCAATTTTTCCCATAGAAAAACGCCCTTGTGAAATCTGAAAAATAGTATCATTATTTGCCAAATTTTTATTTGCCAAATCAATGGTTATCTGCGACAAAAGTACATCAAAATACAACTGTGTAGCACGCACTGAAAGTGCTTCCAAATCTTCATTGTATTTGCGTTGTGATTCTTGAAAACGCAATGGCTCTATTTTTTTGTCCCATTTTAACCTATTATACTGAAATAATGGTTGGTTGATGCTGATAAACATGGGCGTAGAAAGAAACGAAGTATTGGTATTATTGCCAAAAATATCTATGCGTCCCACACTTGAATTGACCGAAATCGTGCCACCTGTAAGCCCAATATTTTGTACCAAACTAAGTTGCAAATTATTTTGGGCAAGACTTTGGTTAATATATGCTACCGTACCATCAGGTAATGTAATGGGCTGAATAGAACGGTTGTAATTGGGCAATGTGCCTGACAATGCAAGCTGAGGCATATAATTGGACAAATAAGTACGATATTGCCAAAAACGATTTAATTTGTTATTCTTTGCTTGCAAAAAACTTGGTGATTGACTGCGTGCCAATTCTATCACTTGTGCAAGTGTATAAGTATTTTTGGTTTGACTTTTTAGGAAAAAAGGCAAAAAAACTAAAATTAAAGTAATGAAACGCATAAAGAGAAATAAAAAGAAGCCCCCAGCCCTAAAGGGGGAGCAAATACAAAAAATAAAGAAATCATTAAATTGTAAAAAAATTCAAGGCTGTTTGCTCCCCTTTGGGGCTGGGGGCTATTTATTCATACCTCAACGAAGTAATTGGGTCTTGCATAGAGGCTTTTTGGGCAGGTAAAATCCCAAAAATAAGCCCAATAGACGCAGAAACCCCAAAAGAAATCAACACTGAATCAAGTTTTACAATCGTAGGAATACCTGAAAAAGTGGTAATCAAACTCGCGCCTACAAGCCCCAATACCACACCCAAAAAACCGCCTACCATGCTTATAAGTACCGCTTCAAACATAAATTGTAGCACAATATCCGATTTTTTTGCACCCAAGGACATTCTAAGTCCTATTTCTTTAATCCTTTCCAATACAGAAGCAAGCATAATATTCATAATACCAATGCCTCCCACAATCAACGAAATCGCTGCGATAGCCCCAAGCACCCAATTAAAAATATCTTTGGTGCGTTGTTGTTGTTTGAGCAATAATTCAGGGATTTTTATGTCAAAATCTGGTACGCCTTGATGCCTACGTATCAACATTCTGCTAATAATATTGGCAGAAGGATTGAGGTATTCGGTTTCTTTTACTTGCACCACAAGTCGGTCAATTTGATGATAATTTACTGCTTTTTTCTCTACTTTTGGGGCATTTTTATCTTCGTTGTCATTATTATTGGAGGCTTTTTGTAGAATTGATTTTGTGATTTGTCCTCTGTTGAGGTATCGCACCAAAAGCGTTTGCACAGGTGCATATATTTCCAAATTGTAATCCCTAATGCCCAAACTTGTCATGCTGTTAGCAGATATTTTTTTGCTTTCCAACACACCAATAATTGTAAGCCAATGTTTGCCACATTTGATTTGTTTTCCAATTGGGTTATCTTGGCTAAAAAATTTTGCTTGAATACTGCGTCCAATAATACATACTGCACTTCCATTTTTAAGGTGGCTTTCTGAAAACATTTGCCCCTCAGCGAGTTGATAATCAATGGTTTGAAAATATGTAGGCAATACACCTACAAGTCGCCCTTTGGTTTGTTTGCCTTCCCTGCTAATATTTGCACCTTCCATTACCACTTCTGGGCTGATGAGTGATACATTTGGAATGTGTTTTTGTATACTTTCTGCGTCTGCTAAGGTCAAACCTGGACCCGTTTTAGGTTTTTTGTTTTTAGCATTATTTTCTGTTTTTTCTTCTTTATTTTCAATAATAGAAGAAATCACAATATTATTTACGCCTACAAGTTTGATTTGTTCCAAAATTTCTGCTTGCGCACCATTTCCTACTGCAAGCATTGTAATCACCGCACTCACACCAAAAATAATCCCCAAAGCGGTCAAAGTTGCCCGTAATTTATTGGCTAAAATTGCCTCAAAAGCAATATTTAGGTTAAAAAAAATTCTATTCATCTGCAAAAGAAAAAAGTGTTTAAGAAAAAAAATACAACTCCACCCTTTGGTGGTTAGGGACTATTTACAATTTCACAAGTTTTAATTTATCCCCAGCCAAAGGCGTAGAAATTAAAACCTTATCTTTTTCTTTCAAACCTTTTTCAATAATTACCTCATTATCATTGAGTTTGCCAAGTTTTACTTCTTGTTTTATAATAAAATTTCCCTCTTTTTTATACACAAAAGAAATTTTGTTTTCACTATGAATAGCTTCCAAAGGCACAAAAAGCACATTTTTGATGGTTTCAGATTTGACAATATTGCTTGTAGTCATGGCGGGCATGAGTGTAGTATCTTTTTCTGCAACCTCAATCCCAACCTCAAAAACTTTTGAGTCTGAATTTGGCTTTTGTTCGCCTACATTGGCAACTGTAATCACTTTGCCTGTTAATTTTTTTTCAGGGAAAGCATCAAGACCAATGTTTACATCTTGTCCAACTTTTACTTTTTGAATATCTACCTCGTTGATATAAGTACGAGAAACCATTTTGGTCATATCTGGCAAAGTAGCTACAATAGGCTCCCAAGTGCTTATTTGTGAGCCTTCACGCACTTTTTCACCGTTCCAACTGCGGTGATAAATCAGCATACCTGTTTTTGGGGCTTTGATTTCAAAGTTTGTAAGGAGTTTTTTGATAACATCTACTGAGCGTTCAGCACGTTCAAGGTTTGCGGTTGCTTCTTGCATTTTAGCAACTGCTTTATTTTTTTGGATAATGTAATTTTCGCTGGTTTGTTGGTAAGTTCTTTTCGCTTTTTCCAAATCAATTTCTGCCTGACGAATCGTAGCAGGTGGCTCATATTTGGATTGTTTGAGAATAAGAGTTTTTTCCTCTTGCACATATTTAAGATTAACCAAATCATCACGTACTTTGCGAAGTTCCAGCGTAGTATCTATTTGTGCTTGTGTAAATTGAGAGAGTGATTTATCTAAATCACTTTGGCGGTCTTTGAGTTTGCCTACAATTTCGGAGCCATCTAACGCAGCGACAAAATCACCTTCATTGATAACTTTTCCCTCTGGAATAATGTTGCTAATGCGTACTTGCCAAACACCTGCCTGATTGATGCCCGAAGGACCCATAACATTGACCGAATTTTTGGCAAATAATTCGCCTGAGGAGGTTACTGCTATGGCAAAATCGCCTTTTTTTACTTCTGCTATGATTTCTTTTTCTTGGGCAGAAGTATTGCCAAAAAAATAATACAATGCAAACACCACAATTCCCAAAGGAACTGCCCACAATAAAAAACGTTTCATTTGAAAGAAAAATAATATTATAAATTTGAAAATATAGTCCAACGTTCAAAATTATATATTTTTTCCCTTAAAATGATATCATATATATGATTTGTTTTATTTTTTAATTTTTTTAACAAAAAAATTTAGAAAAAATTAGGGAAAATCGTTTTTACCAAAAAAATACCCAACGCAAAACCCAAAAAGAACATCAAACACAAAGGAAAAACAAAAATTTCCACGTTATAAGCAAAATGAATTTCAGCAGAAAAACCTATTTCACGCAAGGATTGTGCAAGCTCACCAATAAGTACAAACGGATTTTGGGAAAGGTAATACAAAATAGGTTGCAAACATAGCACCGCCAATAAAATCCCAAAAAATATCACCAAAGACCACTCAAAAAATATCCATTTTACCAAAAAATATTGACTAATACCTAATTCATACAACTGCACGAACTCTTTTTTGCGTTCTTGTGCCAAAACCATCACACTCCCCCAAAGCCCTAACGCCAATACCACACACAAAATACCCAACAAAATACCAAAACCAACTTTGTCAAGCCAAAGCATTTGAGCAATTTCGGGCATTGATTCTGCCCAAGTTTGGATTTTTAAGTTTTGATTATTTGATTTTTGATTTACTTGCAAATTCCCCGCAATGTTATCTAAAAAACCAGCCAAAAAATCGCTTGAAAATGAATAAAAATCGTTTTTAATTGCCAAAATACTACATTGATTTTCTGCATTGTATAATATTTGACAAGCTGTAAGCGGAATAATAACCGCATTTTCATTTAAAATTGGGTTAGGAAAGCAAAAAAAGCCTTTTACCACAAAAAAATCTTGTTTTTGTGGTGTTCTTATCCAAATTGTATCATTGATTTTTATGCCTTTTTCCTTAAAATTTTCCCCAAGAAACGCATTTTTTTCCCCAAGAAACGAGATATCTTTAAAAATTCCTTTAAATTTTTGTTCTTCTTTCTCCGCAATACCCATGATTTGCATAGGTTTTTGTGCATTGCCCACATTGCCCCAAGCCCAATCCAAAAAACGAGGTGCAAAAGTGGTATTTTGAGGGAAAAATGATTTATTTTTTGCTAAAAAATCAAGGTACAAAAACGTTTTTTCATGTGTTTTGGTATAATCAGGCAATATCTGAGCATTACCTATGTATTCGTTTATATTTTTGGTCAAAATATAAGCGTGTGTCCCTGTTTTTTGGGATTGTACCAATACCAACACCATCAATACAAGAAAAATAGAGCATACCATTACCAAATTTCGCCCAAAATGTCGCAAGATATGGCGAAAAGCCATGCGAAAAATCAGCATAAAAATTTGCGATGTCAAATTGATTTATAAATAGTAATTGAAATGGATTTTCTTTGTAAAATAGGTTAAAACCCTTTGCGGTTTATGTTTTATTGGATACTCAAATAATTTATATGGTTTATTTTTATTTTTATTTTTATTAAGAATAAAAAATTGCTATTATTTCTCTCCCACAGTGCTTTCAGTCATAAAAGTATCTTCCCAAAGTGATGCAATTTGATAATTTACTTTGTATTCGCCATCATAACTACAACGCGTACGCATTTCCAACGCAAAATTGTAGGTTGTACCTGTCCAACGCAATTCTATTTTGTTGCATCTTGTACCATAATACGCCTGATGGATTTGAATTTTATTGTTAGAACCTCCAAAAGTAGACATACAAAACGCATGAACAAGGGCATATTTACCTGTACGTTTTTTGCCTATGCCACCTGTTACCTCAAACATCACACAACCATTTAGATTTTCCAAAATTGGTTGCCATTGTCCATTGGCGAGTATTGTATCTTTTTTGAATGTACCTACGCGTCCTTTCATGCCTACAAACCCATTTACATCAAGTTCGTGTTCAGGCATATCATTGAGTATGCCCACTTGCCCCTCTTGTTTGAGCGAGAGAGCAGACACGCCAATAGAGTTTTTGATACTCAAAAGTGCAGAACTATTATCGATTTCTATGCTCCAAGCAGGATTTTTTTCCTCAATACTTTTAAAAAAGCTCATCAATTTTTTTGAATTGATAGGCGAAAGTGTAAGCCCTTCATCAGTAGTTTTGGTAAGCCCATCATCTACTTTGTTGAGCATTGAGTCAATAAGGTCTTTAAAATGCGTTTCTGCGGGCATTTGACCTTTTTTAAAAAAATTATAAAGGGTATTTCGGTTTTGTAAAGGCATAACGTTGTAAAAATTACCAACCGTAATATGGGAATGTGGTTGTGGATTGTATTAAATTGCTAAAATTTTTGTCCTTTTTGGGTTAAGGTTTATATTTTTTGATGTATATTTTATGCTGCACTTGCATCATTAGCAAGATTAACCGCTTGGTCAAAAGAAATTTTGCCCTCAAGAAGTTGTGTAATAATAGGCGGATACATTTGTCCAAAAGCAATTACAAATTGAAAAACATTGCCTAACATGGACATATTAGCTTCAATATTAGTAGTTGGAAGTGTAGTAAGTTGGCGTAATACAAGATTACTGTCATATTTTACAAAAAAACCAATGGGCAATATACCATTTATATGATTGATAAATTGACTTACCGCAGGAGGTGTATCTAATACAAGATTGTCCAAAACAGGATAATAAAACTGTACAATTTGCACAAAAGGAAAGTTTTCTTTATCTCTTGGAAAAAAAATAGTGCTTATAAACTTAGAATCTGCATCTTCTTGTGGTACTTCTATGAGTAATGAATCAAATTCGGAATTTTCAATTTCTTCTTTGTTGAGATATTGGGTAGGAAATTGTGCATAATTTTCATTGAAATAATCATGAAAAATCTCCAATGCTTGGTCAGCCATATTGCAAAGGTTTTTTATTGGGAATTTAAAAAAGCAAACATACTGTTTTTTTAAACAAAAATAAATATTTTTTTGATTTTATGAAAATTTTTCATAAAAAAACAACTAAAAATTACCCAAAAATCATTACAAAATAAATGCTATTTCTGCGATAATTTCTTGTTGTGCTTGTTGCCAATTTGCGTCAGCATCGCCTTTTGGTTTTCCTTGTGCGAGCCAAATCTGATATGCACGTTCTTGGATTTGGGCATTATTATCCAAAAAACTGTCGCAGGATTTCGTTTCTGTATTATATGGCACAGACATCATAAAATCTTGCCTGCCTAATATTTCGCCTGTGTGTTTGTAACAATTAAATCGCAAGTGGCACACACTACCACCGCACATTGCAATATCGTAAGGCATAAGGGGAATTAGGAATTAAAAAATTTTGTCATTCTTTTTTAGTAAAAACGTACATTAAAAGACAATTTGTCATTAAAATTTTTAATAAAAAATAAAAAAACGACATTTTTACATGATTTTTATATTATTTTAAGAAAAAATTTGGTTGGTATATGATTTGAATAAATATTTTACAAAAGATATTAAATACACACAAAAATAAAATACATTTATTCATTCACAACTTAAAATTTTTAAAATTATGAACTTTCACAAATTTAATGCAAGTTTCCCACAAGTATCAAAAGTAATCAACGGTATTTTGGAAAATATGGAGGGCAAAGACTTTTTTACTTCAAATTTCAATTTTTCACAACATACGCCTTTGGTTAATATAAACCAAACAGACGAAGCTGTTTTTATACAAGTATCAGCACCAGGTTTTGAAAAACAAGATTTTAATATTGATGTTACCACTGAAAATATTACAATTTCAGCAGATGTAAAAGAGGAAGAAAACGAACAAAAACCAAACTATACTTTCCAAGAATTTAAAAAAGTATCTTTCAAAAGGTCTTTCAAAATTTCTAAAAACATTGACATTGACAATGTGCAAGCCTCTTACAACAATGGCATTTTACACATTACTTTACCGAAAAAAGAAACCGTAAAAGTAAGCAGAAATGTGAATGTGGCTTAATAATTTTCAAAAAATTATTAAGATAATCACCCTAAAAACCAAATAAAACGCTGTTTTTATTTGGTTTTTGCTTTTTCTGCATTTGCAGATAAGACTGCTCTTTGCATTTGTGCCAAATGTCGCAAATTGTGCATACATTCTACCTCGTAATAATCGCCCAAATTAAATGAAAGCAATGACGTAATAGATGTCCTAATTTTGACTTTATTAAGGTTTATTTCTTCTGATTTTTTGATAAAACTTTGTACTTCTTGCAAATACGCAATATAACGTTGAATTGTAGAAAGGTCAAAGTTACTTTTTTGCGAATTTTCTTTTTTGATTGGATTGATGAAATATGCAGTTGGGAATTTCCGTTTTGTGTTTGGATTTACAAGATATTTATACACTTTTCCTACCCAAGTAGCTTTGTGTGGTTGGTTATTTTTGGCAGGCAACGCTTCCATAAATCGTTGTTTGACATAAGGTTGATATATTGCATACACCATCAGGAGATGTTCCATACATTCTAACACACTCCATTTTTTGGGCGTTTCTTTGTAATTGAGTATATCAAGTGAAAGATGTTCAAACTCATTTTTAACAGTTTGAATGACATTTTGTAAAGTGTCGTAACTATTTGTAAGCATAATAATAAGGTCTTGTTTTGATACAAAAATACATTTTTTTGTAAAAGAAAAGGCATTATTTGAAAAAAATACAAAAAAATGATAAAAATCCAATAAATTTTTAAAAAATATTTGGAAATCTCAAAACAATATTATAGCTTTGCACCACAATAAACGGAAACGCTTTTTGTAATCACAAAAAAAGGAGTGGTAGTTCAGCTGGTTAGAACGCCTGCCTGTCACGCAGGAGGTCGCGGGTTCGAGTCCCGTCCATTCCGCAAATAACACATACCCAAAAGGTATGTGTTTTTTTATGGACACTATTGTAGTATTGTACTATTCCGTGAGCGTGTGGTGTCCCTTTGTGGTGTCCATTTTAAAAACGTATATGTGTGTTGTGTGTAAGTGCAAACTTTTATATATGCGGTTGAGGGCTTTCGGTTGAGGTAATTTTTTTTATATAAAAACGCTTATAATGCGAATATTGGGTTAAAAATATAATTTTTACAAGAAAAGTAGCTATAAAATTGTACTTTTAATTTTAACAAAAATCTTCTCTTTTACTGCTTAATCAATACAAATCATGCTTACACAACTCCAAAATTTTGCAAATAAAGCAGATTTTACAAAAAATTGTTTTGATTTTTTAGGACATCTGCACTACAAAAGCCAAAAAACAAATAATTTTATCAACTGGAATACCATACAAGAAAGTATTTCTACGCCAAAAACACAAAAAGAAAAAGAAGTTTTGCCTTATGTGCAATCCGCTTCTTTTTTGTTGCAAATGCAAGACGAAGATATCCTCAAAGCATTGGACAATGAAAACGAAATATTCGCCTCTACCAACAATCCATTTGACAAAAATCAATTTCAATCGTATTTGTTTTTTGGCGTAAAACTCCAAGATAAATCCGAATATAGACGTGAAGATATTGCTACGCTCACACGCTACATCAATAAAGCATTTTTGATACCTGTTTTTATCATTTATCAATACGACAATAAAGTAAGTATTGGTGTGATAAACCGCAGAATTAACAAAAATGACAACGCAAAAGATGTATTGGAAAAAGTAACGCTCATCAAAGATATTGATATACAAAATCCAAAACGCTCCCATCTGGATATTTTGGAAGACTTAAACCTTAAAAATATCAAAAAATTTGAGAAAACAAATGATTTTTCTGCCCTTCACAAAGCTTGGACAAGGGTTTTGAGTATTTCCGAATTGAATAAAAGATTTTATGAAGAAATAAAAAATTGGTACTTTTGGGCAAGTAAAACCGTAAAATTCCCACAAATTAACCCGAAAAATCCAAAAAATAATGACGAATACCAAGAAGAAAGTGTATTACGATTGCTTACAAGATTGCTTTTTTGTTGGTTTTTGAAAGAAAAGGATTTTATTAAAAATGAAACTTTTGCAGAAAAACATTTGCAAAATATCCTCAAAGATTTTGAGCCAGAAAGCCAAACACAAGGCAGTTTTTATAATGCAGTTTTGCAAAATCTTTTCTTTGCTACGCTTAATGTGCCTATTGACAAACGTACATACTATGCCCCAAAAATTAAAAATGATAAAAATGTATATGATAAAAATGCGTATGGAAATCAAAATATTTACCGCTACGCAGAAATGTTTAGAGATGAATCACAAATAAAACCATTTTTTGAAAATGTACCCTTTCTTAATGGTGGACTTTTTGAATGTCTTGACCAAAAAAAAGACGACAACAACAATATTACAAAAGAAATAAGACTTGATGGATTCTCTGTAAAAACTGAAAAAAGGGCTTTTTTGCCCAATGAATTGTTTTTTGCACAACACAAAGATATTGACCTAAGCAAAGAATTTGAAGGTGATAAAAAAATGAAAAATGTAAAAGTTTCGGGACTGATTAACATTTTGAACAAATACAAATTTACCGTAGAAGAAAATACGCCAACCGACCAAGATGTAGCACTTGACCCTGAAATGCTCGGACAAATATTTGAAAGCCTTTTGGCTTTTCATAATCCTGAAACCAAACAAGTGGCACGCAAAACAACAGGCTCATTTTATACGCCCAAAGAAATCGTACAATACATGACCGAAGAAGCAGTAAAAGCATTTTTGTTGAACTTGACAAAAGATAATACACGCTTTGCCACACAACAAAATATCCAAGATGATTTTGAAATACTGGTCAATGACGCACACGATAAAAGCCCTTTTGGAGAAAAACAAAATGAATTTTTATTGGAAAATATCTACAAAAATCTCAAAACTTTTGACCCTGCGTGTGGCTCTGGAGCTTTTCCGATGGGTATGCTGGATAAACTTGTCAAAATCGTAAGAAAATTGGACAAACAAAATCTCGCCTTTTCAAAAATCGTAAAACAACCTTTTGAAACTACCAAACAAAATATCATCAACGACCTACAACAAGATAAACAAACCGCCCAACATATTCGCAACCCACAAGCCAAAGAAAAAGCACTCCAAGAACTCGAAGAACAAATAAAAGAAATAGAAAATGCTTTTGAAAAAAATGAACACAAAACCAACGACTACGCACGCAAACTTTACCTTATCCAAAATTGTATCTATGGCGTAGATATTCAACAAATCGCTGTTCAAATATCCAAATTACGCTTTTTTATTGCCCTTGTCATTGAACAAAAAAGAGACGACACCAAAGATAATTTTGGCGTGGAAACCCTCCCAAATCTGGAAACTAAAATCGTGTGTGCTAATACACTTATCCGATTGGAGGCTACTGAAAACAACCTTTTTAATGATGTGATTGTGGAAAAAGAACAAGAATTGCAGGAAAATAGAGATAAACACTTCAAAGCACAAAGCCAAAACGAAAAAGCAATTATCCAACAAATAGATGCAACACTTCGCAAACAAATCGCAGAAATATTGCAAAAAGATAAGAATATTGACAAAGAAAATGCCCAAAAACTCATTGACTTTGATATTTTTAGCCAAAATGCAAAAGCAGATTGGTTTGATGCCAAAAAAATGTTTGGTGTAGATGGTTTCAATATCATCATTGGTAATCCGCCTTATGTCCAACTCCAAAAAATGAAGGACAAACAAGCAGATTTTGAAAAACAAAAATTTCAAACTTATACCAAAATGGGTGATATCTATTGCTTATTTTACGAAAAAGGCATCCAATTACTCAAAAATGGTGGCATGCTCGCTTATATTACCTCCAATAAATGGATGAAAGCTGGTTATGGCGAGGCTATGCGAAATTTTATAACAGATAAAACCAACCCTTTGCAACTCATTGATTTTGGAGGTGTGCAGGTTTTTGAAAGTGCAACCGTAGATACTAATATCCTCATTACCCAAAAAGCACCCAACCAAAACGTATTAGAGGCGTGTATTGTGGAGAAAATAGCCTATTTTGAAACAAAAAATTTGAGGGTTTTTTTTAAACAAGAAAAAACCCATATCAATCCAAAAAATGGCTGGAATATCGCACCGCCTATCGCACAAGCTATCAAACAAAAAATTGAAAAAATAGGCACTCAGCTCAAAGATTGGGACATTCAAATAAATTATGGCATAAAAACGGGTTTCAATGAGGCTTTTATCATTGATGAAGACAAGAAAAATGAACTTGTCGCAAAAAATCCTAACTCTATCAAAATAATACGCCCTATTCTTGTTGGAAATAGTTTACTAAATTATAACCACAAAAAAATAGAAGCATACATAATAAGCACATTTCCATCGCTAAAAATTAATATTGATGATTATCCAGCAATCAAAAGTTATTTTTTAGAGTTTGGCGAACGATTAGAACAATCAGGAAAACAAGGAGCAAGGAAAAAAACTAATAATAAATGGTTTGAAACGCAAGACCAAATAAAATACTACAAGGAGTTTAATAATCCAAAAATTGTTTGGTTAAATATGAATAGGAAATGGAAATGGTCTTTTGTTGAAAGTGGTATTTATGCTGAAGCCTCATTGAATTTTATATCAAGTAACAACGAAAATACTATCAAATTTTTGTTGGCAATACTTAGTTCTCAAATTCATTTATTTTACTTTCGTCAAGTTGGTAGAATGCATGATAATGGCGGTTTTATGTGTAAAATAGACACAACAAAAAAATTCCCCATTCCTCTAATTTCACAAGAAAATCAAAAGCCTTTTGAAAATCTTGTAAATGAAATTTTAGGAAAAAAAGCGTTAGGACAAGATACGCAAAGTTTAGAAAATGAAATTGATAATCTTATTTTTGAATTGTATAGCTTAACAGAAGAAGAAATATCGTTTGTAAAAAATAAAAATTTATAACCTTTTATTTAGTTTGGACTGAACGAAAGTAAGTGGACGATTTTCTGAAGGAAAAAATTATCTGGGCTGAAATGACAAATCAAAATGCTTTTATTTGGGAAAATACAAAATTAATGTGTAATCAAACTTGCTATTTTATACCAAATGCAAATAAATACTTGCTTTCTATTTTAAATTCAAAATTAATTTATTTTTATTTTTCTGGTTTAGCTTCAGGTTTAGGAGATGGTGCGTTTAGGTGGATAAAACAATTCATTGAAAAAATCCCAATTCCAATAATTTCAGAAGTTGAACAACAAATTTTTATTGATTTGGTGGATAAAATTCTTTTGTTGAAAAAAGAAAATAAAGATACAAACGGATTGGAAAATGAAATAAATAGTTCGGTGTATAAACTTTATGACCTTACGAGCGAAGAAATAAAGTTTATACAAGAAACTACAAAAGGCTTGTAAAATCGCATAAAAAGCAAATTAGATATTTATATTTTAGTAAAAAATAAACAATAATTTATTTTTTAAAAATAGATAATATAATTTATACCAAAATAGTCTAATTTGTTTTTTCTATAAATTCAATTTCTTCATTTGTTAAACCATAAAAATTATAAATCATTTTATTTACATAACTATCTGAAACATTATTTTCAATTCTTTCAATAATAGTATTCGTAAATTTCTCGTTGAAATCTAATTTTAAAGGCAATAATTCTATTACTGTTGAATACATTTGTATTCCTCCGCCTTGTACTTCTGCAGTTGTTGTTTCTTTTAAATACCATTCAAATAACTTACTATTCATTAAACCAACAAATTGAATTAGATTATTTTTGCTACCAATCATAATATTTACTGCATTATTGCAGTAAAAACCTTTTGTGTCAAACACAAAATTAATATTGCTACCAATTATTTTCCACATAACTTTTTCCTTTAGGAAATCGTCCTACTTTTATTTTTAGGTTTTCAATGTTTTATAATCAAAGAAAAAATCTTTTAGACAACAATTTTTTTAGATGTCTATATCTCTAATTCTGATTTTTTGGGTAGCAGTATTCGTTTTCATTGCCAATTACTGCAGAAGAATATGCCAATACTGCATAAATTTGTTCTTCGTTTATATGTGGATACGATTTCAACAAATCCAAAATAGTAGCACCTTCTGACATTTTTTTCAATATCAGTTCTACGCTTATGCGTGTGCCTTTGATGATGGGTTTTCCTGCTAAAATTTGCGGGTTGCGTATAATAAAATTGTGATAATCCATAGTAGAATATGTTTTTTTTACAAAATTATTTTTTTTTAACAAAAACTAAAATTATATTTTAGGATTTAGGATAAAATCAATTTCTTCATTTGTCAATTCATACAAAGCAAAAACCAAATTATCAATTTCATTTTCTAAACTTTGCGTATTTTGTCCTAACGCTTTTTTTTCTAAAATTTCATTTACAAGATTTTCAAAAGGTTTTTGATTTTTTTCAGAAATCATAGGAATTGGTGTTTTTTCAATAAATTGTTTTTTCATTCTTTGAGCTTTTTCCCCGAGAGATACTGATATTTTTTGGTAAAAAAACCAAAATAATTTTGAGTTCAGTATAGAAATTAAATAATGATATGAGCAATTATTTAAATTTTTAAATTCCATAAACCACGCAGTATCTAAAACAAATAATTTAAAAGTATCTAAATAAAAACAAGGGCTTTGTAAAAATTCAGGGTATACAATCTTTATTTTCAAGAAATCGTCCATATAAACACAACTACGCAACTCCCACCAATATTGCCCTTTGTCATCACGATTATACAAGCCTTTTCCGCTTCCTGTTCTATTTTTTTCTGTTTCTACAAAATGTTGATAGATTGTGGGAAAAGTATTTTTAAAAAATGTTTCAGCATCTTCATTTCCCTTATTTTTATTTGTCCAACCATAAGGAATAGTAATCAAATATAATCCTGCGAAATCATAAGAATATCGCTTTATATCTCTACCTCTGAGAATTGGTCTTATGACTTCTTCAATATTAGGGTGAAAAAACATTTTAATACTTGTCTAATTATTTTTTTAGTTTAAAATAAAATTTTTGTAAAAAATATTGTTATATCAGGTTATTTGCGTATATTATACCTATTGTCTAAAAAAAATCTCATATAAAACATTATTTTAGACACAAATAGGCTATATTTTAGAGAATTTCTTGTTTATTAGACAAATTTTATTGATTTTAGGTTTTTTATTGTGTTTTCCTTTTTTTTCTAACAAATATTGGCTAATTGGCATTATGATTTATGGATATATTAGGGTAAGTTCTGACAAGCAAACCACCGAGAACCAGCTTTTTGAGATACAAAATTATATAAAAGTAAAAGGCATTATGATAGATGAGTACATAGAAGAAACAATAAGTGCCACCAAAAGTCTGGAAGAACGCAGATTAAACGAAATTCTCCTCAAAATGCGGAAAGATGATGTAATCATTGTTACAGAGCTTTCACGCTTAGGCAGAAACCTAATGCAAATCATGGGGATTTTGAATACGTGCATGACCAAACAAGTAAAGGTTTGTACCATCAAAGAAAACTATGAACTTGGCGACAATATCAACTCCAAAGTATTGGCGTTTGCCTTTGGATTATCCGCAGAGATAGAACGCACTCTCATCTCTCAACGCACAAAAGAGGCTTTGGCACGCAAAAAAGCAGAAGGCGTAATACTGGGACGACCAAAAGGCAAAAAATCCAAAAAACTAAAACTTACAGGCAAAAATGACAAAATCAAAGAGCTTTTGGACGCAAAAGTTTCAGTAAGTGCCATAGGAAGAATATTAGGCGTGCATAGAATCACCGTAACAGATTACATCAAAAATAATAGCTTAGAGACATTGGAAATAACTAAAAAGACTTCGTAAGTTTGCAAAACTTGCGAAATCTGGTGCGAAAAAGCTAAGAAAAAACATCAAAAAATCATTTTTTATCATTTATCATTAATAATTAATCATTAATAATTAAAAAAAATGGCTTCCAAAACAAACATATTAGACAATCGCGGTCGTGGCACAGTGGGCGATTTCCTCAAAGAAAAAATAACCGCAGATGCAGAACTTTCAGTAGTATCAGCATATTTCACTATTTATGCGTATCATAATTTATCCAAAGAATTAGACAGCATCAAATCCATGCGTTTTTTGTTTGGCGAGCCAAATTTTTTGAGTCTTGACCCCAACAAAAAACAGAGCAAAGTTTTTACCTTATTGGATAATACAATCACCTTAGCCAACACCATACCACAGTCTTCCATTGCCAAAGCGTGTGCCAAATGGATAAAGGAAAAAGTGGAGATAAAATCAATGGAAAAACCTGATTTTTTGCATGGCAAAATGTACCACATCAAAGAAACAGGAGGCAAAGAACACGCTATCGTAGGTAGTGCCAACTTTACCGCAAGTGGGCTTGGACTTATCCCAAAATCCAATTTGGAACTCAGCCTAAAAGTAGATAGCAATCGTGATACATTGGAACTTATGGAATGGTTTGATGAGCTTTGGGCGGGCAATATCTCAGAGGCAAAAGTGCGTGATGTGAAGGACGAAGTATTGCAGTATTTGGCAAAAGTATATGCAGACAAAAGCCCAGAATTTATTTATCTCAAAACCTTGTATCACCTTTTTGAGGATAGAATCAATGCACAAGGCAATACAAAAGAGGTCTTTGCACAGATTCAATTTGACAAAACACAGATTTGGAAAGAACTTTTTGACTTCCAGCAAGAAGGCGTAAAAAATGTAATCAACAAAATTCTACGACACAATGGGTGTATCTTGGCGGACAGCGTGGGACTTGGCAAAACCTTTGAGGCATTGGCAGTGATTAAATATTTTGAGTTGCAAAATCACAGGGTTTTGGTGCTTTGTCCCAAAAAATTGCGAGAAAATTGGGCAGTTTATACCCAAAATAAAACCCAGAATATCTTAGAGAAAGACCGCTTTGCTTATGATGTACTTTCACATACCGACCTCACACGCACATCAGGCAAATCGGGTGATATTGACCTTGCAAATGTGAATTGGGGCAATTATGGGCTTGTGGTAATAGACGAAAGCCATAATTTTAGAAACAATGGCAAAAGCAAAAAAGACGCAAAAGGCAATATCATAAGGCAAAGCAGATATGATAAACTTATGCAGGATATACTCACGCAGGGCATTCCTACCAAAGTATTATTATTGTCTGCTACGCCTGTTAATAATTCGTTGAAAGATTTGAAAAACCAAATAAACTTTATCACACAAGGCAATGATGAGGCACTTTGGCAATCCAAAAACATCAAAAGCATCAATGATACTTTAGACCAAACCCAAAAAATATTTGCAAAATGGGCTAATGCACGCACCGAAAAGAAAAATATTAATGACCTTTTGGAAAAAATAAACAACGATTTTTTTACCCTCTTGGACGAGATAACGATTGCACGCTCACGCAAACACATTTTGAAATATTATACCCAAACCAAACCCCTAAAACCAGAAGAAAACAACAAGCCTTTTTCATTTCCCCAAAGATTAAAAAACATTGCAGAATACCCAGAAATAGATGTTTTGAAAAAATTTCCTTCTTTTGACAAAATCAATGATGATATTGTAGACGCTTCCAAGTTAGGATTTGCACTTTACAATCCTGCAAAATTTGTAAAAGATAACAAAGAAATCAAAGCCAAATATGGCATTGTGCAAGGCACAAACACAGAATTTAACCAAGAGAGCAGAGAAAAAAACCTTACAGGCATGATAAAAATGGGTTTTTTAAAACGCTTGGAAAGTTCTATTTTTTCATTTCTCAAAACCTTAGAAAGCACCATTTTTAAAATAAATGAAACTATCCAAAAAATCGAAAATTTTATCAACAACAATACAAATAATGCCCAAAATGACAATATAAGCGATACAATAGAGGTGGAAACACAAGCAGAATTTGCCACCGAAGAAGAAACAGAAGACGAAGACATGGAAGACACAGACGAAAAAAATCTTGTGGGCAAAAAGTTACAATACAACCTCAAAGACCTTCAATTGGAAGAATGGATAAAAGCACTCAAAAAAGATAGAGATGCATTGCTATCACTTGCTAATAATGCAGAAGTTGTATCTCCTGAAAGAGATGCCAAACTCCAACGCCTCAAAGAAATCATTACCAAAAAAGTAAACAATCCCCTCAATCCTAATAACAAGAAAATCCTTGTATTTACTGCTTATGCAGATACCGCAGAGTATCTTTACACACATTTAAACGCATGGGCTACCCAAACGCACAACTTACACACTGCGCTCATCACAGGTGGCACAAAGGCAAACAAAAGCACATTTACACCAAAAGGTTTTGACAAACAAACTACTTTTCAAGCAATCTTAACCAACTTTTCCCCAATAGCCAAAGACCGCAACAAAGACGCTAAAATGCCCCAAGAGGGCGAAATAGATATTTTGATTGCGACTGATTGTATCTCCGAAGGACAAAATCTACAAGATTGTGATTTCCTAATCAATTATGATATCCATTGGAATCCTGTAAGACTAATACAGCGATTTGGTCGCATTGATAGACTTGGAAGTATAAATACACATATCCAAATGTTAAACTTTTGGGCAACCAAAGATTTAGAAAAATACTTAAATCTAAAACTTAGGGTAGAAGCCAAAATGGCAGTAGTGGATTTGACCGCAACCGCTGACGACAATATTCTCAAAGAAGAACAACAACACATAGAAAATGACATCAAATATCGCTATGCCCAACTGGAAAAACTCAAACATGAAACCCTCGATTTGGAAGATATGCAAGAGGGTGCAAGCCTTGACCAATTTACATTAGAGGAGTTTTTTTCGTTTCTTGTGCGATACCTTACCCAACACAAAGACGATTTGGCAGAGGCAGAAATGGGTATGCACGCCCTTGTGCCTGCGATATTGAAAGGGGAACAAAGAGATGAAGGAATTATTTTTTGTTTTAAACAAAAAACACCACAAAACACCACAAAACAATCTAATCCGTTTATGCCTTATTTTTTGGTCTATATCCAAAAAAATGGCACTATAAAATACACACACACACAAGCAAAGGGTATTTTGGACGCTTATTCAAACCTTTGTCAAGGTATCAACACACCTTATTATGAAATTTGTGAAAATTTTGATAAAGAAACCAAACAAGGCGAAGATATGACCATTTACCAAAATCTCATCAAAAAGGCATTAGAAAGCATCGCGCCAGCTACCGAAAAACAAGAAGCAAATAACCTTTTTTCAGGCAGAAATTTTGCGATAAGCAACAAAAGTATAGATAGGAATGAGGATACCACACAAGACAATTACCAACTTATTACATGGTTGATTGTACATGGATAAAAACAACTGCAATAATTCCAAATATACAAATAGACAGTAGAATGAGAAAGTTTATTTTTTCAATTTCCTTCATCAAAAAACTACAAAATCGTATTTTTTTCGGTTTTTTTCATTATTTTTTGTAAATTTGCTTATTGAAATGTATGATTTTCTATTTTTTTTAGTAAAAAACTCTCACCAAATCCCAAAAAACATAAATGCAAACACGTGTTATATCATTTATAAATCACAAGGGCGGAGTAGGAAAAACAACCTCCACGCTCAACTTGGGCAAGGCACTGGCTATTTTGGGCAAAAAAACCCTTATTATTGACATTGACCCGCAATCCAATCTCTCACAATCCGTAGGTATAGAAGAACCTGAATTTAGCATTTATGATGTGCTTTGCAACGAATTAAAAATGCCTGTAAGAGAAATCGCAGAGAACTTTTATATTGTCCCTGCGGAACTTGGACTTTCGGTAGCTGAAACCAAACTGCAAGCTGAACACATTACTGGTTATTTCAAATTGCACGCTTCTTTGGACGAATTTGCAGGTGTTTATGACTTTATTTTGATTGATTGCCCGCCAAGTTTGGGTATTTTGACCATCAATGCCCTCCTTGCTTCCACCGAAATAATAATCATTGTAGAGCCTCAATACCTCCCAATCAAAGGACTCAATACAATTTGGGAATTATATTTGAGCCTCAAAAAACGAAACCTTAACAAAAACCTTAGTATTTTGGGACTCCTTTTTACACAATTTAACCGCACCGTTATCAGCAAAAGCATCATTGAACAAGTACAACAAAAATACGTTGGATTGCCTTTTGATACAATTGTACGCCAAAGCGTGAAAATTGCAGAAGCAAGCGCCAAAAAAATGGATATTTTTGAATATGACCGCGAAAGTGCAGGAGCAGACGATTATCTTTCTTTTGCACAGGAAGTGCTCAATCGTACTACACCTTTTCCTATTGAAATCATAAAACAACAAGAAAAAGAAGCAGAAGAAAAGGAAAAAGAAAAAAAAAAACTGAACAAGTAACATTCAACAAGTAACACTAAAACTACAAGACTCAACAATAAAAAAAATTTTAGAAAACAAAAACACACACAATCCATTTTAAAAAATAGTTTATAGCCTTCAAATAAAATTCAAAATATATGGAACCGAAAAAGAAATTTATCATTGATGAACTTACGCCCAATTTGGACGGACAGCTTCTCGCTGAAGCTTCTGAACATATACAAGTTATCAATTCACAAGCCATGGTTCAGGCTAATATTCAAAAAAACATTGTGATAAGGGAAGAATTACGCACCTTTATTCCACCACTTTTGGACGAAGAACTTGACCAACTTGAGGAAAATATCTTATCCGAAGGTTGTAGAGATAAACTCATCGTTTGGAAAGATAATGCAGTATTTGTACTCGTTGATGGACACAACCGATACAATATTTGTAACAAACATAACATTCCTTATCAAGTAGAAGTCTTGCCTTTTAAGAACATAGAGGAAGTACAAGATTGGATGATTAACAACCAACTCGGTAAAAGAAATGTTACAGAAGAAACAAAATCTTACCTCAGGGGTATGCAATATAAACGCGAAAAACAACAAGGAAAACGATACGACTTGGACGAAAATACAACCGAAAATACAGAAAATTCAGATGACTTTTCACCAAAATTACACACAAGAGAACGCCTCGCTATCCTCCATAAAGTATCACCAAAAACAATCCAAAGGGACGAAAAATATGTAGAAGTTGTGGATATTTTGGCTGGTGGTGATAAGGTTTTTAAATCAAAAATCCTCAATAAAATTGTTGCAATTCCAAAAAATGCAGTGGATATGGTCAATAATTTGAATGTTGAAAATATCCATAAATTAGGAAAATTGCTCAAACAAGGCACTGCTTTTAAAGATGCTTATCGCATTGTTACGATGGAAATTTCAGAGAAAAAAACAGGTGCAAAAAAACCTACTGCCCTCCTTGATGTTATCCGTTCTATCAAAAGAGCTGTCCAACTTAAAGACCGAAAAAGCTATGACGCTTCCCTAAAAGTGCTACAAACTATGGGCGAATCTCTGTTCTAATTTCCCATTTTTTAGGCTTTTTTTCTTACGAAAAATCACAAATTTTTACCCAAAATTTGTGATTTTTTTTTATGCCAAAACAAAAAAATATGCTACTGTTTTTACAAGGAAAATCATTTTTTTTGAGGAAAATTTACACAATTTTTTATAAAATTTCTGGCTTTATTTTTTAATTTTTTCCTAAGAAAACCATGCTTTTTTATGCCATATTTTTACCCAAAAAAGACCTTTTTACTTGTGGTATTTTTATCCTATTTTCTTAATATTTTTCCTATTTTTTTAACCGAAATTTTACCTATTACCCTAACGAATTTAACTTGGTTTTGACTAATTTATACATCAATTTTAAAAAAAAACTTTTCCCAAAATATCATTTTTTCCCTATTTCCGCTTGAATATTTATATGATATTTTCGCTTCTAAATTCAAAAATAGAATTTTGATAACCATATTTTTTTGTATTTATTCCCTATTTGGGGCTGAGGGTTTGGTTAGTGAATTTTTATTTTGTAATTTTTTTAATAAAAATTGGTTTTATTTTTGTTAATACGAAAAAAGCTGAAATTATCACAACAAAATTATTTATAAATATGCTTCTAATTATTTTAAAATAGGTTTTTATTAAAAAGTTCGTATAAATAATTTTAAAATAAAAATAAAAAAAGAACTTGTAGTCATAATGACCACAAGTTGGAAAACGTAATTTTTTATGATTTATAAATTAAAAAAGTAAATTTATTTGGAATTTATAAGGCAAATTTAGTAACTGAAAATTGATTTGAATCACTCTTTTAATATTAGTTTGATGTTGGTCTAAGGTTGATTTTTAACCAGCAAAAAACCAAAATCATATATCAATATTTATATATTTAATGTGTGGTTTTTGGGTGTGTTTTAAATATTATTTAAGTATGGTTTTTTACAAAACATTTGTCCCCCTGCCAAGCACTTTTTTGGGTGTGTTTGGTGTGATTTTTTAGGTCTAAATTTTGTGTTTGGTAGTCGTTTTTTAGCTTGTTTTTTGAGATGCAATGCTATCCAAAAACTGAATCCAATGCATTTCCAAAACATCTAATTTCAGAGGGTTAAAATCTTGATATTTTTCCTGCAACCACGCTTTAAATTGTTGCCAATCCATAGGGCTACAATTCAGATGCAACAGTATTTTAAGCATCTCCTCATGTCTGAATTGTAGTCGTTTTTTAGCTTCATTTTTTTGTTGTTGCATTTCTGTTTGGTGTTGCTGTTTTATGGGTTCGGGGGAGATGTCTAAGGCATTGCAAGTGCCTTCAAAATTCCTATCAGCTACCCAAGAATAGTAACGCGTTTTGGTGCCATGTTCATTTTTTCTAACAGTTTCTTTGAGTTCAAAAAGCGACTTCACAAGTTGTGTTGCTTTGTAAGAAGTCATGGTCAAAGCATAAAAAATATTGACAAAGTTTTGGAGTTGTTGGCTTGTAAATTCTTTTACTTGTGTAAAAATATTCTTCAAGTAATCACGCAGATTTTTGAAAACTGTTACCTGTTTTTCGTCCAAACTTTTGACTTCTTCTGCAGGCAATTCCATAGAGAAATTGAGTTGAAGGGTGTGGAGTTTTTGGCTAAAATTGGCATTGGTTGTCAATATAAAAACTGCTTCTTTTGAGTCAATTTCTTGCACGATTTTGGGTTGATTTTTTTTGTCTAATTGGAATATTATTTTTTCCCAATCCATTTCTAAGATGCCCAAATTATGCATTTTCATTGCCCTTGCAAATACGATTTCTGCTACTTGTCTTTGTTGTTCTTTGGGTAGATAATGTTGGGGTAATATTTTTTCTGTGGTAAAAAATTGTACTTTCAACCAAGTCCTTAATTCCGTATTCATGGTCAAACATGCCAAAGATTGTGCAAGTGCAATGCGTTCATTTTTGTAAAGTTGGTATATCTCGTTTTCTGTTTTTTGTCTGATAGCCGTTGCTTGTTCTTTGGTTAGTTTGATGTGTTGCAAAATATTTTCGTCAGTTTCTTCCAACAATTCAAAGCCATCTTCTTTTGCCAAATCTTGTGCTTCTCCGTTTGCGATAAGTTGCGTTTGTACCCAATATGCTACTGCAAGTGCATTGACTTTTAGGGCTGGTTTTTCCAAAGTATTAAAATCCCAAAAGAATACTTGTATAGTTTCTGCAAAAGGGGTTTCTAATGCGTGGCTTTCTATGCCTGCATCTTCTGTATTGAGCGAAAGCGATATTTGCTTTGCAGTATGCAAAAGCGTTTGAAATTTGGCGTTATAAAGGGCTTCTGCGTTGATTTCCCTGCGTGGATAAGGTCTTTCTATGGACAGCGTTGTAAAGCTCGCTTTCTCTTGGTTTCTTATGCGTGCAAAAAACTGATTGCACAATACTTTATCAAATCCTATACGATTTTCACAATAAATAAGGTTTATATTTTCTTCTGCATAAATATCTATACCTGTGGCTATTACAGAAGTACAAAGCACTACATCAACCTCTTTTGGAAGTTTCTTGTGTTGCATGATGTATTGGTATTCTGCTTGTGTATTGAGGTTTGTATCCGATTGTATGACAACTACTTTTTTATTTTGTTTCTCTAATATTTCTTTTGCGTATTGAATTTGTTTTTTTGAATTTAATAATACTAAGGCTTTTTCATTTGTCTTTGCTAATGTTTTTAATAATACGGGCAATAGTTGGGACGCATTTTTGGCTTTCAAGGTTTTTACTTGTCTTGTTGGTGTTGGGCGTTGGATAGCCATGTATTGAAATTGCTCAAAGCCATATTTTATCGTATCTGCGGACAAGAGTATTGTTTTTGGGCAAGCATGGGCAAGTTTATATACTTGTTGTACTTTTTGCCCTCTGAAACCAAAATCTTTGTTCAAAGCGTGTTGCTCATCAATGATAAGGTTGTAATGCTCTTCGCCTATGATTTCGCAGAGTTTTGGCAACGCATCATAATTGCAAAACATCACAGGTGCATATTCAATATCAATCATGCTCTCTGCAAGGTTTTTCCCTTTCAACATACTTGATACAAAATAAGGGATATAATGCAAGTCATCGCCCCAAGTGTAATGGTCGTGTTTGCTTTCTTCGTATTTGGTTTGCGCAATCGCATTGAGCGGAACAGCAATGATGGTTTTCTTTTGGTTAAACACATGCCAACGCTTCGCAATCATTTTGGCTAAGGTTGTTTTGCCTGTGCCTGTGCCAGCTTGCAGGTTGAGTTTCAGCGTAGGCGCGTCAATCATTTCTAAAAACCAATTTTTATCCATGAGTTCCGCCAAATAATTCTCCACCTCAAATTGCCCTGTGTGTAGGGCTAATTTTTGATTTGATTTTTCGCCTTTGGCATAACTTGACAAATTGACCAAAATATAATCCGCAATATCAAACCCATCATTTCTTTGGGGAAATAAATCAACTACCCTAAAAAGCAACGCATAATCTTGTAGGCGTTTGAGCGAAGTGTTTTGTCGCCCAGCCTTATCCGCATCACTTAGGTAAATAATTTGACGGTTGAAAAGTACATGGATTTTATCGTCGGTAAGTCCATTGGCAGAACCTGTAGCAAGCCAATCATATTGCGGATAAAACCACGAAGCAATGACCGCAGTTTTTTCACTCTCTACCAAGCACACCGTTTTTTGGCGTGTATTGTCTAAGAGATGTTCTCCAAACAAACAAAGTTTGTATTTGCCAATCGTTTCTCCTTTGTTGTTTTTCTTTTGGGGTAAGGAATAAATATCAGAACTACGTTTGCCATGTTGGTCATATTGCACAAATTTCAGATTGACAAAAGCGTGTTGTGTATTCTTAAAACCAAACACCGTTTTTCCTTGCGAATCAGTGCCTACACACCATTTTCGGAGGTGCGAGGACGCAATACCTATTTTTTGGCAAAACGTATGAAAATTACTCGTTTGCTGTGCAAATACTGCGGTTTGTTGTGGCGTAGGAAATAACGTAGTTGTTTCTGTTTTTGGCAGATTTGTAGAGCTTTTTTCAAAAGAAATCGCAGGTGACGCATCACCATAAATTTCTTTGATGATTTTGTATGCTTCCCAATAACCTACACCGCAGATAAGTTGTACAAAACGAAAAGCATCACCTTTTTCGTCTGTAACCCAATCCGCAAAAATGTAGATACCGTTTTGTTTTTTTAGGGAAAAATTTTGAGAATTATCCCTGAGTGGATTTTTTTGTTTTTTTTGGGTAAAAGGATTTACGCCAAAATATTCAAAAACTTTTGCGCCACCATCTTGTTGCAATATAAATTGTAAATTGTGTTCCATATGTTTTTTATTTTTTTTCTTATCGTTTTGTCTTTGTAGTTTTTGGTCTTTTCTATTTTCAGTTTTTATTTAATTTTTACTTGTGGTCATTAATTTTTTTATTTTTAAAAAAATAAAAATCATGTTTTTGAAGATTTTTATTTTTGAGTTATGATTTATTGATAAAATTCAAAAATAAAATCTTTCATTTTTGAAAATATGAATTTTTAAAAATACTTTTGTGTTATAAAAGTAAAGGTGCTACATAGATTTACGCTTGTACTTACAAGCATAAAAGGTGTGTTGCATTAGCCAACCAAATAATATTTGGTTATTTTGTATAAATTAAAATAAAACAACTAAAAAGGTTTCTTTTATAAAAGAAAGTTTTTATATATACATTGAAAATTCACTTGCGGTGATTTCAGGCTCTTTTTATTAGATAAGACATAACGTTCGAGAGTGAAGTGATAGATGGGAACTATCACTTTTCATTTTAAACTTGAATATTTATGCACTTAAACAAATATAGAAACATACAGCTCAGATAATACAACAACAAGAGTTGGGTTTAATAATAATTTTTTAAATAAAATCGTGATGGGTTTGGTTTAGGAAATTTTTATAAATAATTTTTAAATAAGGTCGCAAGATTGAATTTAAAGGTTAAATAATTTTTAAATAAAGTCGTAAGATTGGATTTAACAATTACAAAAAAAATAATTTTTTAGATAAAGTTGTGAGAGACTGCATTTAGAGGATTTTTACACAAGAACATAATTGTAACAAGATTATTTAATTGTGTTTTCATATCATTTCAAAAGGAACAAAAATCTTACTAGGGTTTTGTTCCTTTTTTCTTTTGAATTTTTTGTAAAAAATACAAAATAATTAAGAAAAAATCAGGAAAAGAAACCATCAAATTTTAAAAAATCATAAATCAGTCGTCTTTTATGGGTATTTAGGTTATAAAGTAATTAAAAATGTATAAAAAATAATATATAGTTTTAAAAAATAAACATAAATAATATTTTTTTAGTGTCTATTTTTTGTATTGGTTACGAAGTTGTGTAAACTTATACACAAACAAAAGTTTGTAATAACAGTTTATAATTAAGTTTATTGATAAACATTAATATTAAATTCTTAATGTTAAATTTTTAGTAAAAAATTACGCAATAAAAAAGATTTTTTTCCTCATATCCAAATTTTTATTAAAAAAATCATATAAAAATAAATCTTTGATATTTTGTACTAAAAAATTTAACAATTTTTAGGTTAAAAATTACGCACATTATTTTTAAATAAAAAAATACACAAAAAACAACATATTAGACGATCCTTCTGTTATTTTTGTGTAATTTTTCTTGTATTTTTTTATGCTGTTTCTTTGTTTTCTTTTATTTTTTTTTGTGCAATTCCTGTAATTTCTTGCGTTGTAACCATAATATTGTATTCAGCAAGTGGGGCAATAAGTTTTTGAGCGTATCGTTGTGTGCAATGTCTTCTGTTGTTGAGTATATCAGCAAGTACAGTGTAATTTAATCCTGCATTTTTGGCAAATTTTTTCCAATTTATTGCTTTTTCCTGCTTTATTTCGTGTAGTTTTAGGTTGATAACTTCTTTTTCTTTTTTTGACATATTTTTAAATTCTGATTTTTTAAATCGTGGTTGCGTAGGTGTAAAAATTAATATTCGGGTTGTTTGTTGTAGATAATAAACGTATTTTTAGACTATCACATATACTCAACATGTAGGAAAAGCTATTGTAGAGATATTTTTTTGTAAAAACAGCCATTTTTTGTTTAAAAATCCAAAATATTTTCTATTTCTTGTAGATTAAATTTATTTTTTATTTCTAAAAAAAAAGATAAATTGCAGTTTAATAATTTGTAAATACTTCCCAATGATTTTGCATTTACATTTTTAGATAAAATTTTAAATTTTTTTATAAAACGCCCAATGTAAAAAAATAAAAATCCTCTCAGCTTTATGAAAAATCCCATTCAAAAACAACAAAAGAAAACAGAAAATCAGCAAGAAAAATATACCCAAACGCAACAAATTACGCAACAAAAAAAAGCGAATTTGACGAACCCATTTTTGCCAAACAATAATTCAAATGGCAAACCAAATCCATTTACCAATAATAAAAACGTAACAACCGCCCAAATGAAAACCGTACAAGGTACAGTTACCCAGAGAGTGGCAAATGGTGTACAAAATCCCACAAACAGAAATCCACAACGACGAACTGTTCCTGCGCCAACAGTGGCATATAACCAAAATTATAACGCGCTCAAAGACTCAAATAATAATAGCAGTGCTGAAGGAGAACAAGAAGGTTGGGGCGATAAGATGGATAAGGCTGAAGAAGTGATGGGTGATGTAGGTGATGCAGCTGGCGTGATAGGTGACCATAATGATACGCAATCACTTATTGCAAGAACTGAACTTGCAAAGTCAAAAGGTGTTGGGCTTGATGATTTGACCGAAGAAGAAAGTGAAGGTGCAGAAACAGGCAAAGAAGTTGCCTCAAATGATACTTTGTCAGGTATAACAGGCACAGTAGGCGGATTGCTTACAATGGGGTCAGCTTTCAAAGCTTGGGGGGATTCAGAAGATAATTGGGATAAAGCTGGGGCAGTATTGCAAGGAGCAGGGGGTGCTGCAGATGTGGTAAGCAATGTGGCAGGTTTATTGGGCGGAGATAAAATTGCTGCAATTGCTGATTCTGTATCTGCAGGTATTAGTGCAGTCAAATCTACGCTTGAAGTTATCAAAGGGCTGAAAGAACTCAAAAATTTTGATGGAGATAAAAAAGAAAAAGGTTTGGAAATTGCCAAAAGTGCAAGTCAAGGCGTAAAAAAAGGTTTTGAAGCAACCAAAAAAATGATGCAAGCATTTGGCAGTATTGCACCTTCAGCAGTTACACAAGCTATTCCTATATTGAGCATTATTTTTTCTGCGATTGAAATTATACAAGAAGCCTTTGAATTGATTGAGGCGGTAAAAAATTATAAAGCAATGTCACAGGAAAAAGATGCTATGAGAAATGACCAAGATAGTCAGCATTTTACCAAAAAAGAAAAAAGGGGATTTATTGGTTTTAGAAAAGAAAAACAAGTAACTGACAAAGAAAAATTAAAAAATGTAATGTCAGGTGCTGGTCTTGATGGACTCAGCCAAGAAGAAAAAGAAAGGGTGTCAGAAAAAGCCAAAAATTTTGACATGGTAAAAACACTCAAAAAAATAAATAAAGAACGTATTATTAGAAGTGCCACCAATATTGGGTTGAGTGTGGTAGGTATTATTGGTGATATCGTTACGCTTACAGGCGTAGGTGCGCCTGTTGGGGTTATCATTAAATCTGCTGCTGGTGCTGCAAAAAGTGGTCTCAAATTGTTTAGGGGTGCAAAACAACTCTACAATAATGTGAAAGGTAACGAAAACTCAGACAAAAACCAACACATAAAACGTATGAGTCAGGTCAAATATATGTTCTCCTTAGTAAAAAGCATGACTTCTTTCAAACCAGATACTGACCAAGGTAGAAATGGTGCAAATGCAATGGCAAACAAAATAGATAAATATCTTACTGCTATGGGTACAAACACCGAAAATTTTGTAAAATTTAAAAGTGAGCCTGACAGAGCAATAAAATTAGTCTATTCTGCACTCAAAAAACGCGAAGGAAGCGATAAAGTAAGTGGTTAAATTTTTAATAAATAATTTTTTTGAAAAAATAATTATACGAACTTTTTTTTTTTACATTTTTTAAAAATTTATGAAATCCCTTGAACACAAAAAAATAAATACCCCAGAAAATACTTCCCAAAAAACAACTGTCCAAAAGAAAAATAATCCTTTTCTTTCAGGTAATGAAAATACAACAAATCCATTTATTGGGCAAAGAAAAGTAAATCCAAGTCTAAACCCAGAAGTGCAAGCAAAAATGGAAACCACTATGGGAGCAGATTTTTCTAATGTGAATATTCATACCAATTCCAAAAAAGCCACCGAAATAGGGGCGCATGCTTTTGCACAAGGTAATGATGTGCATTTTGCACAAGGTAAATTTGACCAAAATTCGCAATCTGGACAAGCACTTATTGGACACGAATTTGCCCATATCGTCCAACAACGAAAAGGAGAGGTAAAAGCTAATAATAATATCAATGGAATGCCTGTAAATGATGACAATTCGTTGGAATCAAAAGCTGACACACTTGGTACAAAAGCCTCACAAGCAAAATTGGACATAAATAAAGCGTAATAATTTTTTTATTTTTTGATAAAAAAATTATTTTTACATGGATTTTTTATACGTTTTTTAATACTAATTTTTTTATGAAAATTTGATAAAAAAATGTATTTTTATATAAATTTTTTACTTAAACCTTTTTCAAGTTATGATGACTTTTGAAAACAAAAAAACACAAAATGTAGCAACGCAAAACACAGTTTCTGCACCTACACAACTTAAAAAAAATCCTTTCTTATCTGGCAATGAAAATATAGATAATCCATTTATTGGCGGTGTAACACAAATGAAAAAAGGGAAAGGTATTATAGAAGAAGAGGTTGGTTCGAGCGGGTCTGATTCATCATATTAAAAGCAATAAAATTATTTTTGCTGTAAAAGTAAAAATACTTTTATAAAAAAAACTGCAAGATTTTTAGCATAATTTTATGCTTATAAATCTTGCAGTTTTTTTGTAAATAAAAATAAATTACAAGCCTGTATTTGTTTCTTTTACGATATAATCCACTACTTGTTTGAGGTCTTGTGATTCGCTAAAAACCCTGCGTTGGCGGTCAGCACCTGTACCATTTTTGAGAATTGTATGGATATAATCAAGTTCTTTCCTGCTACCGAGTTCATCAACCACATCATCAACAAAATCCAAAAGCTCTAAAATAAGTTCTTTTGTATCTACTTCTTCCTCTTTTCCAAAGTCAATCAACTTGCCCGCAACACCATAACGAGAAGCTCTCCAACGATTTTCATTGATTAAGGCTTTGTTGTAAGTACGGAAAGCAAGATTACTTTTGAGCAATTTATAGGTTTTTGCGACAAGTGCTTGCATCAACGCAGCGAGTGCTACTGTTTCCTCTGCGCGCATAGGGATATCACACATACGAAACTCAATGGTTTCAAAAAATGGGTGCAAACGTAAATCCCACCATATTTTTTTGCCATTGTCAATACAACCCGTTTTTATCAGCAAATCAATATATGCATCATAATCTGCCACTGAACTAAATGTTTCAGGCAAACCTGTACGTGGGAAACGCTCAAAAACTTTTACCCTAAATGAATTAAAACCTGTGTCTCTACCTTCCCAAAAAGGCGAATTGGTAGAAAGTGCAAAAATATGAGGCAACAAATAACGCACTGCATTCATGATGTGTAGTCCAATTTTGCGGTCTTGCAAGCCTACATGTACATGCAAGCCAAAAATAAGGTTGGAACGTGCAGCTTCTTGCAATTCATTTACAATGGCTTCATATCTTGGGTGTTGGGTAATAAGCTGGTCTTGCCAACGTGAAAAAGGATGTGTACCTGCAGCACCAATTACGAGATTTTGCTTGTCAGCAAGTTCTGCAATGGTTCTGCGGAGGTGTCTTACTTCTTGTTCAGCTTCTTGGATATTTCTACAAATATTAGTACCTACTTCCACCACAGATTGGTGCATTTCTACTTTGATTTGTTCTTTTAAGATAATTTTTCCATTATCCACTATCTTGTGCATGTGCGAGCGTAGTTCTCTTGTATGAGGGTCAATAATTTGAAATTCCTCCTCGATGCCCAACGTAAAATTTGGTAATTGACTTGACATAATAAAATGATATGATAAATAAATAATTTACAAATAACATTTTATAATATGTGTTGCATACTGTAAAATGTTTGAATAATGACTTGGTAAAAAAATAATATCGTTTTTTTTCGCTTAAAATTAAGTGATAATTTTGAAAAAACTAATTTTACGCCTATTTTTTTTAAAAAAAATGCCTTTTTTTTGATTTCTCCCAAAATTAAAAACAGTATTAAATCGTATTTATTTATATTATTCAAGTGTTATTTATTGAAAATTTTAATTTCTTAATTTCAAATCTTACTTCGTAGAAAGCAATGCTTCAGGGATATTTTCCTCCAAAGACATAATTTCGTGTAGCTTTTCTGCATTGAATCTATAAACCACAAAATCAGTTTTGGCAGATAAGGTAATTTCTTTTTTGTCATAACCCAAAAATTCAAGGCGACAAAGCATTGTTTTTTCGGGATATATTTTTGGAAAATCAGAAAATTCGCCTTCCAAACATATATTTCCTTGATATATCACATAATAATCCAACTCGTCTAATCCTTGATAAGAGGCAATTGTTTCGCCTATTACGCCACGTATGAGTTCTGCATTGTTGGCAATTTTGGCAAGTGTAAGCCCTTGAATAGCAGAAAATTCAGGAATTTCTTGCAAAAATTTTGCGATTTCAAATTTGAGGGTAGGCAAATTGAGCATTGCAAGTTCATCATCTTGTTGTACTTTTTGGGCTACTTGTATAGATTTTTGGTAAATTTTTTGGGCATTAATGCGATTTACTTTTTCATTAAAAGAACCTAAATCTTTTTTATAAAGGGTTTTGGCAGATAATTCGCTAAGCATTGTATTAGGATTTACCACATTTGCCAAAAATAATATTTGGTCAGTATAAGATTCAATTTGTGACAATTCATACAAAGCACATGCTTTTGTCCAAATATTTGCCCATTTGTAATCACGTTGTACGATGGCAAAAAGGATTTTTTCCAAAGGCATTGGGTCAGTAGGAAAAAAATCTTGCATAATTTCTATTTTTGTTGCCATAGAACTTGCATTGAGCAATGTTTTGAGTTTCAACATATCCGTTTCGCTCACAAAAATCTCCAAAAGTTCAATCGCAAAATCAGCTTTATCTGTATCACCACTTCTAATATTTTGTTTTACAAGTGCTACAGAATTGCTGTCATAAATAAGTGCAAGCAAGCTAAAAATTTTGTCATAATTACCTTCAATCTCGCTTTCCATTGCTTTGAGAATGATATTTGAGGCATTGTATCGTTTCAAATCAAGGAAAGCAGACATATTCCAAGTTAAATTTTCGCAAGTATCATTTAATTCTTGGGCGATAGACCTTTTGTGTTGTTCAGTAGTAATTTGATAACCGCATTTGCTCAACATTTCCAAGCAAAAAAGTGCAACAGTTTGGTTAGAATAATTGATTTTTTTGACCAATAACTCCATAGCTTGTTGTGTGCCTACATATCCGTATATTTGGGCGATACGTAGTTGTGTAATTTCTTTTTGTCCTGCGATATAAAAAGCAAGTTCCAACGTTTCAAAAATTTGTTCGCCTGTGCTTACCATAGCAGAAAAAGAGGCATTTCCATATTGAAGTGTACCTAATTTTTCAATGAGATTATTATATAAATCTACATTTTTGGTTTGTGCAGATGCAATAGTAGCATAGTATCTTACTGGTTTTTTTTGGTCTTGCAAGAGTTGGCTTAGTAAGCGAATTTTGATGTCTTTTTGGGCATAAGTAGTGAGCAAAGCCCCAAAAATACGTTCATTTTCCAATTTTGAAAGGGTAAGTTGCTCCAAATACTTTAATCTTTCCAAGCGATATTCTGCTCCTTTGAGTACGTTGTATGTTTTTTGGATAGCATCTGCATATTTAAAAACGGGGAAATATTTAGAATTTATCAATACATATAAAACTGGGATTGCTTCTAAGATACACCAATTTTGGGCTTCTTGAAGGGCTATTTTTTGGATATTTTCGTTTATTTGAAGGCTTAATTTTTGAATATCTTTGTTGGCATTTTTTGCCATTTCAGATATTTCGTCTGTGATTTTTTTTGCGAGTACATTAATGGTATTTTCCAATATTCCATCTTCTTTGTGTAACCTATCTTGCGCACTCATGCCAACTATTTCGCCTTTTAGTGCTATGAGTAGGACTTTTTCGTCAATATAGGCAATCCAATTTAAGATTTTTTCATCAACCACAAGGCTTTCTTTGCGTGATTCTGCAAGGTGGTAACGTGTTTTTTTGAAAAAACTCAATGCAAATTGTGGGTGTTGATTGGCAGAAAGGATATTGTAGGCTTGTTTGTCAATTTCTGCTACTATATTTTCAATACTTTTTTCTAAATTTACTAAAAAAGGCTGTATTTTTTCCTCTGGATTATCCAAAAGTCTAAAAATTGTTTTTTTATAGGTAATAGGATTGAGAATTTTGAGGATATTGAGATGCCAAATAATTGCAGTATCTGAAAGTTCTTTTTGCTTGGTATTGATTTTTTGGTAAATCTTTTCAGAAAGGGGCAAAAATATAGATTTTCTTTCCCCAATTAAAGGTTTTTTTGTATTTTTTTTGTGGTCTTTTGCCAAAGAACCTTGCAAATTTAATTTATATTGTGCGTGAACCTTAAAAATAATGTATGCCAATGCCATTAATACCAATAAAACCCCTGACATCTGTCCTGCAATATTGCTTGGGAGGTATTTGCCTAAGAAAAAAATACTAAATCCCCCAAACATAACGCCCAAATAGTATAAACCACCTTCCAATTTTAATTGAATATCTGCCCTCAAACGCTCATCAACAGGCAACAAATACAGGCGAAATATAGGTACAAAGAAGGATTCTCTACCCAAATCATATATCATTTTGCTTGCCACCAACAACATAAACGCCACCGCAGATGCCAAACTCAAATCCCCTCCCAAAATAGTAGCCATTACCACTACCACAAGCACCGTAAATACAAGTCCTATAGGCATAATAGCCATACTTAGTCGTAATCCATATTGGCGAATGATGTATTTTGATAAATAAAGCCTTAAAAGGAAGCCAATACCGCTACTTACTGCCCCGAACATTGCTAAAAAATAGATTTTTGTTTGTGCTGTTGTGCCATGATACTTGGCATCTAAGGCAGAAAGAAAGAAATAATCTATGTAAATGCCCAAAAAAGCAATTAATCCTGCTAATAAACCTAATAATACAAGATATTTTTGAGCAAAAATAGCCTTCCAATCGTTATTGGCACGTATATATGTAGCTTCAAAACCTACTGCCCGCAGGCTTGGTGTGATGGAATTAAGGCTATTTAGCACAAAAATTGCCAAAAGTAAAGCGAAAATACTTACAATGAATAGGTAATCTGTCAAATTGATATGTGTTGCACCCAAACTAACCACATATACCAAGCCTTCCCCTATAAGAATACCAATATTTGCAGGGTTTCTTTCCTGTTTGAAAGGTGAAAATCCTAATACTTTCTCGGTGCTTAACCAAAAAACAAGGCGTAAAAAGGTATTATACAAAGGCAAAACCACCATAGCAAGGAAAATCCATTGCCCGCCACCAGTATTTTGTGGTAGCCTTCCACCCAATCCACTCAAGATAATAGCAAGCCACAATACTGTGATCCAAAGTCCTACACTTGCAAGCCCTATAAAAGGGCGATAAAGTTGTTGACGTGCATATATTCCCAATCCGACAAGCCCCACAATACCAGCCCAACCTGTGGCAAGGGGCAACATTACAGGCGAAAATTCACCCAAGAATAGGCTTATACTTGCCAGATTGTAAGAGGATAAAGCTATGCCAATGCAAGTACCCCAAGCCATGAGAAATATATGCTTGTATTGTTGGGTAATTTTTTTGGTGTTCAAGGAAATTTTGGGAAAAGAATTTGCCATGACGTTCTGATATTGGTTTTTTTGTAAAAAATCACATTAAAAAATCGAAAATTTTTTAATGTGAATGTGTGTTGGGTGATATTTTTAATTTTTAGTAGTCCAATCCAAGGTACTTGTTATGTTTTTTTCCAAAAAAACCTTTCATTAACCTAAAAACTGACAACTTAAAAACACTTAAATTTAATCCAAATCTTTGTCTTTGGATTTTTCGGTAGGGTTTTCTTGTTCAAAGATTGCAATTTCTTTTTTTAGTTCTTGCCTTTTTTGGCGAATAGCAGGCACTTGGTATTTGAGTACATCCTCCTCACTACTTTTTATTTTGGTAAGCAGATTATCAAGTTCTGATGCTTTTTCTTTGAGGCTTTGTAGGTGTTTTTGTTTTACAGATTGTAGTGTAAGGGTTTCCTTTGTAGGTTTTTCCTCTTTTCCTGTTTCCAATTCACGTTGTTTTCTCAGGAGTTCTGCTTTTTGTGCTTCAAAGTCAAGTTTTTGTTGTTCGAGGGCATATTTTTTTTGCAACGCGTCTATATTTTTGAGTGTTTTTTGGATATGGACTTGCACGCTGTCCTCTGTACCACCGTTTTTTTTGCTTGTAAAATTTTGTGTTTGTGGTTTTGTGGTGTCAGCCTTTATGTTTTTGTCTTTTGTATTATATTTTGTTGGTTTTGTGGTGTCTGCTTCTTGTTTGTTTTGTGTATTTTCCTTATTCAAATGTGGGTAAGGTTTTAAGTTGAGCTGGGTTTTTTCCTTTTTATTGTTTTTTTCTTGTTCCTTTCTTTTTTTATCAAATTCTTTTTTCCTTTTTTTTCTTTCTTTTTTAGAGAGTTTAGAAAGGTCTTCTTCTGGGGTTACATTGGTAATTTTTGCAGGCTCAGTTTCTTCTTTTTTCTGTTCTTCTTTTGGTTCTTCCTTTTTCTCATCTTTTTTAATTTCTTTTGGTTCTTCCTTTTTCTCGTCTTTTTTAATTTCTTTTGATTCTTCTTTTTTAATTTCTGTTTTTTTCTCGTCTTTTTTAGTTTCTTTCTTTTCTTCTTTTTTCCCTTCTGTTGTTTTCTTATTGTCTTTTGGGGCTTTTGCTTTTTCCGCATCTTCTTGTGCTTTTTTGAGTTCTGCTTTTACAAGTTCATTTTCTTTCATGGCATCTTCTTGTGCTTTTTTGAGTTTGGCAGTTTCTTCTTGAAGTTTTTTCATTTCATCAGCTTGTTTTTTGATGACATCAGTTTGTTTTTTCATTTCATCAACTTGTTTTTTCGCGAGGGCTTCTTGCTCAGTAATTTGTTTTTTAAGTCCATCAACTTTTTCAAGGAGTTTTGTAGGCTTAAAAATACTAAAAATACCAGCAATGCCACTGCCAATAAAGGCAATACCTTTACCAAGTGCGGAGAGGTTTTTTATGCCTGTTTCAGCTTGTTGTATAGCCCCAAACCTTTTACCACCTTCATTGTTAAATGTGTAATAATGTGGCACTTCCAAATCGCCAATTTTAGCAGGTTTTTCTTTGAGTATAAAACGTTCGGGTTTTTCCAATAATTTGCAGAGATTGAGGTCAAAAGCAGAAGAATTGGGTGTCAAAGTATCTACTTTTCTCATTTTCCGAAAACTATAAAAACTGCCTGTGTCTGTAACCGCTACAATCCACGTAGAGCCTTCCCGTAGTACGAATACAGAGTACGGTATGCCTTGTTCGCTTTTGTCCTGCTGGGAAGGCTTGAGCGTAGCGAACTTTTTTAGACAATCTGTATTAATTTCCTTTGCTTTTTGCGAAATTTGTGCATAGCTTTGCCCTATTCCCAAGAAAGTGAAAAGAAAAAAGTAAGAAAATATTTTTGTCATATTCAAAATAATGCTTTAACTTTCGCAATATATTACGTTATTGTCAAAATTCCCAAAAAAAATGCGATTTTTCGCTTTAAAATTACAACTTATGGCGTGTTTTTCACAAAAATTTTGCAAAAAAATCTTTTTTTTGTGCATAATCCTTGTTGTCTTTTCCCAAGTATCTGCTTTTGCACAATTTAAAGATAAAATTAAAAAGAAAGTTGATGAAGTAAATCCTAAAAAAGAAGAAGAAAAAAAAGAAGGCGAAGATGGTAAAGGTGGTGCAAAAGACAATGCCAAAGATGGTAAAAATGCCAATGAAACAGGCAACACAAGCACTGATAAAAAAGATGCTAACCAACAAGGCAACAACGCAAAAGTAAACGAAAATGGAAAAGCAAATCCAACGATTGACCCATTACAGCCTTTTGACCCCAAAAGCCTTGACAAAGAAAATACACTCGCAGGTGGCAAAGGTGATGCTGGTGGTGGAAAAGCAGGCAAAGACAAAAAAGATAATGTAAAAGTTGATGAAAATGTTAGGGTTATTGACACCATAGCTTTCAAAGAAAGGTCATATAATGTAAAAAAAAGAGACCAAATCGCTTACAAAGGTGGTTTGGATAAAACCATACCTATCACACACAATAATTCTTATACCAAAACACGCACCTTACAAAAAGGAAAAACTGTTTTTGGTTGGCACCCACATTGGGCAGGCGAAGCATACATAAGCTACAATTTTTCACTCCTTTCTATCGTAGCGTATTATTCTTACGAAATCAATCCTGCAACAGGTGGTTATTATAGCATTCATGATTGGGAAGAAACAGGTTTAATTGCAAAAGCCCAAAGCAACAAATGTAAAGTATTGTTGAGTGCAAGTTGTTTTGGAAAAGATAATGTAAATAAATTTTTAGAAAATATAAATGCACAAAATAATTTTATCAAAACAATTATTGACCTTGTGCAAAAACGTAAAGCAAATGGCGTTCATTTGGATTTTGAGGAAATCTCAGGAAAAAATCGCTCAAATTTTACCAATTTTATCATTGATTTAGCTTCACAACTCAAAGCTGCTATCAAAGGTGCCACACTTACCATGAGTATTCCACCTATTGATTTTGAGGGTGGTATGGATATGGCTCAATTACCTTTGCACGTGGATTTACTTATTATCAACGGACAAGAGTTTTATGGGGCAAACAGTGATATTGCTGGACCTGTTTCGTTGGCAACAGGGGGCAAAAATTGGTGGAATTATTCTCTTGATAGAAGTATAGACGAATATTTGGCGGGTGGCGTGCCTCCTGCAAAATTGCTTTTGGGTGTGTCATATTATGGTGCAGAATGGGTAACTGAAAGCCTAAAAACACCTTCCGAAGCCCTCAAATTTATAAGATATTTGCCTTATAGAGACATCAAAAAAGTACCTCAAGTTGGTTTTGCACAACCAAAAGAAGATGCAGAGGGAATGAGTAATTTTCATGTATATAGAGACAACAATAATAATTATCGCCAAATATGGTATGATGACAGCCTTGCACTCAGCAAAAAATACGATTTTGTGATAAGTAAAAAACTTGCAGGCGTAGGGATTTGGGCATTGGGTTATGACAATGGTTATCCACATCTTTGGCAAGCACTGGCAAATAAATTTGCAGTACCAGAAGAAAAACCAAAATCTATCGCCAATGCAAATATGATTTCTCGGTTTATGAGCAGTGCCTCAACCATAGCACGCAATCCATCAAGTATATTAAAAAGCAGTGGTGCTATTTTTTCATTATTGGCTATTTTCTTTGGAGCAGGTATAGGTGTGTATATGATGATATATAGGTATGGTTGTCAATGGTCAAGAGCTTTTAATATGATACTCAAAAGTGGGGTAGCATTGATGATAGTATGTTTTTTGTGTTTGGTGTTATTGCTGTTTAAATTTTTTAGTGCTGAAACTGCTTTGTGGGCAATGGGCGCGTTTTTGTTGGGAATTATTGTATTTTTGTTGATGACACGCAACTATTTGAGCGAAAGGGAATTGCCTTAGAATCATTTTAAGCTATAAAACAAAAAAATGCCTTAGTAATTAACTAAGGCATTTTTTATTTAAATGCACGTTCTTAAACGGTTGAAGAACGAAGTTTTGAATAATATTTTTTGGTTCTTCTAACATTTATACAGAAATGGTTTACTTTTGAATATGGATATAGATATATCAGTAGTTTTAAATTTGCCACATTTGCGAATTTTAGATTTTTCTTTTTCAGACAAAGAGGCTCATATTCATTGTGAATCTACGGAAGGCTCTGCTGTTTGCCTGGTTTGTTTGCAATCTTGCACAGAGGTTCAGATGTATCAAAGTCTGACAATCCGGGATATGGCACTTATGGGTCGGAAAGTTTTTCAACATTTGAAAACTCGTCAATTTCATTGTAAAGATTGTAATGGTTATTCCAATGAGCAATTTTCTTTTGTGGAAAAAAGTAGCATCATGACGATTCGTTATGAAAAATACCTTTATTTTATGTTGGAGGATATTTGCATCAATAATTTGTGTATGAAGGAAGATATTTGTTGGTCAAGTATGCAACGAGTATATCAAAAATATGCAGGTAAGCAAATAGCAAGTCGCGATGTTTGGAATAATGTTTGTTATTATAGCAGTCACAGAGATAAAAATAGAGTTTGATTAATGCTAATAATTTCATTTTTTGAGTATTTTTTGGATTGGTTTGATAAACCCAAAAATACACTTTTTTGAAGAAATTTATCTCTTTTTTTAACTTTATACCCAATATTCGCATTATTAAAAGAAAAGTTATATAACAGACAATTTAACAATATGGTTTGATATTTATTTGCTTCAAAAACCACCAGAAAGAAATGATTATAACAAAAAACAATGTCCAAGCCAACGAATAAACTTATCACTAAAATATAACCCAAAATTACAAATTTTTGAGCCTCAAAAATCCATATTTAAAGTAGAAAATCAAGTAATAATTCTTTCAACCACTCAAAATATAAACTAATTTATATGTTTTGGGAAATTTTTATTCCCTTTCGGTTTATAGATTACTAATATTTTTTATATAAAAGAGTTTCAAAAATGTTTAGAAATTACACTAATGTTTTGATGTGGTCAAGGGTATTGCGTATTTGTTCCTTAGTCAAAATATTTTCACTTTCACATAAATCTCTGATTTCTTTTTCAAAAATCCGCTAAGTTTTTTTTGCAATCTGCATGGTGAAGGACTTTTTGTCTTATCAAATGAATAGCATATTCCACTAAATTCAACTTTGGAGAATAAGAAGCAATGAAATGAAACCTTGTTTTTACATATAATTTTTCTGTTAATTCTTTAAATTTATCTTGCATTTTACTTTTATGTGTGGTGTTTTGGTCAAAAAAAAAATGTAATTCTTTTATGCCTTTTTCTTCATATTTTCTCGCCATTTTTGCAAAATATTCTGCAATAGTTTCAGATTTAGCACTTTTAACTGCATCAAAAATAAAATCCCCACTAAAAATGTCTATGCCCAACAAACCATTTAATCTTGAGTTTTTTTTTCATTCGTTTTATGAGTTGGTCTTGTGTTTTTTTCTGCCCAGCCATAATACGAAGTTGGTTTCTCAGATATTGAAAATTCATCATATTTTACCACTGAAACCTCTTGTGCATCTGTTAAACACGTATTTTCTAAATCTTGTAAATATGATTTTTTGGCTTCTTTGTCTGCATTTCCGTAATCTGAATGTGCTTTTTGATGGCTCAAATTTAAGCGTTCCAATAAACCATAAATCCCTTTTTTATAATCAACTTCATACGTTTTTTTCAAATATAAACACATTATTTTCCCTGTCCAAATATTACCCTCCAAACCCACTTCAAAAGGACTTTTTTAATAACGACTTCTTTAAATGATAAACGTTGAGTTTCTGTCAAAGATTCTTTTTTAGGTCTTTTCGTTTTTTTACACAATAATTCAAAACCACCTGAAGGGTAAGTTTTTATGTGTTTTCTTGCTGTTTTATCACTTATTTCCAATATACCCAATATCTCAGAAAACTTGTACCCCTCTACATCAATTTTAATCGTTTTTAGTTTTTTGCGTATATATTCTTGTTGGTATTTCTGATAATATGAACTATATAATGACTCATCAAAAAATAAATCGCTAATTTTATTTGGCATATAAATTAAATTTTTGTGTATATTTTTAACGTATCATTCCGTAAATTATTACCCGAAGGGGAATAAATATTAGAAAAATTTTATTACAAATGTATTTTCGTGTTTTTATTTATCAAGAAATACTTTAAAGAGATTTAACTGTTAAAATCCACGATAATAACAACCCGATTTTTTCAACATAACAAAAAGAACAATTTTTATGAAAAAAATAAAAGCCACAGACTATTGGAAACAGCAGGCAAGAGAAATCATGGCAAAAAACGCCTGAAAACGAAGAAACCGCACAAGATAACCATACAGATGATGATGTGCTTGATGATGGTGTGCTGGATTGAGGGGGGGGTGCAAGTGATTCACAAACTAAAAAAAAATAAACACAATCCAATTCCAAAATTTTTATATTTAAAAATTAGTATTTTTAATTTTTTTTTTTTAACTTTCATAAATTTTTTTTGAACAACAATAAAAATTATACTAAAAACCTCATTCCCAGATGAATTTTTTGGTTCAAAAAAAATAAAAAACGTTATTTCCTTACGCTAAGACTATATTTTTATCAAATATATGACCACCGCTACAGCCACTATACCTGTCAATCTTTCCAATCCATTTCCAGGATTGAGGGCTTTTCGCACAGACGAAAGCTATTTATATTTTGGGAGAAGCAAACAAGTAGATGAAGCCATAGAAAAATTGCTCAAACATCATTTTGTGGGTGTAATTGGAGCTTCTGGTTTGGGTAAATCTTCTTTTGTATATTGTGGAATTTTGGATACACTCACACGCCAAAATCCTGATGAGTGGCAACTCTGCGTATCTGCACCTGGCGAAAGCCCTTTGGGCAACTTGGCACAAAGTATTTTAGGCGAAAATAAACCACTTACAGAAGAACAAAGAGAATTGCTTAAAAATGACACACAAGCCATTGCCCAACTCATAAAAGAAGAACACCTTTCAAATGAACAAAAACAATCTCTTGAAGATAATACGCAAGCCATTGCAGAACTTGTAAAGGAAAAACAACAAATTTCAGGCAAAAAATACCTTTTGTTTTTAGACCAATTTGAGGAACTTTTTAAGTTTGCTGAAAAAGGGGAAAGCCAAGAACAACACGCCAAAATGTATGTGGAATCATTTATAAATGCGTTCAAACAAGTTGAAATCCCTATTTATGTGATTTTGACCATGCGTTCTGAATTTATTGGTAATTGCTCTCGTTATCCTAATCTTACCGAAAATCTAAACCTTAGCCAATTTTTAATCCCACAAATGACACGGAAAGAAAAATCGGAGGCAATCCGAAATCCTGTGCAACTTATGGGGGCTATTATCAATGATGATGTAGTAGAAAAAATCCTTGATGATGCAGGTGATAATGCTGACCAACTTCCTGTAATGGCACACGCTATGATGCGTACTTGGGCTTTTTGGCAAAGAAATCGTATGCGAGAAAGCCAGCCTATTTCTTTGGCAGATTATGAGGCAATAGGTGGCGTGCAACGTGCTTTGTATGAACACGCAAGCGAAACTTTTTCGCAACTTGGTGAAAAAGAAAGGGCAATTTGTGAAAAAATTTTTAAAACAATTACAGAAAGAAACAGCGAAGGACGAAAAATTCGTAACCCACGCAAATTGATAGATATTTGTACCATTACAGGATATAGTTTGGCTGAAATTGCCCCAGTTGTGGAACATTTTCGCAAAGCAGGTACAGGACTTTTGATGCCCCCCGAATATGTGCCACTTACCGAAAATACAAAAGTGGATATTTCACATGAAAGTATGATGCGTATTTGGGAATTACTTTCTACTTGGGTAGATGATGAAGCAGACAGCGTAAAACTTTATCTGCGTATTGCTGATGCCTCCAAAATGCACCACGAAGCCCAATCTGGGCTTTGGCGACCACCCCAACTTGATATAGGACAAAGATGGCGAGAAGAAAATAAGCCTACAAAAGCATGGGCAGAGCCTTATGACCCTGCTTTTGAACGTGCAATGGCTTTTTTGGATTTTTCACAAAAACAATACGACCAAGAAATTGACAATAAAGAAAAAATGCAAAAACGTAGCATTATCGCTGCACGCAGGATTTCTATTGCGTCTATCATTGCAGTAGTAATTTGTGTGCTTTTCTTATTGTATGCCCTACAACAAGGTGAAGTAGCCACAAAAAATCTTGGTATTGCAAAAGAAAAAGAAATATTAGCAAATAAAAATGCAAAAGAAGCAGAAAAAGCAACAAAATTGGCACAAGTAGAACAAGAAAATGCAAAAAAAGAAGCTGTAAAAGCCTCAAAAGCTGCCACAGAAGCTCTCAAAGCACGTGAAGACGCCTTAGAATCAGAAAAAGAAGCCCAAAATCAAGCCCTTATCGCCAAACAAAAAGAATTACAAGCCTCGCGTGCAGAAACTTCCGCCAAAGCAGCAGCCAAACGTGCAGAACTTCAAGCCCAAATCGCCAATATCAATCAACAACTCTCTGTTATCAATAGCGAACTCGCAGATATAGCCAAACAAAAAGCTGAAATCTCAAAACGTGATGTGGAAAACCTGCAAATGATTTCTATTGCCAAATCTATGGCTATCAAATCCGCTAAATTGGCAGACGAAAATCAACAAGTTTTGGTCGCACAACAAGCCTCCCGAATGAACGAGAAATTTAACGGAAAACCCAACGACCCAGATATTTATCAAGGACTTTATTATGGCGTAAAAAGATTAAAAAGCAACAAAAACCCAAAATATAACCAACTACAAGGGCATACCCAAACCGTAAGGGCATTGGCAGGCAAAAATAAAATGTTTTCTACAAGTAGTGATGGTAAAATAATCGCTTGGAACACTAATAATGTGCCTTACACCAATGCAAGCGAAATACAACCCGAAATCATAGCCAATACCAACGCCATCAACAGGGCATTGGCAGTAAGCCCTGATGGCAATATATTGGCTTCCGCAGGAGAATATAATTATATCCAAATTTTCAAAAATGGTGCTTTACAACACAAATTACCCACCAAATCAAAAGAAACTTGGTTTTTGGCTTTTACTGCTAATAATAAACAACTTATAAGCGTAGATAACAATAAACAAGTATTACTTTGGGACGCTGAAAACCCTGAAACATTACCTACAACATTGGTAGAAAGTGATAGCAAAATCAATAATATTGCATTTGATACCAACCAAAATCTTATAGCCATTGCCAAACAAACAGGCAAAGTAACCATTATGAATTTGAAAGGTACAATTATAAAAGATTTTCAAGCTGATGTTTCCCCTATTGTATCACTTGCATTTAGTAATTCGGGTAACAGGCTTGCCACAGGTAGTGAAAATGGTATGTTGAGAATTTGGCGTATGTCAGGCGAATTATCTGCTCCCGAAGACGAACAAAAAGAACACCGTGCAAGAATAAATTGTATCGCTTTTAGCAAAGATGGCTTACAATTAGCTACCGCAAGTTTTGATAAAACTGTACGCATTTGGAATGCAAATAACCTCAACGAAATTCCTATTATCTTAGACGACCACAACGATTGGGTTTGGTCTATCGCTTTTACGCCTGACAACAACAAACTTCTCGCAGGTTGCAAAGATAATGTAATAAGGGCATGGGCAACACATGTAAAAGACATGAAAGATATTATTTGTCAAGATTTGCAAGGAAAACGCACCGAACTTGAACGCAATGAGTGGAAAAAATTTGTAAAAGAATTAAATGATAAAGAAACTGTGCCTTGCACATGTTGTAATTAAAAATTAAGGAAAAAATCAAAAATCCAATTCAACAAAAATGAGTTGGATTTTTGATTATATGTTTTTCAAAAAAAAATACCTAAAACATAGGAAAAAGTAGATAAAAAATTATCTATTCAATTCCAGAACTAAATTTTCCAAATGTTGTTGAAAATAAAAATCGTAAGCATTTTCACCTGTAGGAATAATGTCAGGTATATGATAATGGATTTCTAACAAACGTGGTACTTTTAATGCCTCTGCAAGGCTATACGGAAATGATTGATTACCAATAAAAAATTTGCACCCTGCAATAATTTGTGCCATTTCCAAAAAATCATTTACAGGTTGAAATTGTAAGTTAGGGATTTGGTTACGCATGGTATTATACTCGCTTTCAACACCCAAAAAAACCACGTTGTTGTATTGTTTTAAAAAACGATAATCAATATGTGGATTATTATAACGTGTGCTACGGGCTAATATTATAGTGTTTCTGTATTGGGTATTTGGCACTGTTTCCAACCAAGGAATAGCAGTATCCCAATAAGCATTGAAGGCATAGAAATAGGCTCTTACGGAATTTCCTCTGTGAGAATATACAGGCAATTTGCGAAATAAATCCAAATTATAATCTATGTTATCTTCTTTGCCCATTGCCTTTACTGATTTCAAATAGCTTTGTGAGGCAAGCAAAGGGTATAACATCTCGTATATTTTTTTGCTAATACGTACCCTGCCTGCGGGGTGTTGTTCAGACGTGTAAGGAGCAGGATAGTTGAGTTCTACAAAAAAATCAGCTTTTTCTCCCATTGACAATGCTCTCACAGCAGGCAAGCTGTATATCAAGTCACCACTATGTCCTGAATGACTAAAACTATATGGAGGATTTGGATTTTTGGGCAAAAAAGGCAATAACATATTAAATTCTTTTGCCAAATGTTTATATCTTGCGTGAGGGTCTTGTACTTCTGTGTTTTTTACTATCTCAAATAATGTATCCATGCTCTTATATTGGCGACAATATTCTATTGGATTGTTTATTTTTAATAGTAATTTTTGGAAAAAATTTCTTTTTTTTTGCATGGGTTAATTGTTTTTGGGTGTATCATTCATTTTTTCCACCAACAATTCAAAATGTTTTTGAAAATAAAAATCAAAACCTTTGTTGGTATTTGGGATAACATTTGGGGCATCATAATATATTTCCAACAATCTTGGCACGTCCATAGCTTCTGCGAGGCTATACGGAAATGATTGATTACCAATAAAAAATTTGCACCCTGCGATAATCTGTGCCATTTCCAAAAAATCATTTACAGGCTTAAATTCAAGCGTTGGAATGGCTTGTTTCATGATTTGATATTCTGAATTTATACCCAAAAATACAATATTTGGATACTGAGATAAAAAGCTATAATCAAGTTCAGGGTTGTTGTATCGCTGACTGCGTGCCAATACAATGGTATCCTTATACGAAAAATCGGGCGTTACATCTATCCATTTTTTGGATAAGTTACTATGCACATTAAACACATAAAAATACCACCTTGATATATGTCCTCTGTCGTGCATCACAGGAATATCCCTAAACGCATCAAAATCATAATCTACTTTTTGCCCTTTGGGATATACTTCTACCTCTTGGATGTATGGCTGTGCCAAAAGTAAAGGCTTCAACATATTCACCATTTTTTGGTTAATAGTAGTATTGCCTGCGGGATGTTGTTCATCACTTTTGTAAGGTGAATTCATACTAATATCTATCCAAAACTTTGCTTTTTTGTTTTTGACAAGGGCTATAAGTGCAGGAATACTATATATAATATCGCCTGTGTGTCCTGAATGTTTAAAGGTGTAATAATCCTTTTCATGGTCTATATTATTGTGTTTATTTTGTTTTTCTTTCAAAATCTCGTTGAAAGCATCAGCCCTTTTTTTGAATTTTTCGGGTTTGTATCCATCTATACTTTGCCCAAGACTTTTGATAATATCTCCATTTTCAGTTTTTTGCACAAAACCCATTCCTTTGTATTCCCTACAATATCTTACGGTATTGGTAAGTTTTAGCCAAAATTTTCTTAAAAAATTTCTTTTTTTTGTCATAAAATTATAAAATGGTTGATATTTTTGTTTTTTCTTTTAAAAAAAAGTACAAAATAAACTATTTTCGCACAAAAAAAGAAATCTATCCTCATATTTTATACCTAAAATGAAAAAAGTTGCTATCATAATTCCAACCTATAAAGAAGTATTGACAAATGATGAACTATATAGCCTAAAAAGATGCAGGACTATTTTAAAGGATTTTCCAATCATTTTTGTAGCACCCAATCATTTGTCTTTAGATAATTACGTTAAAAATGAAATAGTTATAAAATTTGACGACAAATACTTTGAAAGTATACAAGGATACAATCAATTTATGATGTCAAATATTTTTTATGAACAATTTTTGGGCTATGAATTTATATTGATTTATCAATTAGATGCGGTTGTTTTGAAAAATGAACTTGATTTTTGGTGTGAAAAAAACTACGATTATATAGGGGCATCTTGGGTATACGAGCCTGAGCCTACTTTTCTAAAAACTTTAAAAAAAGAATGGCGTATTTTCAAGTTTTTATGGAAATATAAAGGTAAAAAGGTAGCAGAAAGCGGATTGGATATGAATAATTTTGCATTCAAACATGTAGGAAATGGAGGATTTAGCCTTAGAAAAACACAAAAAATGCTGGAAATTACTCAAAAATACGAAAATTGGATTAGTGAAATTCTAAAAACAGATATACCTGAAGATATTTTTTGGGGGGTATTACTAAATTTACACAAAAAAAATGAGCTAAAAACAGCCCCATTTAAAGATGGTTTGGGTTTTGCTTTTGATATGCGCCCCTCTATTTGCTATAAAATTACAAACCAAAAATTACCCTTTGGGTGTCATGATTATATTGATTGGGAACCTGATTTTTGGAAAAATATACTTGAAAATGTACTGCCCTTGCAAGATTAAAAAATATACAAACGAAAACATACATAAAAACGAATTTTTTAACAAAAAAGTAATATATCTTTGCAAAAAATAAATGTTTTCTCAACTAAAAACATTTAATTCTAACAAAATTATCGCCAATACATGAAACTTAGTGTCGTAATTCCTGCCTATAATGAAGAGGGTTCCATTGCTGAAACCCTTTTTCACATATATAATACCCTTAAAAAATACCAAATCCCACACGAAATTGTAGTAACAAATGATAATTCAAAAGATAATACCGAAAATATACTAAAAGACCTTCAAAAAGAAATTCCTACGCTGGTATATCATAACAATTTTTCAGGCAAAAATGGATTTGGGTATGCGGTAAGATACGGTTTAGAACGGTTTACGGGGGATTGTGTGGCGGTTATGATGGCGGATATGTCTGATAATGCAGAGGATTTGGTTAAATATTACAACAAAATGCTTGAAGGAAACTATGATTGTGTGTTTGGGAGTAGATTTATGAAAGGTGGAAAGGTAATAGATTACCCTAAAACCAAACTTTATATCAATCGTTTTGCCAATTTTATTGTGCGAGTAGTGATGGGCATAAAATACAACGATTGCACCAATGCGTTCAAGCTCTATAAAAAAGAAACTATGGAAGGACTCAAACCTTTTCTTTCGCCACATTTCAACCTTACCTTAGAACTCCCTTTGAAAGCCATTGTAAGAGGATACAATTATGTAGTAGTGCCTAACTCTTGGACAAACCGCAAAACAGGCGTTTCAAAACTGAAAATTAGGGAAATGGGAAGCAGATATTTTTTTATATTGATGTATTGTTTTATAGAAAAATATTTTGCAAGAGGCGATTTCAAAAAGAAATGGTAGTTCAAAAATACCTCAAAAGAATACTTCATCAACCAAAAATAAAAAATATGAAAAACAAAGCCTTGTTATTTCTTTTTCCTTCAATTCTATTTTCATGTACGATTTATATTACATGGACGTATGGCTTCCATTTTCCTTTTTGGGATCAGTGGAACTTTGTTACACATTTGGATATGTTTTTAGACGGAAAAATGACTTTACAAACATTATTTTCACAACACAATGAACACAGACTTTTTTTTCCACGTATTATTATGCTAACAATGGCATATTTTACCAACTGGAACATAAGCTATGAAATAGGATTAAATTTGATTTTAGGTTTTTTAATATTTTATTTTGTGGTAGAGCAGTTGCACATTACATTTGATTTGAAAAAAAACCCTTATAGATTTTTTATTGCCTTTGCTATGAGTTTTGTATATTTATCCATGTCTCATTTTGAAAATTGGACTTGGGGTTGGCAAATACAAATATTTCTGAATGTATTGATGGTTTTTTTGGGTTTATTTTGGCTTAATAAATCAGAGGGAAAGCTAAAATATTTTGTACTTGCAATATTAGCAGGCATGGTAGCTACATTTTCTTTTGCCAATGGTATGGCATTTTGGGTAATTGGTTTTTTGTTTATATTGAGTTTTCAAGAGATAAGTTTCAAACAAAAAATACAATATTTGGGTATTTGGGTAGTGATATTTTTGGGGATATTTGGGTTGTATATTTGGGGATATTATACCCCAGCAGGACTTAACAACAGAAGTTTTACCTTGGGATTTCTTATCAAATATATAAGTTTTGTATTTGGGTATTTTGGCATGATGATGCACAGCCCTAATGAAAAATGGTTTGTGGGATTGACCATTATTATTATTTATGTTATTGCAACAATTTATCTTTTTATAAAAGAAATACTTTTTACCAAAAAATTTAGGATTTATTGGTTTTTATCAATGTATTCTATTATGAGTGCTTTGATAACTGGCTTAAATAGGGCAGATTTTGGCAATGGTAGTGTTGGGGTGTATAATGTAGCATCAAGGTATATGTTGATTGTATCTTTTTTATGGGTATTTATTTTTGTATTTCTATTTTATATTCTACAAAAACATACATTCAAAAAACATTATATTATTTATTCGTTTATAGTCATATTACTGACATTATTTTCATTCTTCCTTTTTGAAGCCCATAAATATGGTATTAGGGAAACAAAAGGAAGGTATATGGCTACTGAAAAAGCAAGTAAAGAAATTTTAAAATCTGCCCCTGATACTACGATTATAAAAGCAATATATGGGCATAATCCCACGCTTATAGATGGAATAAAAACTTTGAAAAAAAGAAAGTTCTCCATTTATGAAAAAAAATAATTTGAATGATTAATAAATATAGAAAGAAAACATTTATAACCACATCAATTTTTAATGCAAAAAATAATCTCTTTTTTTCAACAACAGACACATTTTACAGAAATAAATAGAAATATTATTGCATTTTTATTTACATTATTGCTTATTCCGACTTTTTTAGTTTCACAGGTTGGCGTAGGTTTAGACCCTTCATGGATATTAGGTTTAAATATTTCTATCTCAAATAACCAAATTTTTGGACAAGATTATATATTTACGTATGGCGTATTAGGTTTTTTACAAACAAAATGTGCTTATAATATTTCCAAATGGTATTTATTATTATTTGATGTTTTTTTATTGTTAAACATTTATTGGACAATTAAAACATTGCTAAAAAAAGTAAATATATTGAAATATTACTTTCTTGTTATTTTGATTTTAGTATTTGTTGGCAAATGTAATTTTTTTGTAAATAATGTTTCTCGCAATGTAGTTGTAGGCGATATCATCATGCTTATTGCTTGCGGGATATTATTATCAGCTATTCAATCAAGAAAAATCTATTATTTTATCTCTTTTGTGGTGTTGTCTGCTTTGGCAATTCATATCAAAATAAGTTATGGTTTTTTATTGATAATCATGTTTTCAATGGGCTTGTTATATGCTTTTTGGCAAAAAATATTCTCCTATCAATGGCTTTTAATGAGTATTTTTTTATATTTAAGTACATTTTTGGGTGTAGCTTTTTACCACAATGTCAATATTATAGGATATTTTAGAGAGGGCAACGAAATCATAAGAGGCTACAATGAAGGTATGTTTATGGTAAGTGATGTGTATCATCTTGCATTGGCATTGATTATTATTTTGTGTTTTTTTGTTTCTATGTATTTTCAATATAGAAGTGCAACAGACAAAATCCAATTTTTCTTTGTTTTTTGTGTAATTGGTCTTACATTATTTTATGTATTCAAAGCACAATTTGTAAGGGCAGAAGGCAGGCAAATGATGTTTTTTGGGTATGTGTGTGGTGTATATGGCTTATATTTTTTAAACCTGCAAAAAATATTGCCTATTACCAAAACACTTTTTGGCATTGTGTTATCAATTTGTGTGATTTTTGTAGGCTACAACAAAATTGGGAAAGGAAACTATGAATTTAATGCTTTTTTTTCTGTGCAATATTTTAAAGATATTATCCAAAATACAGATTATAGAAATCAAATAGAAGAAAAAGGGAAAATGTTTATCCCTGAAAAAATCGTACAAATAATCAATAAAGGAAATATAGACATTCTTCCTACTGAAATATCTTTGATATATTCCTATAAACTCAAATACAACCCTCGCCCTATTCCACAAAGTTACTCTGCCTATACTTCCCGTTTGGATAGCCTCAATGCCCATAAATATCTATCTAAAAATGCACCTGATTTTTTGATTTTTAACAACCAATCTATTGATAATAGATATAATTTTTGGGACGAGTCCAAAACCAAACTTGCCATACTTACCAATTATGAACTTGTAATCACACAAGATAAGTCAAAAGAAGAAAATGGACAAAAACAAGAACTACAAAAATTTGATGAACAATTTTACCTAAAAAAATACCCTGATATTGCAAAAGCAGTAGAAAATAAAATCCAAAAAAGTGGATATGAACATTACATCAATTTTGGAAAACAAGAAGGTAGAATTCCATACAAAGATTATAAACTAAAAATAGAAAAATTTGATGAGGAATTTTATCTAAAAACTTACCCTGATATTGCTGATGCAGTAAAACAAAAAATCGTGAAAAGTGGATATGAGCATTATATTCAAAATGGCAAAAATGAAGGTAGAATCCCTTACCCTGATTATTTTGATATGCTTGTACTAAAAAAACTACAAACACCAAAGAAAATCAAAACCGCTTTTTTAAAGAAAACTACCGAAAAATTTGGAAAACCTATAAAAATAGCAAACCACGAAAAAATGTTATATATTTACCCTAAAATAAAATATAATGTATTGGGTGGTATTGCCAAAATACTATACAGACCACCTTTTATACAAGCAAAAATAAAATATGAAAATGGGCAAGAACAAATATTTAAGGCGATTTTACCCATTTTAGAAGGTGGGATTTTAGCTAATTTCAAAACATTGAATAATCAGGAAGCTTCAAACTTTTTTGAAAATAATCTCCAAAAAAATAAAAAAATAATAGAAATAACCTTTTTTTCAGAATATGAAAAAATGTTTGTATCTAAAAACTTTGAAGTCCTTTGGCAGGAAAAATCAATAGAAAATTAAAAAAATAAAAGAAATTCCAAAACAAAAATTTTATGAAAATCGCACTTATTACAGGCTCTGCAGGCTTGATTGGCAGTGAATCAGTTGAATTTTTTGCACAAAAATTTGACTTGGTGATTGGTATTGACAACAACTATCGCCAAAAACTATTTGGTAATGATGCCTCTGTACAATGGAATATAGACCGATTGCAACAAGAAATCCCTAATTACAAACATTATTCTGCGGATATTCGTAATTTTGAGGATATTCAAAAAATATTCTTGGAATATAACAATGACATTGCGTTTGTGGTGCATACCGCAGCACAACCAAGCCATGATTGGGCAATGAAAGAACCACTTACAGATTTTAGCATTAATGCACAAGGCACAATAAATATGCTTGAAAATGTGCGTTTGCATTGCCCAAAAGCTGTTTTTGTATTTACTTCTACCAATAAAGTATATGGTGATACGCCTAATTTTCTGCCTTTGGTGGAATTGGAAAACCGTTGGGAAGTAAGTGAATCACACGAATATTTTAAAAATGGTATTCCCGAAACCATGAGCATTGACAACTGCAAACACTCGCTTTTTGGGGCTTCCAAAGTAGCAGGTGATATTATTGCACAAGAATATGGTAAATATTTTGGTATGAATGTAGGCGTTTTTCGTGGTGGTTGCCTTACAGGTCCCAAACATTCAGGCACACAATTGCATGGATTTTTATCTTATTTGATGAAATGTGCGATTACAGGCGACCATTATACTGTTTTTGGCTACAAAGGCAAACAAGTAAGGGATAATATTCATAGTTTTGATTTGGTCAATATGTTTTGGCATTTTTATCAAAATCCACGTCAAGGCGAAGTATATAATGCAGGTGGAAGCAGATTTGCAAATTGTTCTATGGCAGAAGGTATAAAAATGTGTGAAGAAATCACAGGCAATAAAATGAATTTTAGTTATTCAGAAGACAACCGCATAGGCGACCATATATGGTGGGTGTCTGATGTAAGCAAATTCAAATCACATTATCCAACTTGGGATTTTAATTATAATGTGCATGGTACATTAGTCCAAATATTTGAGGCAATGCGAAAAAGGGTATAATATAAAAAATTACTATAAAAAACGATATTACAAAAAAACCTTATTATGCTTTCTTACGCTGAATATCCTTTTCATTCTATTTCTATGACGCAAGACGAAATACTAAAAAGTATTTTGGAAAACCTTGCCAAAAAAAATATTGAAATCATTATAGAAACAGGCACGTTTAATGGGCTTGGTTCTACCACCTTTGTATCAAATGCCTTTGAAAAATGTAATACGCTCAAAACATTTTATACCTTGGAAGTAAATCCTAAAAGCTATGCTGAAGCATTAGAAAATCTTAAAGATTTTCCAAAGGTTAAATGTATCAATGGGGCATCTCTAAACCTTAAAGAGGCGTTGAAGTTTGTGGAAGAAGATGAAGCCATCAATCATCATGAAAATTATCCTGATATTTTTATAGATACACTTGATAATCCTGTGGCGTTTTATGCCAAAGAACTTAGAGGGCTTTTGGGTGAAAATGAACCCGAACAACTAACAGAACCACAACCCAAACGACCTTTTTCCCTAAAACGTTTTTTGGGTTTAAAACCCAAAATAACAACTCCTAAAATTAACCCAATTCCTGAAGATTTGTTAAAAGATTTGATTACAAAACATAAATCAAATAACCTACTAATTGTACTTGATTCTGCAGGAGGGGTTGGTTATATGGAATTCCAAAAAGTAATGTCTTTATTAAAAAATACCTCTTTTTACCTTATGCTTGATGATACACACCATTTAAAACATTTCAGAAGTTTGAGGGATATTCAAGCAAACCCCAATTTTAATATCTTGGGCGTAAGCAAACAGCATGGCTGGTGTGTGGCGAAATACTTATAAAATCTCTGAATTTACAAAAAAAATGGGTTCTTCTAAGATTTATACGGAGGATTATTACTAAAGCGTTGTGAATAACAAAAAAGTTCGTTATTTGGGTATCGATGAGATTTCCATAAAAAAAGGGCATAAAAATTATGCTTGTGTGTTAGTTGATTTAGATACAGGTTTAACGTTAGATTTTCTTGAAGACCGTAAAAAAGAAACCATAGTCGCCTACTTTAAAGAAAAAGGAGCAGATATTTGCAATAAAATAGAAGTGGTAAGCAGTGATATGAGTGATATGTGGGAGGGATATACCAATTTAGCAGGTGCAGGAAATATATTTCCTAATGCTTGTTCAGTCATAGACCGTTACCATTTTTTTGTGCATATGAACAAAGCCCTTGATGGAATGAGAAAGGCATTGAGAAAAGATTTTCCAGATGAAATACACTTTAAAAACTTGCGTTGGGCTTTATTAAAAAGCCCTGATGATTTATCAGAACAAGAACAACAAACACTTAAAAAAGTGTTTGAAATAAGCCCACAACTTCAGGCTGTGTACGATTTGAGAAAAGAATTGAAAGCTATTTTTGATTTGGATATAACAAAGCAAGAAGCATTAAAAATGGTGGAAGAGTGGGAGAAAAAAGCAATCCAATTAAACCAAAAACCTGTTCATGGATTTATCAAAATCTTTTCTAATTGGAAAGATAAAGTATTAAACTTCTTTGAACAAAGAATTACAAATGCAACAGTGGAAGGTATAAATAATGCTATAAGAGGAATCATCAGACGATCCTTTGGATTTCATAATTTTCAAAGTCTCAAAACAAGGGTTTTAATAGAATTAGGATAAGTCCTTTAAAAAATCAAAAAATCACAGACCAAGAACTTTTATGTATTTATTTTTATTAGACTTATTATATCATCCAGTTTGTTTATTTTGGTCTTTATTTTTTTCAGCATATTTTAGTTTAAAATTAGACAATCCTACACAAACTTCTATAGCTAAATTTTTATTTTTTTCTGGTTTTTTTAATCTAATTTCATGTTTCAAAATATAGTATCTTTTTACACTTCCAATGGCGTTTTTTATCTTGATTCTCTGTTTTGCCAACGCACGATTTTCTAGTTTTTGTTCATCAGTCAAGGGGTGTTTTTTGCTTTTTTTATGTCCTTTAAAAAATCAAAAAATCACAGACCAAGAACTTTTATGTATTTATTTTTATTGTCGTATTCACGAAAAAAAACACCATAAAAAAGATATTTATGATTATACGACTCGTTACCTAAAAAATTGGTTTCCTACTTTGCCAAACTATTCAAATTTTAATTTTAATGCACGTCTCAATCGCTTACATTCAAGTATTTTGGGTGACTCAACCTGACATTTTTTAAAAGGTAAAAGCCTGTACAATTTGGTTTAGCAATAGACTTATTATTTCCTTTAAAATCGTTTAAATGTTGTTTTTCAAAATTGTTTAAAAAATAAGCCTCAAAAAATGTAAAAAAGCTAAAAATATGTGTAAATTTGTGAAAAATAAAAACCAGTTGTGCTATTTAGAAAATAAGGTTTTTTATGTTCAAAAGAGGCATTTGTGCGTTAAAATTTAAGTAAATTCCAAAAGTAAAAGCAGTGATTTTTGCAATAATTCTGTTTGTAAGCCCCCATGCAGACTTAGCC
>JANPJR010000051.1:0-3096 GCA_031425615.1 Cytophagales bacterium
CTCTTCTGAAAAATTTAGGTAAAAACTAACATCTGTTGCCCTTATGTACAAATCCAAAGTCATTTCTTTGTCGCCTTTTGGACTAAATGAATAACAACCGTATTGCTTTTCGTCATCAAAAAACTCGTTGCCATTGCCAAATCTTTTATGTAAATAAAAGAAAGCATTTTGAGATGATGCTTTGCTAAACCCAAAATATTCTTGCAAAGAAGTTTCGCAAATTATGTGTTGTCTTCGCTTTTGGGGACACTCTGATAATTCAAATTCTATTTTCATTTTTTAGTTGTTGGGTTTAGGTATTTCCATTTTTTTAAGCAAAATAAAATAAATCTCCTGTACCTCAAAATCAACTTTTGGGTACTTTTTTAGGATTGTAAAAGGTTGTTTTAAATTGTTCTAAATATTCCACTTGTTCAGAATACACTTTTAAATCGTTTTCCAATTTTTCACATTTCCGCAGATACATTTTATATATTTTTTGCCAATGTTTAGCTTTACGAAAAGCTAAATTTCTACTTTTATGTTTACCTCCTAAAAGGTGTTGTATTGGTATTTCTACCAATTTTAACAATTCAATAATTTCTTTTGCCTGTTCTTCAGATATAGTAACTTTCATTCTGCCATTTTTTGTTTTCCTCTCAAATCGCCATTCAGAAAGCTTAAAAATTGCACATTTATCGTCCCAAAACGCTTTGATGTGCAACATATTTATTTCACAAACGCCCGTTTCTTGGTAAGAATTAAAGAGGTTTTCTATTTTTATCATGGTTTTTATGCAGTTAAAAGGTTTCGTTCTTTGATTTGCAAGTAAAGTAATGCGAGGGCTTCTACTAAGCTCTCATGTTCAATTTCTTCTTCACAAGAATACCCAACGAACCATTTGTTAAAACAAAAGGTCATTGTCATTTCATTCCTAAAAGCATGTTCTTGTGGTATTTCTTTAGGCAACACTTCAAGTATTTCATGTATTTGGGGGGCAAAATGATATGTGCTTTGCCTTTCTATTGAAAACAGATACCCATTTCTTGTACCTGTTTTATAATCAACCATTGTAAAACTTATTTCCGATAGCATCACAACAAGGTGTAATTTATCTTTATACCAAACAAAGTTTGTTGGTGTTTGCCAATCTAATAATTGGCAAGTTTCAGGAGTAGGAACACCAAACTTTTGGGCAGTTTCTTGTGTGGTCATAATTTTTATATTTTCTCTTTTCCTCTCATTATTAAATCAATAGTCAAATAAACAATGTTTAAAAGCGTTTTTTGCCCAAATTCAGTATTATCTTTAATTTCTTTGTAAAGCTCATTCAAAGTGTAAGTTTTAGCTCCATCATTAAACCTATGCGTTACATAAGGTTTGTCTTTTTCATCTTCTTTGTGCTTTTCAATCCAAGACAAAAGAGCTGTTTTTATTAAAAATTGGTCGTTTGTGTTTTCCATAATTTTAAAAAAGTGATAATTGCAAGTTTCTTTTTTCCTTGCAAATGAGTTGATTTCCTATGGCTTGATTTTCTATTGATGCACTAACAACCCAAATATTGGGTTGCTTTGTCAAAAAGCTCTTGCACTTGCTTTTGATTATTTTTTTTATACTCTTTTTTAGATTTGTCAAAAGCAAAAACCCTAATTCAGATGTTTTGCCCTCAATGTCTTTTGAAGTGAAAATTATTTTCATAACTTTTAATAGTTTTCAAGTGGCTCTAAATCAACATTTAAAAGCTCAAAAAATAACTGAAGATTACCACTAATAATTGGTGTAAATATTTTATAGTCTTGGTAGAGCCTATAAGATAACTTTCTAAAGTCTTCTAATTTTGGATTTTCGTAACCTAAATATTCCATTGTTTCATAACAAATAGCTTCATCTACTTCATTTAAGAATAAATCGGAACTATCAAAACTATACTTTTCCTTTGCATAATGTGTGCCCCTGCTACTATCAATAAAAAATTCACTCCAAAAAGACATATATTGTTGTACCTGCAATACGATATCATTGATATTAGGTTGATACTCAACATCAAAAAAAGTAGATACAGCGTATTCATTACCATCAAAAGTAAAATCTGTTCGCCATTCTACTTTTCCTATTTCGTATGGGGAAGTATAAGAATCATGGATAAAAGTGCCTTTATAAGTATTTCCCAATATGAACCCACTTTTTGATAATATTGCCAAAAATTTTGCGACTTGATTATTAACAACCAAAGATATTTGGTTTTTAGCTGTTAAGATGTGAGAACCATTTTTTATAGTCGTTACAACTACAATATCAGTATTTGCAGTACCAAAATCCACTTGTTCAAAGACTTTTGTATTTGTAATATTATTCCATTCCATTTCTTTGATGGCTCTTTTTGGTAAGATAAAAATCCCAAAGCAACCTTCTCGCATTAGTTCAAATGCAACATTTAGAAAATCTTTATAATTTTCAAAAGGCGGGTTCATTACAAAACAATCTGCATCTTCAATTTTAATTATTATTTCCGTTTGTACTTTTTTTTGTTCTTCATTCAAGTTTTTATTTGTCAATGCTAAAACATTCGCACAGATTTTTTCACCTTGTTCTATTTTTTCCAATAATTTTTTGTTTATGTCTATTGAAGTAAGATGATTACATTCAAATCCATTGGTTAAAGCCCCATTTCCAGCGCACAAATCAACAATGTGCCAATCACTATCAAAAAAATCTTGCATAAAATTTACTATTTCTTGGGGTGTGTGGTGGAAAGAGTTTAGCGTTTGCATACTATTTTAATTTTTAAGTGTGTTAAAAAAAGTGCATATTTTTTATTTATTGATGTTGGTGATAAGGGCAGGAATCAAACCTACATTGGTAATGGTATATTTAAAAATACGCCATTCCGCTCTATCAATAAGCCACCTTATTAAATTTTAAGAAACTTAACACATCAAAAGAATGTATTAAGAAATTTTATTTTTTCAGTTTTTTAAAAACATAAATTTTTTTGGCTTATAAAGCGGTTGCGTTAGGTTTTTAGATAAATTTGGGTTGTATTGTAATTGCAAAAATATTTTTGCTAAATCCAACCTGTGTTTTACTGCACTTTCAATATCTGACAAAGCATATTTC
>JANPJR010000052.1:0-2208 GCA_031425615.1 Cytophagales bacterium
TAATTAGTAGATACCCTAATTTTTTTGTTGCACTAATAGTGTACAATATAAATGCATAGTAAAAATGTATGACATTAACCAGTACACTGTTACTTTAGTGTTTAGTATGTTGTACCCTCGTACTGCACTTTCGTAGTATCCACGATTCGTATGTACACTACACTACCATAGTAGTGTAGTGTATGATAACTACGTAGCACAACACTAATGTACTACCTAAGTACGATAATCTTGCGTACGCACTAGGTAGTGTACTACTGTAGTGTGTAGACGTCTCCGTACACTGATAGTTTAGTACAATATTAAGTTTTAAAACACTGACCAGTGCACTAGAGTGCACTTAAGTGCACTAAGCACACTTACATTAGAAATCGCCCAAAAAATTCTAGAGCGATCATTTTCGTATACGCATTATATATAATATCAAGTAAAAGCGAAGTAAAAGCGATAACAAAACAAAAACCAACATCATTATCATCATCAGTCGATCGATATATTTTATGTCGATCGACGATACAACTATACCATACTATATTTATGTATCGTCAGTTAATGTTGATGCGGTAAATAAGCAAAGAATGAGTGAAGATCATGTTGAGCATGATGATGCAATTGGAATAAATGATAATAATGATGATGAAGTACGATACTACGATGCCCAAAATGTGAACGAAACACAAAAGGAAAACCTAAATGATGCTGACAATAATGATTCTAATCAATTGGTAATAGTAAACGACAGTAATAATAATACTATTGGAAACAATTATGTTGTAATAGTTAATGATACTCCAAATGATACTCCAAATGATAGTAATAATATACCAAATCCTGATGTAACAATTGGTAATGATAATAATGACAACGATGAGGACAAATGTGAATGTGAAGAAGTAATGGTAGTAACTGATGGAAGTGTTGTAACTGATCTGTCTCTTTCTACGAAGAAGAAGAACAAAACTATTAATAATATTAGCTCGCCTGCATCGAATCTTCGATCCAAATCATTACCTGCTAAACGAAAAATAATACCTGTCAAATTGAATTTTTTATCAACTCAATCATCGATTAACAACGTTAACGCCAACAAAAGAAAAATTGCTACAAGTAATAATACACCTGCATCAAAAAAATTAAGTACTACTATTTCTTCGCCTTCGAAAAAAAAGTCACCACCACCTACTTCCATTACTCATGCTACCCCGACTACTTTGAAACTTCCTCAAGCAATAACAGAAAAAGAATTTAGTGACAGAGAAATGAGAGTATTCGAAAGAGAGGTGGCAGATGTACTTAAAAGTCACGAAAAGGATCCAAGCAATGATGATTTATACAAGCAATTCAAACGTCTCGAAAGATCGTTCAACCAGAAACTATTTAATGTAATACCACGCACAAGTAACAAAGCGAATTCAGCTGTTTGGAAAAGCGATTATTGCAGAGAAATTCATCTAACTGCTTATGCTGAACAGTACTTTAAAACAGGTATGAATTATGTTTTTCTTTTGTTTTATAATAACACATTGCTCACTACTGTTTTATATTTTTTTTGTATTCAGAAACTGGTCGTCATAATGAAGTTATAAAAAAAGTTAAAGGTTACACAACTGAATGTCCTATTGCTTGTATGTTATGTTGGAGAAATGAAGAAATACCTCTTATAACCGGTATAGTTTTGACGACTCGCTATAGTGTATCAAATGCTGGAGATCATTTAAAAAGACTTCATAAAAGGCACGAGATACCGGACATGTACACATCTGATATATCAACAGTTACTCAATCTGTTTCTCAATCAGAAAAAGGCTCAAATTTAGTTCAAAGTACCATTAATCCAAGTCAATTGCAGTTCAAACCCATTGGCACATCTCAAGTTGCTTTGTCTCACCTGTATTCTTTTTTCAACGAAGCAAGTGTTGCTATTGAGCAAAGTTCAAATGTTCACTTGAATAGTTTCATCAACTATTTACTGGAAAATGCTGATACATTGCGACCAAAAAAACTCGACTGTTTTTTTAGCAGGTATAAATACAAGAAGCAAGAGCTTACTCATTTTTTTACCTTCATATTGACGGTGAAGTATCTTGTAACGTTTACAAGAGATTACTACAAGCGTGTATTGTGTCTTGACAAATCAATTCCGTTCATAACTGTTTCACATGATGGGTGGGACTCCAAAGACAATGATATTTTAGGAGTTTGTATCCA
>JANPJR010000053.1:0-5603 GCA_031425615.1 Cytophagales bacterium
AAAAGCCCATATTTTGATAAAAATATGAGCTTTTATTGGTTGTGTGTGAGAAATTTTATTCGAAGTTTCCAAAATCCTCATCTTCCTCGTCCAATGCACCCATTTTTTTGATTTGAAGATTTTTTTGTTCCGCTATTACCGCTCCACCTTGGACAATTCCGTTTTTGATTAGTTCTTTCATTTTAGTAAGCGTACATATTTTTTTTACCATTTCAAACGCCTCACTTGGGAGCGCATTTTCATCTGTGATAACTACCTTTGCACTTTTACGATAGCTCAATACAAAACCATGTTCTGCAATAGCGGTCTTTTTTTGGCTTTTCAAAATCTGGTCTATTTCGTTTTTGGTATTTTCTAAAGCCTTTTTTTTTGCTTCCAAAGCTTCGTCCAACTCTTTTTTATTTGCGGTTATAACCCCAATTTCTAATTTTAGGGTATAAAAATTTTCTAAGTGATTTTTTAACATAAAATTTCAAATTCTTTTTTTAAATCGTATTTTTCTAACAACATTGCATTTTGAAATTTGGATTTCCCCAAATTATAGTTGGGTGATACCTCAAATATTTCTTTGGTGGTTTTGGAGATTATTTTAAAAAAAACCTCTTTCCCTGCCAATTCCCTTTGTAACCATGCTTGCATATCGTAATCAAACGAATCATGGTTTTTCAGATATTGAAAAATGCTCTTGGCACTTGTGGTTTTTAATTCATAGATTATACCACTTACATTTATTTCGTAATCCGTTTTACATTTTACACGCAATCCGTTTACATTTTTAATATAAGCGTGCTGACTTTTTACGCCTTTTATTTCAGGGAAACGTTCCAAAAATATCTCCGCAAGCTCGTGCATCAATGCAAAATCATCTACCAACAAGGTAGCAAATTTGTCAAAATCAGGCACTTCCTCCAACAAATAAATTTCAAAAACATTGCCTAAATCAAAGTTTTTTTGCTTATCTCCATACGTAAATTTTGGGGGATTATCCAAATCTTTGAGGTATTTCAAAAAACTTGCACTTACTGCTTTCTCCGCGTAATACCCATTTTCTTTGGGATTTTGAAAAAATTGTAAGGCTTTCCCCCTTACAATTTCTAATTTCATATCTTGGGGCATTTCTACTGCAATCGTGCCTGCGGAAATGCCCAAAATACGAGCTTTTATTTCTTCCTGTGTCATTTATTCAGGAGTTTCAAAAATAGGGATAATATCAAATCTATCACTTTTGAAGGCGTTTTTTTTGTTTTTTTGGTTGCCTAAATATTTAATCCAAAACATATATCCTTCTAAGGAATAACCCATGCTTACGCTATCACGCACAAGGTCTAAAAATTTCCCTACAATCACTGCCTGCCCCATTTCCACACTTTGGTTGGTATATGGGTCAAAAAACAATACCAATGAAGCCTCTTTCATTTCGCCTGTTGCTTCGTCCAAGCGAGCACCTTTGCGAACTGCAATAAATGTAAGTTTCCTGTAATATTTTCTGAGTTCAGTCAAAATTTTTGCAATTTCTTTGTCATCTTTTGCAGCAGCGAGTTGTGTTTTCAAATCCTCTACAATTTTTGGATTTTGGATTAACCCATTACGCACTTCGTCGCTGTCAAAAGACCAATATTCCGACATTAGGTTTAGCCCTGTTTGTTCCTCACAATACTGCCTTGCAATCTCTGATTGTGGTAATTGTTGTAATTGCACTTTTCTAAAAGCCTCAAAAGGGCTTTCAACTGGCGATGGTGAAATCGCAATTTCTTTTGTGTCAACTGACATAGTTTTTTTTGGTAAAATTTTAATAAAAAAAATATTTTTTTAGCATTTATTTCAATGCGTTATGAATACAAAAATACAAATAAAAATTTATAAATACAAATAAAAATTTAATATTTTTAAATTATTTATTGATAAAATTTATCTTAAAATTTTGTACTTCTTTGGCATCATAAAGCAAATTTTTGCCTATTTTTTTGCAAGGGAGGTGTTTGTTTTCCTTTTGTTTTGCTGATTCGTTTTTATCTGTGCGATACGAGATAGCCTCTACTTGTTGCCAAGTAATTCCTAAGATAGTAGCTACTTCTTTGCGATTTAGCTGTTTTTGTTCGCTATGTTGAATTTTATCAACCTTTTGGATAAGTTCTTCCACTTTGTTGTGAAGTCCTCTCACAAGGGCTAAAATGTCGGTAATTCCGCCTATCTCTACGGTTAGGTTATTGTGGGTATTCATTGGGTAAAGATTTTAAGGTTTCAAAATTATTTCTTATCACTTCTTGGAATTGGTCAAGGTTGCGAACTACAAAGATATTTTGGTAATATCTGCTAAAAATCGCGTGTATTTCTTTTTGCACAGGTGAAAGTGTGCCTTTCTCTGTTTTAAATTCAATAAAAACAGTTTCTCCTGATGGGGATAATATCCATAAATCGGGGAAACCTGAAAGCATACCCATATTCTTGCCATGGTAGCGTTGCCCTTGCGTGTGGGCGTATTCGTTGGGTGAGTGGTGATGCAGGAGGTCAGGGTAATTTTCACGCAGATACCTCACACATTGAATTTGTAGCTGGTTTTCTGTCATTGGTTTTTGGCTTTTAATTGATTTTTGAGTTGATAAATTTCTCCTTGAAGTTTCTCTATTTTTTCCTGTTTTTGTATTAATTCAGGGTTGTAAGCGAGGTTTTCATATTTTTGGCTAATGTGTTTCATTTTTATTTTGTGTTTGTCACCTCCACCTATTTCAGCCATTTGCAACATGGCTTCTTTTACCAAAGGGTTGTTTTTTGTTTCCTCCGCCCAACTTGCAAAATCAATATCATCAAGTTTGTTTTTGTATTTTAGCCTGCTTTCCTCCTCCAAGTATTCCGCTTTTTTGTTGAGGTATTTTCCCACAATACCCATGATTTCCTCTGTGCCAAGTGATTGATAAAAATTTTGCCCTGAGAATTTAGCCTCTTTGAACGCTAAAATGAAATCTTCCAAAGTTTCCGCAAAATACTCCGCCAACAAATGCTGGGCGAGTTCTATCATTTCAAAAGGGCTTATTTTGTTTTTCACCTTCACACTATCCACAAAGCACTTGATGACCAACACTAAAATTTTTAACACTTCTTCTTCGCCCAAATTTTGAGTTACTTCCCTCAAATGTTTTGCCTTTACCGCAGTAGCCAATGTTACAAGCCTTTGCACTTTGAAAAGCCCCATTTTGAGTTGCAAAATGTCTTTCTCCTCCGAAATGGCTATGCCCAACGTGTCCTGCCCCCTCAAACTCTGCAATAGGCTAATTTTTTGGCTGGTAATTGTCGCCATAGTAGGCTTTTCGGAGTGCTTCGTTGTAGTCTGATTGTTGCTTATTGTTAGTTCCATAGTGGTTTTGTGTGTTTGTGCTTTGTTTTTGTGTGGTTTTTTGGTTTAACCAATTTTGATATTTTTCTTGGGTATCTCGGAATATGGCTGTGAGATAATCGCCATGTGTGGCTTTTTTCAAAAGGATAATCGCGTATTCTTCTCCAAAATCTTTGAGCCTCCGCAATAGGCTTTTTTGCTCTATGCCTGTCAAAGGCTCGTGTCGGTGCTTGCCTGTTTGGTTTCTTTGCAAAATGAAATCTTGCCAATTTTCTAAAAAAACCTCACTCACAAATGGCATCACAAGCACCTCCTCAAAATCGCCCGCCCCCCCTTTTTCGTTTTCCTGATTTTCCTCGTTTTTTTCGGTTTCCCCTAAAAAATTTTTTTCATTTTTTCCTTCAAAATTTTTTTTAGGAGAAGGAGAAGAGAGGAGATTTTTTTCCTCGCTTGCGTCTCTTCTCTTTTCCTTCTCTTTTAAATTTTCTTTTCTCTCTTCTTTCTCTCTCTTTTCTGTTACGGATAGCGTACAATTTTGTACGCTATCCGTACAATTCTGTACGCTATCCGTACAATCGCGTACGCTATCCGTACAATTTTGTACGCTATTCGTACAATTTTTTTTGCCATTTTGTACGCTATCCGTACAATTTTGTACGCTATTCGTACAATTAAAATGTGTTGCAAAGCCTTCAGGTATAGGGGTAAGTAGTCTTTTATGTCCACTTTTTTCTATGATAATGTACCCTTTTTTAGCAAGGCTGTTAAGCGTTTCTAACACGGTTTGCCTCCTTTGTGTGCTTAGATAAGGCATAAAATATTCGTTACTCAGATAGCATTTTTTGTATTTTTTGTAGTATTGGGTAATGATTGCCAGCACCACTTTTTCAGATAGTAACAGATTCATATCCCTGCCTATGAAATCAGGAGTCCAATACCCATTTTCGTTTTCTTCTTCAAAAGTTACATTATCCATATTTAAAAATATTTTAAAAAATTGTGTTTATTTTGCATGATTTAACATTATTTTTCTACAAAAATTACCTTATCCTCGTTTATGGTCAATACCCTTGTGCGCGTGTTTGAGGTGTAGTTTTCTTGTATATAACTTATTTTTATCCTGCCTTTTTTCTCCAAATCATTCACAATACGCGAAACTTGTGTGGGCGAAATCCCTACATCTCCGCCTATCTCCGCATTGGTCAAAGTACAAGGCGAATTGTTGTGAACAAGTGCCATGATTACCCTCTCAGTCAAATAAAGTTCTGTATCTTGCAGAATATAAAAAGGGATAAAAAAGTCACCTTTGTCAAGGCTGTATTCTGTGGATTTTGCCATATTAACTTTTTAATTGTTTGGTGGGTAAAAGCAATGTAAGTTCAAAATTTAGGTTTTTGAGGTGGGTTTGTAATAGGCTCCATTCTTGGGCAGTGCGTTTTAGGGCTAATTCTGTGTGGGCAATGTTTGTTTTCAATTTGCTTACCATTGCGTCTTTTGATAATTGTATTTGAGTTTTTAACGCATTGTATTCCTCCTGTGAAAACTGCCCCAACTCCCAGAGATTTTCTATCTCTTGCACACATTGCCAAAAATCTTCTCCACTTCCATAACAAGTGCAGTGGGTAAGTCGCGTGGTAAATTTTGGATAAATGCTTGTGTCCATCTTTTATTTTTTGAGAAGAAAGTAAATAAATGTAAAAAATATTACATTTATTTACTTGGTGAATAATTAGTTTAATTTTCAATAAAAATATCTAAAATGTTGAGCAACTGCTCCATGTTTTTGATGACGCAATCCAACAATGTTTTTTGTGTGTGTTTGTCTTGTATCCTGATACGCACTTTATCATAATCTTTGGATATAGAAAATTCTAAGCCATTGATTTCAAACAATCTACAATTTTGAATTTTTACGTAATCAATGCGATACAACGCATTTTCGTCCCTTTTGCCCTCGTAAAACGCTGTAAAATCATCACTTGGATAGATATTCGGGAGGAAATATGCAACTACATCATGCCAAAGGACGATATAATCGGGAGTATTGATTGGGTAATGGGTGGTGCTCATTTTTGAATTAGTGGGATAAAGGTGTGAAATTATTTTTGAGATATGAGAGTACAAATTCTGTAGTATGTGCAAGTATTGTAGTATTGTGGTTGTGTTTGATTTGTAGTCCTAATGTTGTAGGGTACAACTCCACACTGTTTTTTGTACCTTGATTGTCGTGTATAAGTAGATGCCTATTGTAAAAATCAAATAGGGATTTTAA
>JANPJR010000054.1:0-64111 GCA_031425615.1 Cytophagales bacterium
CCTCTCGTAGCGTCTTTTGTTTGGTCGTAGCTTTTAGCTACGACCTACCAAATCGCAAGTGTCTCACTTGCAAAATGCGAAGCATTTTTACAATCGTAGTATTGGGGCAGGTGGTTGATGTATTGTTTTATTTCTGACCCCCCCCACTCTCGCAAGTTTATCATTTGCTAAAAAAGTGCGATTCTGTTTCAAGTTTCCGAGCGAAGCGATAACTTGGAACTGCCTTTTTGCAAGTTTTCGACTTGCGTGTTTGATTGGTTAGAATTACCAAGTTTTTGGTTTTATTGAGAAAGTGTGTTACTTTTGCGTGGTTTCAGCGAAAGCCTTGCGTGTAGTTGTTGGTGACGAAAAATGTATTTTTCTTGTAGAAAATTATTTTTTACTTTTGTAATTACATTTTTCTAAATATCAATAAGAGTAAAAAAATATACATCAGCCCAAATCCAAAAAAATATTTCAGAAAATCCACAAGAAAGGAATGGCTTTTGTGGATGTTCCCACAAACAGGCAAACACAATTTTGGCAACAAAATAACCTAATATGATTAGGAAGTGCTTTTTTTAGATTAGATTTCCCAAGAAAGCCTTTTTTCCCTCTCTCCTGTGAAGAGGGAAGGGTGTGAGGTTTAAAATAATATTTTCGCAGGAAGTCTAATATTGTTTTATAAATTTTTAGAGAAACTTACATTTATTAAAATTTATATCCCATGCCTATACTTCCTATTTCCTCTATATAATTAAAAATACCTGGTGTATTGACATCATTATATAAGTAAGAAAGATGAAACGAAAAATAATCCCATTGTAATTTAGATTGTAATTGAATACTTGAACGATTGCCCCCAGTATTTTGAGTACCCAACATACTTGTTATTTGTGTTTCCCAAATACCAAAAGCGGTGTAATGAATAGTAGCTTTATAGTTTAGCCAACGACTTGCATAATAGTTATTTATTGTGTAAGTGATTGCACCATTTTGATAAGCTGTAGATCGTGGTGAGTTATTTTGCTCTCTCAAATGGGCTACTTCCAAGTATATTCGCCAATTGTGATTAAGATTACATTCTTGTCTAAAAAGCCATTGATTGGTAGAAATACCCAAATTATTGATTTGATTTTCAGTAAGTTCTTTGGGTTGATTATTGAAAGTATATTGAAATATAGTATTGTGTTGAGTATGTTTTATTTTATAATTTTTGCTAGCTTGTGCTTGAAAAATATGAATATTTTCAACCAAGTTATTTCTTTTTATCTTATTATTTTGATAGCCTATACTTATCTGTGGAAGTTTAGGAAATGCAATATTAAAATTTAATCCTATTTTTTCAATACGTGTAGTAGGGATATTTCTTTGTAAAATATTATCTTCCAGAAAAGCAATATTGGGTTGCAAAATAATTTTTTTATTTGCCAAATATTGTCTTCCATCAATTTCTATGCTTTTCATATCATTTCGCAAATAAGGCAAGCCCAACGAGAAAAAAGAAGGCTCTATATATCTACTCTTGATTTGTAAGGTAGAACTTTCAGTAATTTGTGTTTGTAATTCTGCTATCATTGCCCAACCTCTTTGCAAAGAAGTACTATAATTATTATTTATTGAAAGTTGATTGATGGGCGAATAAAAAAAGTTATCTATTTTTACCTCACCCAAATGTGCATTTAAAGAAGTAAGCGATTGTGCTATTTCTAATTTAAAATCTATTTTCTTTTTCCAAAAATAACGCATATCAGTAGATAATACATAACCCAAACGAGGCTTATTGTAAAAAGTAGTATCACTTAAACCCGTTAATAAACTATCGCCCCTAAAACTTGATTTATCATCTTCACCCCTTATAAAATGCCAATGGATATGACTTTTTTCTTTTTTTCCATAGCCTATACTTCCTGCGTAAATACGTCTATTAAATTGTCTCATGGTTGGATTAGCCCGCAAAGTCTGACCACCTGAAACAGCAAAATGCCATTGATTGAGTTGAAAAACACTATGCAAACCATTTAAAGGAATACCTTGCAAAGTCAGGGGGCTATAAATGGGATTAGTAGTACCTATTTGAAATTGTCGTATTTTTTGGATAAAAGGATTAAATTTACCCAAAACCCCAAAAGACTGAAGCGTAGCAGTTTGTGCAGGAAATTCCCCATTGCGTAGTTTTTCTAAACTCTTGATAGTTTCATATTTTTCTGTAATAGAAGATTGGATATTTTGTAAAGAATCCCTCCATTTTATCAACCTTTTTGCTTCTTCTGCGGTCATTTTTTGTGCTTTCAGGTAAGCATCTATTTGTTTTTGGGTGCGTTTAGAAAGGTGTTTTTTATTTTCTTTTTCTGAAGATTTAAGTAAATTTTGCGTACTATCTTGGCTTTTATTTTGTAAACTATGTTGTTTATTTTTCAGTTCATTTTGGGTAGAAATCAATAATGAATCTTTTAATTTTTGTGAATTTTTATTGATATCTTGATAATCAACCCTCATAATTTTGCTAACTTTTTCATTTTTTTGCAAACGCAACATTTCCTTTTTTGCAATGGTTTGACCTTGTTGTTGGGCTTCTGATTCTGCTAATTTTTGTATATCTTGGTGTTCTGTCAAAGAAGCTAACAAATCATTTTCATTTCCCAAAAGGTTTTCTAATTGGCTCAATTTTTCTAATTTTTGTAGGTCATCTGACCACATTAATTTTTTTACCTCATGGATTTTTTGGGAAAGATGCTTTTGTAAGCGTTCTTGGTAAGATTGCCAATCCACTTGCACACTCAAACGATTCATAGGTTGTCGTATATCCGTTTGTGCTGATGACCAAAATTGTTCTATTATTATGGGTACATTAAAGACATCAAGTTTTATTTGAGCCTGTATACGAGTTTGTGTGGGTGGAATTTGTATAGGATATTCTCCTATTCGGTTCCCTATTTGTTGATGAAGTTGTATATCTGTGCTGCGAATCAAAAAACGTGGTTTTTGGAATATATTTTTGATTTCTTGAGTATTAGAAGCATAAAGTTGGTAAAGCCTGCCCAAACGTTCATTCTTTTTTTGTTTGAATGAAAGACTTGTTTTTTGCAAAGAATCTAAATCTATGTGAATTTTTTTAGATAATATTTCTTTAGATTTCTGGAGGCTATCTAATTTTTTTTGTTGGGAAGTGCGTTGTGTAATCTGCCTTACTTGGCACCACACAGGTACAAACCATAACCAATATACAATTAAAAATGCCCAAACTTTCATAATTAGGTAATAAGTAAAAAATAAGATAGGGAGTTCGATATATGGATTTAGTGGATTAAAACCAATATTTGAAACATTAAAAATTACCTAAAGAATAGTAAATAAATTATTTCCAATTTTAAAGTCCTTTCCCCTCTGCTCCTCCTTTGGAGAGGTTCGGAAAGGTTGATTTAGGATAGAGTTTCTCAAAAGCAAAAAATGGATAGTTATTTAATTTCTGTTCCTAAGTTTTAATTTACCTATTTCTTTGTTGCAAAAATAACGTTTTTTTTAAATATATTTAAAAATAAATATTTGGTTTTTAATTCATTTTACAAATACATTTTTTCAGAAATTTTTATTTTTTTAAATAAAATTATTTAACTTTGTACAGACATAAAAAAATTATGGAAACAAAAATCATATCATTAGTAAACCATAAAGGTGGTGTAGGGAAAACTACTTCCACTTTGAATTTAGGAAAAGCATTGTCTTTATTGGGTAAAAAAGTTTTGATAATAGACATTGACCCACAATCCAACCTTTCTCAAAGTGTTGGAATAGATGAACCTAAACAAAGCATCTATGATACATTATGCGAAGGCGCAGAATTATTTATTGTCCAATTATCCCACAATTTTTATATTGCTCCCGCTAATCTTTCTTTAGCAACAGCTGAAATGAAATTACATAGCGAACAAGTAACTGGTTTTTTGAAAATGAAAAAAGAATTAAAAAAAATAAAAGATCACTATGATTATATTTTATTTGATTGCCCGCCAAGTTTAGGAATTTTAACCATCAATGCTCTTTTATCTTCAACTGAATTTGTGATTGTAGCTGAACCAGAATATTTATCAATAGCAGGTTTGAAGACAATTTTGGACTTGGTTGAAAATATCAAAGAGGACTTAAACGTAACCCTACATTTCAGAGGTATTTTATTTACACAAGTAGGAAGAACAATTGTAAATAAAGGTGTTATAAAGGCTATAAAAGAGGAATATGAAAATAAATTATTTGAAAGTTATATAAGAGAAAATGCAAAAATTGCTGAAAGCTCACTATACAAACAAGATATATTCTCTTATGACAAAAATTCAGCAGGTGCATTAGATTATCAAAAATTAGCAATAGAATTATTAAAATAATGGCAAAAAACGAAAGAAATGCAGACGTATTTAGTACGATCTTAAAAAAAAATGTCAATCTAAATGGAACAGGCTATAATGACGAAATAAACATTACTACCTTGCCTGAACTCAAATTATACATTCCACCTTTAGCTAATGATGAATTTTTTCAATTGGAAGCTAATATATTGGCAGAAGGTTGTCGCGAAGCATTGATTATATGGCAATATGATAATCAATATATTTTAGTAGATGGACACAATCGTTATGAAATTTGTACTAAGCATAACCTCCCATTCAAAACTGACATAAAATATTTTACTGATATTGAAGCTGTAAAGGATTGGATGATTAATAACCAATTGGGTAAAAGAAATGTAACAGAAGAAGTTAAATCTTATTTAAGAGGCTGTCAATACGCTAATGAAAAACAAAAATATGGTACAAACCAATATACAAAAAGTGGTGTAGACAAATTGTCTACACCACAAAGGACATCTGAAAGGCTGGCAAGACAACATAAAGTATCAAATAAGACAATAGAACGTGACGAAAAATTTGTAAAAAACTTGGAGATATTCGTAGAAAATGATACAAACTTAAAATGGAAAATTTTGAATAAAGAATTATTGATTTCTAAAACGGATTTAGAAAAATTAGCCAAATATCCTGCAAAAGAAAGAGATGTTATCAAAGGAAAATGGATCAATTCAGGAAAAATAGAACTATATAAAAATATGCAAAATGTAGATTTCGATTTTAAACCTTTATTAAAAGAATTAAAAAAAGCATTAAAAGATAAGAATAAATTAAAAATAGAAGAAATTTTTGATGAAATTATCAAACAAAATTTTGATGTTTAAAATTTAGGTAAATATTTAACTCTCTATTTTGGAATATTACAAATAAATTTTCATATAATGCTGAGAACTACAGAAATCTTTTAAAAAAGTGGTTTTAAATGAAAATAAGGTAATTAAATGATATAATTTTTCCAAAAAACAGGCTTGTCATTCTGATAAAATCTGGCTGTTTCTTGCGATGGAACAGCCATTCTACCAGATTCTTTCAGAATGAAACAGATTTTTTGTTTGTTTGACGATAAAAATTTAGCTATTTTTTCGAAAAATATGCTTTTAAAAGAAATAAAAGTGTTTTTTGGACTTTCCCGCAGTTCCCAATATAACAACAACTAAACTTTAAAAACTTAGTTAATTATTTTTAGGTATAATTTTTATACTCAAAAAAGGCTGTTGGCAGTTATTCAAAGGACTTTGTATTATCTTATAAGATGTTTTTTAAATACTTATCAAGTTGCTTAATTTGGCAGCTTCTCAAAAGGGTTTGTTAAGATATTCAAATAAAAGTTTTTGACTGTTGGCTCTAACCACATCAAAACTCTTTTTGTGTTTGGCAACTTTACACCTAAACAAAGTCCTTTTATTTTGTTGATTTTAATGTTACCAAAAAACGTTTTTTTATCTTTTTAGCAGTATTTGCAATGCTCAAAGAAATTGCACCATAATACCATTCAAAGCATTTTATTACTTTGATTATTTGTTGGGAGTATTTGCATCACTACAAAATCATTATTTGTTCATAAAAGTACTTAAAACAAAAAGTTAATAAACTTTTGCAAAAAAAATTATCTTTGTTTTGTTATTAACAAATATAAAAAAACAAAAAAAGCTCAAAGTCCAAATGCTTAATTTCAAACATTTGAACCTTGAACCTTTTGAACTTTGAACCTTTTTATTATTTACCAGCTACAAATGAAAATCCAATATGTACAGTTGGTTTAATAAATTTGTCGCCAAGAGATTTATCACTGCCATAAGACAATTTCCAATCAGCACGTTCAATGTTAAATTTTGCTTTAGCTTCTACTTTACCATCTTTGATATTTACTTTCGCAGGGAAAGTGATGCTTTTAGTTTCGCCTTTGATGGTAAGATTACCAATAATAGTGTGTGTAGGGTCACTTAGCGTGTATTCAGCATCTTTTTTTTCTGTAACATTATTTTTTGGTGCTTCATAACCTACTACTTTTTCAATTACAAATTCAGCAGTTGGGAATTTATCCACTTCAAAAAAATCTTTGCTTGCAAGATGTTTTTCCAAGTCTTCTTTTCCTTTGCCTTTTTCCAAGTCTTTTACTTCAATCGTTTTCATATCAATAACGATATTTCCACCTACAATTTTGCCTGCATCAAGTTTGATTTTACCTTCTTTGATTTTGAAGATACCATCATGTTTGCCTGTTGGTTTTGTGCCTACCCAACTTACTTCACTGTTTTGTGTATCTACATCAAGTTCGTTGCTTGCTGTTTTTTCCTCAATTTTAGTAGCGTCTGTAGTTTTTGCGTTGTCGCTTTTTGGTGCTTCTTGGCATTGTGTCGTCAATACAATAAGTGCAGAGGCAAGTGTAATGTTTTTTACAAATGTAAACATATTAAAATTTAAGTTTTTAGATAAAAAATTTTTAAGGTTATTAATTTAAAATACCAAGCTACAATTAAAAAATTTAATGTTGTAACATTGATTTTTATGCTCTAACACGTAATTTTTAATAAAAGTTTTAGTTTTAATAAAAAAAGGGAAAAAAAATTAAGAATTTAGCCAAAATTCCAAAAAAGATAATTTTTTTTTGGAATTTTTAATTTTTTTTTGTACTTTAATTATAAGATTATTAAAATTTAAAAAAAAACCTTGCCTCAAAAGGTAAAATATATTTAACACATATTTTTACTGCATATTATTTTGAGGAATATGCAATTATTTTTATACTATGTATTGGACACTTGAATTAGCATCATATCTTGAAGATGCCCCTTGGCCTGCTACCAAAGACGAATTAATTGATTTTTCGGAACGTACTGGTGCGCCCCTTGAATTACGTGAAAATCTTTTCAAACTTGAAGATGATGGGCAACCTTATGAAAGTATTGAGGAAATTTGGCCTGATTATCCTTCAAAAGATGATTTTTTGTTTAATGAAGATGAATATTAAAAAGGTTTAAAAGGGTCAATGTTTAAAGTTCAAAGGTTTTAAAATGGTTAAAGATGAGTTTTTTTTGAACTTTTGACTCCTTTGAACTTTATTTAAAAATCACGGAAAACCACCAAAAAAATACGATTAGACCTACAACATACAAAAAAATCATAGCATAAAAAGATTCCCATTTACCAAAAGAAAATGTGTTTTTTTTTTCTGGATTGTTTGTAGGTTTATTTGTGTTTGTCATATTATTTATAATAAAAAAAATTATTTAAAATTTTGTACTTATTTTCCTTTTGTATTAACTCGCCCTTTGAGGGCTGGGGGGTTAGGGTTAAAAAAACTTTTATTTTATGTTACATATAGCAGTAGCGGGCAATATTGGTGCAGGAAAAACAACCCTCGCCCAACGACTTGCCACGCATTTTGCTTGGGAAGTGTGTTTTGAATCAGTAGAAGATAATCCCTATTTGGCAGATTTTTATGAAGATATGCCACGTTGGGCTTTTCATTTGCAAATCTACTTCTTAAATAGCAGATTCAAACAAGTTTTACAAGTAAAACAATACGAAAAACCCACAATTCAAGACCGCACTATTTATGAAGATGCTTTTGTGTTTGCCTACAACCTCAGGGAATCGGGCTTGATGTCGGAAAGGGATTTTCAAAACTACCAAGATGTTTTTTCTGCCATGATGCAGTTTGTCAGTCCGCCACAATTATTGATTTATTTGCGTGCAGAACTACCAAAATTAAAAGGGCAAATTACCCTTAGAAATCGTGATTTTGAGAAAAATATTCCTGATGAATATCTTTTAAATCTAAACAAACATTATGAAAATTGGATAAGTAATTATGCTAAAAAATACCCAAAAAATATCTTGATTGTAGATATAAATGAAGTAGATTTGTTGCACAATACAGACGCTTGGCAATCACTTATCACACAAATTGAAGAAAAATTACAAAAAATTTCTATCCAAAAAGAAGAAACAAAAACACTTGTTTCAAATTAAAAAACCATGAAAAAATCCCTTTTGTCTTTGCTATTTATCAGCCTTTTCTGCTGGCAATGTGAGCAAACTTCTGCCCAAAAAGTAGATAAAAATACTGAAAAAACACCTGAAAATCAAGCACAAAAACAGTTTCTTAGAAGTATGACCGTACTTTCTGACGAAGAAACACTCAACAAAGCATTAGATAGCCTCAAACTCACACCACAAAATTTATACGAGTATTGCCTTACAATCCAAGACCCTTTGGTAAAAGCAAGGCTTATAAAATCGGTTTTTCTTAATAATAAACGCAATGCTGATGCAGCAAAAGATAATTTTTGGGCAGATATTCGTTACAATTTGTATGAATTTACAGACCTAATTCAGCTTTTGAGGGAAGATAGGCGTATTTTTTTGGATATTGGTTGTGGTAGCGGACAAAAATTGTATGGTGCGTTGTGTATGGGTTTTGACAAAACTTTTGGGATTGAGTATTCTGAAAAATCTTTTAATTATGTAAAAGATTATATGAAGGATTTTATTGCAAAAGGCAAAACAGAAGTGCGTTTGGGCGATGCCCTTGCGGTGGATAATGCGTATTATGCACAAGCAGATTTTCTTTATACCTATTCGCCTATGAAAGACAACAATATGATGGCAACGCTTTTCAAAAAAGTAATGGACAGTATGAAAGATGGGGCAGTTTTTTTGGAAGTGCGTATGGTGTATTTTAAAGAATTGAAAGAAAAAATTGGGTATAAAGTGCCTCAGCACAGAGGATTTTTTGCCATTAAAAAAGAAAATGGAAAATATTACTACAAAACCATTTTTAATAAAGACGATTGGGAAGAATTAGAGAAAGTTTAATTAGAAAATAGCTAAAAAAGCCCCTTCGCAAGTTGGGGTTTTTTTTATTCTTCTTTTTTCAATATCAAAATGTCCTCTGCGAGTTGTCGCATATCAAGCAAAAGTGTGCCATTATAAATACCTCTAATATGTTGATTTTTGTCCACTAAAATCACATGTTCTGTATGTAAAAATTCGCTGCTGTCTTTTGCAAAACCTATATCTTCCTCTGCAAAATACGATTTTCGGGCTAAATCATAGATTTCTTTTTTGTTGCCTGTTACAAAATGCCAATTTTCTTGCGTGATGTTTTTTTGTATTTTATATTTTTTGAGTTTTTCGGGTGTGTCTATCCAAGGCATTACTGAAAAAGAAACCAACAATACATTTGTATCATTGGCAAAAGGCAACAAAGATTTTTGGAGGTGATTTGTCATGGTAGGACAAATACTTTCACAAGTGGTAAATATAAAATTGGCAACATGAATTTTTTGCTGGATATTTTTTTGTGAAAAATATTTTTTTTCTTGGTCTAAAAAAGAAAAATTTGCGATTTTATGTGTGATTTTTTGTGAAATTTCTGTTTCATTTTGCAAAAATATAGGCTCAAATTCTGGTGTATTATAAAAAGGAAGTGTTTTTTTTTTATTTTCACAAGAAACCAAAAAAATACTACTACAAAAAAAGCCTAATGCAAGCCAAAAGCTATTTTTTGGATAATTTATCTGATACATTTTTACAATTTTTAGTGCCTAATAGTCCAAACCTACGTCCTTTTTTGATGATATAATTTGCTCTTATTTTACCATTGTCATACCACGTTTTTTGGCTTCCTTCTTCGTGTCCTTTTTGGTAATTCATTTCGCTAATTAAAATACCACTTTTAGACCACGTTTTACAAGTGCCTTGATATTCATCATTTTCAAAAAAATAGGTTAATTTTTTTTGTCCATTTTCCCAATAACTTTCCAATTTTCCTACTTTTTTTCCTTTGTCAAATTGTCGTATTTCCTTAATTTTTTGGTTTTTTAAATTTTCATAACTTTTTTCATAAAAACTTTTCCAAAAACCATGTGGTTTGCCTTCCCAATACTGTGTAATGAGCATTGTATCATGTTTTTTGTCATCATATAAAGTATATAAAATGCCTGTAAAAGGCTTATTATGCAAAAAAACGGTATCATTTCTTTGCATAATAAGTGTATTTTTACTGTTGAATTTTTGGAAAGTAATTTTTTCTTTGCACCCCCAAAAAAATATAACCAACAATATCAAAAATTTACTGTGAAACTGTGCCAGAAGTGCCATAAAATCCATTTCCATTGATGTAAGGCGCATTTGCAGTAATATGATAGTGATAAATACCATTAGGATAATCAGCAGTTGTGTGTGTATGTCCATGATACACGTCCAAACTACTATCTTGCACCAAAGCACCATTTTCCATTGTGCCATACACAGGAAATCCATCTAATAAAAAACCCATTAAAGCATCTTTTCCTTTTGCTTGTGTAAGAAAAAGAGGCTCTACGTGATAGTGGTAACCACCTTGTTGTTGGGGGTGTCCATTGTATTGGTCAAATGAATTAATTTCGCTGGTAAGTGCTTGGTTATTAGGCCCTGCATATTGGTTGTAAAATGGTACGCCATTAAGGGACACACCCATTACGCCAAGCGGTGTTGCAGCGTGATTGTTATTAACCGCAGGATTTTTTGGAATCTTAAACGTAAAATTAAAAGATGCAATTCTATTTGGGTTTATAGCAAAACTACCATTTGTACCATTATAAGCCTCATACAAGTTGCTCCATTGTGTTCCTTGATAATAAGGGCTTTTATGGTCAGGCAAACCTGTTGTTTTGATAACAATAAAATCGCCTTCTACGGTGATACTGCTTGCTCCGTATATTTTTTTGTACACATCAGGTACTGTAACAATGGTAGTTGTTGTAGGCGTGGTATCTTCACTTTTTTTGCAAGAGGTAAAAAATAAGACACCTACCAAAAATAGGGTTTTAAATATTGTGTTTTTAAACATAATTTTTTAGGGATTTTTTTAAAATCGTAATTTAAATAAAAAATACTGTGTTTAAAAATATTACGTATAAAAATATTTTTTTTGGGTTAATTTTTAGTATTTTCTTTGATTTTATTTAATTGAAACAAAAAAAACCTTTTTTTTGCATAATGAAATTCACACTACAACATACAGACCCCAAAACCAAAGCACGTGCAGGCATTGTGCATACGGAACATGGTGATATACAAACCCCTATTTTTATGCCTGTTGGCACAGTAGGCACTGTAAAAGGCATACATTTCAAAGAATTGAAAGAAGATATAAAAGCCCAGATTATTCTTGGCAATACTTATCATTTGTATTTGCGTCCTGGTACTACAATTTTAGAGCAATACGGTGGTTTGCACAAGTTTAACAGTTGGGACAAGCCTATTTTGACTGATAGTGGCGGTTTTCAAGTGTATTCGCTTTCAGGTATTCGCAAAATAACAGAACAAGGCGTACAATTTCAGTCGCATATTGATGGCTCTAAGCATTTATTTACGCCTGAAAATGTCATGGACACACAAAGAAGCATTGGAGGTGATATTATTATGGCTTTTGATGAATGTCCGCCAAGCATGGCAGAATATAGTTACATCAAAAAATCTATGGATATGACGCATCGTTGGCTTGAGCGTTGTGTAGCAAGGTTTGACAGCACTGAGCCAAAATATGGTTATTCACAGGCATTATTTCCAATCGTGCAAGGTGGCACTATCAAAGAACTTCGTAGGGAATCCGCAGAGTTTATCAGTAGTTTGAATAGAGAAGGCAATGCGATTGGTGGGCTTGCGGTGGGCGAACCTGCGGAAGTGATGTATGAAATCACAGATTTTGTAACAGATTATTTACCAAAAGACAAACCGCGTTATCTAATGGGTGTAGGCACACCCGCCAATATTTTGGAAAATATCGCTTTGGGTGTGGATATGTTTGATTGTGTGATGCCTACAAGAAATGGCAGAAATGGCACTATATTCACCACACAAGGCATTATCAACATTAAAAATAAAAAGTGGGAAGGTGACCAATCGCCTATTGACGAAAATTTGGACAGTTACACCAGCAAAAATCATTCAAAAGGCTATCTAAAACATCTTATTCAAAGTCATGAATTATTGGGTGGTATGCTTGGAAGTTTGCAAAATCTTACCTTTTATGTGTGGCTTACGCAAGAAGCACGCAAACATATCTTAGCAGGAAGTTTTTTTGAGTGGAAGAAAGAAATTTTGCCTATTATTACACGCAGATTGTAGCTCCAACCATGCCCAGCCCCAAAGGGGGAAATTAATGCATAAATTTACATAAAAAAAAATTTATAATTATTTTTTAACTTATTAAGGCTGTTTATTTCCCTTTGGGGGTTATGGGCTATTATTCTATGAAAAAAATCCTATTAGTTATCGCATTTTGTTGTTTTGCAAATATTGTAAATGCACAAAAAAAACCCGCAGAAGTGGTAAAAACCAACTTCAAACAGATGTTTCCAACTGCCCAAAAAGCCAAGTTTTCACGTGAAAAAGATGGCAGTTGGGAAGTTGATTTTAAAGAAAACAACGTAAAAAGTTCAGCCAAATTTGCCAATGATGGCGAATGGCTTGAAACTGAAAGAAGCGTAAAATTTGCAAATGTGCCTGTGGAAGTGCAGGATTATATCAAAAAAAATTATGCGGGTTTTGATGTGGAATCTTGTGAAGAAGTAAAACAAAAAGAGAAAATGACTTTTTTTGAGATTTTTGTGGAAAAGAAAAGGCAAAATTTTGAGGTATTACTCACGCATGATGGCAAACTCATTGAAGAAAAAAAGAATAAAAAAGCTGGAAGCAACGATTAAAAAAATCACTTTACAAGAAATTTTAAAGCGGTTTTTTTTGTTTTTTAAGATAATTTTTGTTAATTTTAAACGTGATAAAATTACTCACTTTTTCTTATCTTATTATGACAAAAAATATTTTTTTATGCGTAATATTCTCAATTTTATTTTTTGGGTTTAATATAAATCAAAAAATAAAAGCCCAAGACAAAAATGAAGATGCACTTGAAAAAACTGAATTTTTTAAACGTATACAATTTCAAAAATTCTTATCTGAAATTGGATTACAAGATTTAGTTTTTGCAGAAAACTTAAAAAAACCAAATGCAACTTGGCAAATGTATGATTCGGTTTATTTGAATTTTTTGAAAAATACAACTTGGCAAAAAAATGAATTTTTTAAAAAAGCCATGGAAAATATCCATTTTCACATTGTAGAAGGTGGCAATTTACACGAAGATAAAAGCGAATTGGGCAAAGCAAAAATCTTATTTTATTTGAATGAAATGCGTCAAACGAATTTTATTAACCCAATTTTGGCCATAAAATTATTAAATGCGTCTTCTTTATCCAAAAAAGAAAAAAAGGCTTACGCCAAAAATGCTCTTTCCAAACACTATACAGAATATAAAAACGATATTGTGAATTTTGAAAAAAGTGCTTTAAAAGAAACACCAAAAGAAAAAGAAACAACATTACAATTTTTAGAAAATTATAAAAATAGCGTTCAAATGCTTAAAAAAATAAAAGGTTAGATTTTTAGAATTTTGAAACAAAAAAAACCGCTTTGCAAATCCTTGTAAAGCGGTTTTTTCCTTTAAAAAGCGAACATTTTTAACTCCTCCGCAGGGTTTTCACTTTTCATAAAAACTTCTCCCATTAAAAAACCTTGAAAGCCTTTTTCTTTCAAAAGTTGTATGGTTTCTAAATCATGTAATCCACTTTCCGCAATCTTTACATATTGTGGCGGGATGTATGGCAACAATTCAATAGAATGTTTGGTATCCACCTCAAAGGTATCAAGGTTACGGTTGTTGATGCCTATCATGTCCACAAACTCGTTAGGATATTCTTGTACTTCTGTCAAGGTATGCACTTCTAACAACACCTCAAGCCCTAAATTTTTGGCAAATTTGGCTAACTGATTAACCTCCTCAACAGATAAACAAAACGCTATCAGCAAAATAACGTCTGCGCCCATAGCCTTAGCCTGCAACAACTGGATTTCATGCACAACAAACTCCTTCATAAGCAACGGAATTTGAACAACCTGCCTTATATTATACAAATCTTGGGGGCTTCCGCCAAAAAAATGCCTATCTGTGAGCACTGATATAGCACTTGCTCCAGCATTTTCGTACCCTTTGGCTATATTTTGCACAAATTCCGCTCTATTTGGATCATTTTCTTCGGGAAACGCCTTGTGTATAATGCCAAGCGATGGGGATTTTCGTTTGATTTCCGCAACAATGCCATGTTTTTGCCTTAATTTTTGGGTCAATGACACGCAAACCCTCCCAAAGTATGGGGATTGCTCGAATAATGCCTTGTTTTCGGTGGTATTCAACGCCAAAACTTCGGTTTTTTTGTGTGTAATGATGTCTTTTAGTATTTGTTTCATAGAAAAAAAAGCCTCCCAGACCCCAAAGGAGCGAACAGCCTTGAACAGCTAAAAATAATGAATTGGAGTCATATTTTTGTATTAATTGAAACTTTAAATGTGCGTCATAGCTTGCTCAAAATCCGCAATTAACACCTCTACGTCTTCCAAGCCTGTGCAAAAACGCACCATATCAAAGGTAAAATCTGCGCCTTGATAGTTTTCTGAGGTAGCAAACACGCAAGCAGGGAACGCAAGACTCTCATAACCACCCCAAGACGCAGCAAGTAAAAACCTTTTGAAAGAATTACATAGATTTTCCATATCTTTTACAGTTTTTGCATGGAATTTCACGGTAAATTGTCCAGTTTTTCCTGTCATAGACCGCATAGCGAGGTCGTATTGTGGATGCGAATGGTGGAATGGATAATAGATTTTATCCACTTTTGGGTGGTTTTCGAGGTATTTCATTAGCTTTTCAGTGGTATTGCCTATCCTTTCCATGCGGAGGGGTAGGGTACGCAAGCCACGCAAGAGTAACCACGCATTGAAAGGCGATATAATACCGCCCAAAGTCATAAATTCCCCTGCAAAAACTTTCTTCATACTCATTCTACTACCGCATAATACGCCTGCCACCGTGTCACTGTGTCCTGATATGTACTTAGTAGCAGAGTGTGCTATCAAATCTACGCCATATATGGCGGAATTTTGGAGCATTGGTGAAGCAAAACTATTGTCTAAAAAGGTTTTTATACCATGTTTTTGGGCTATAGCTACTACTTTTGGTATGTCTTGCAGTTCAAACGTCCAAGAATTAGGGCTTTCCAATACAAAAAGACGTGTATTAGGTTGTATCGCTGACGCAAAGTTCTCCGAATCCGTCCCATCTACAAAAGTAGTATGAACGCCAAAGCGAGGTAGGTACTCTGTAAGTAGTTTTTTTGTCCAACTGTAAGGCTTTTGTACGCATATAATGTGGTCGCCTGCACTTACCTGTGACATGATGCCAGCGCTACATGCAGCGCTCCCGCTTGCGAAAACAAGGGCTTCTTCTGTTTGTTCAAGTGCAGCAAGTTTTTCGCATAGCATTTTTACAGTAGGGTTCACGCCACGCGTATAAAAAGGCTCATCAGATTCTCTTGCTATGAGTTGTCGCATATCTTCCACCGTTTTGGAGGAAAACATTGCTGTTTGAAAAATAGGCGGTGATACAGAATTATAATAATCTTCTCTGTGTTCGCCCAATTCATTGATAATTTGAAAAATGTCCATTCTTAAATATAGTGTTTTTTTTATAAAACACAAAAAAAATGCTTTGCACGGAATATGCAAAGTGTTTGTATTTTTTTTAACGAATAAATTTTTTCCTAAAACTTATACCCATTCAAAAAATCCTTAATTGGCAAGCGTTTTTTGCCTTCCAATTGCAGTTCTTCTATTGCCAAAAAACCATCTCTACACGCAAGATGAAGAAAAGTTTTATTGTCTGTTTTAAAAGGCAAATTTTCAGGGTTTTCGTTGTTTTCTAAAAGAGTTGTTTTATAAATTTTACAATTTTTCCCTAATAAAATTGTCCAAGCAGAAGGCACAGGCGAAAGCCCACGCACAAAATTATGAATTTCTAAGGCAGTTTTTTCTTTGAAATTTATTTCGCAAATTTCCCTAAAAATCTTTGGGGCAGTTTTCAAATCTTTGATTTCTGCTTGTGGAATAGGCGTGTAATCGTTGTTTTGTATTGCTTTTACCGTTTTCAATACCAATTCTGCCCCTTGTATTTTCATTTTATTATACAACGTTTCAAAATTGTCTCCAGGCAATATTTGGGTTTTTTCCTGAAAAATCAAATCTCCTGTATCAATTTCATGTTTTAGGAAAAAAGTAGTGATGCCTGTTTCGGTTTCGCCATTCATAATTGCCCAATTTATAGGAGCAGAACCGCGATATTGGGGCAGAAGCGAGGCATGGAGGTTAAATGTACCCAAAGAAGGCATATTCCAAACCACCTCTGGCAACATACGAAACGCCACAACAATTTGTAAATCCGCTTTCAACGCCCTTAATTGTGCTAAAAAATCTTCATCTTTTAGCTTTTCGGGCTGGAGAATGGGAATATCATACTGCAATGCAAATTTTTTGACATCAGATTGTAGCATTTGATTGCCACGCCCTCCTAACTTGTCCGCAGCAGTGATGATTCCCACTACATTACAGTTGTTTTTTATCAATATTTCGAGAGAACTTACCGCAAAATCGGGCGTTCCCATAAAGATTATACGCATAAATAAGCCCCCCGCCCCAAAGGGGGAGTTTTAAAGATGTTCCCCTTTTGGGGTTAGGGGCAATTAATTGATTAGTATCTGATATTGCAAGACTAAACACCCTTTTCGGTCAGTTTGGACGAGTTCATTATTGGAATTTGCGTTAAAAATAGGGCGATTTTGGTAATTTAAGGAGATTTTTGCATTGTGTCCCTTGATAAGCCAATTAACGCCTACTTCATACATCAACATTCTATCTTTAAAACGTTGATATTGTCCAATTTGTGCATTGATATAAGGTTGCAAAGTGCCATGTTTGCCCAATAATTCGTTTTTAAACTTATATCCAGCCTGCGTAAAAATCGTATTTCCTGTGCCTTCAATCGGGAATGCAGAGCCTGCCCCATTAAAAGAGCCTTTTCCGCTTTGTACGCCTGTTGCAGGGTTCATTACGCCCAAATTCCTAACAAAATTTTGCCCAAAATCATTGCTGTAAAAACCGCCATATAAGGTAATTGCAGTGCCTTTTTCTACATTTATAGGGGCATCATAAAAAATATCCGCAGAAAGTAGTTGCATAGCCTGGCGGATTGTGTCGCCTTGTGCATTTTTGTACCAAACCGCATTATTTTGGTGTAAAAAACCTGCCCCAATATTAAAAACCTTCTTCTTACCTAAATATGTGCCTGTAACATAAGGAACTAAATTTGCCTCTTGGTCTTTGAATTGGTACATAAAATAGCCACTTGTTTGCAAACTTGGGGCTTCTGTGGAAAAAGTTGCTACACCAACAGGGGTTTGTGCAAGTGTTTGCACAGGTAAATTGCCACCTGTTGCCAAAAAATTGCTTGGGTCAAGCGTAAAAGGACTACTCAATACCACCCTATAATCCAATTTGCCTAATTTTCCTTTTGCAAATATACTTAATTTTCGCAAAAATTGGTCGTTGATGTCATTTGTTGCTTGTTCAAATATAGGTGCGTCCATACCCAAAATACTACCAACTGAGGGTGAAGAGTAACGTGAATAACCTGTCCAACCTGTCAAACCTGCTCCAATACTCAAATGTATAGGTATAAAAGCATATTCTGCAGTAACATCATGAAAAAATGCCCCTAATTTGCGTTGTGAAGTGTAATTAAAATTGTTTTGACCAAATTGCATATAAAAAAATACCCTGTCAGTAATCTGTCCAAACAACTGCAAACGCGTACGCCTAAGCCCTATATCAAATGTTTCACTTTTAGGTGTGCCAAAAACCGTTGTACCTGGATTACTTTCGTTGTAACGAACCCAAGTTTGATTTAAAAAAGTCATACGAAGATAGTTTGTGCCATCTTCATTTAAACGAAAAAATAAACCATCTTTCAAAAATGGATTTGTAGAATTGGCAACCGTTTGGGCTTTGGCATTGGTAAAAAAAAACATACCAAAAACAACCAAAAAAAAGGTTTTTATAAGAAAATTCATTGAAAAGTAAATTTGATTTTAAAAAAAATATAATAATTTATAAAAAAATTTTTAGAAAAGGCTAAAAATATTTACAAATGAATTGAAATAAATTTTAAAAACCAAATTTTTAGTGAATTATTTAAAAAAATACGCCAATCCTTCTAAAAATTCACTTTCTGTAATTTTTACATCAAAAATCCCTTCGCCTATGCTTGTAGGCAATGAAGTAAGGATTTTTTGATTATTGTTTTTTTTATCTTGCAAAGCATTTAAAAATAGTCCTCCAAAAATTTCTTCAAAGGATTTTTTGAAAGGCTTTTCTTGTAAAAAATTATCTAAAAAACTTTTAAAAAATTCATCACAAAAATACGTTTTTTCTAAATAATTAGAAATTTCTAAAAAGTCATTTCCATTTAATAAACCTTTTTTATACGCCCAAAACGATTCTATTTGCATACCAATTGCCACCGCTTCGCCATGCAACAATGAAATATCGTGTGCAAGTGCATAGCTTTCAATACTGTGCCCCACAGTATGCCCAAAATTCAATAATTTACGTACATTTTGTTCGTGAAAATCTTTTGTTACGATTTCATTTTTGAGTGTTACAGACTGTTTTATCACATTTTCCCAATCTTGATTTTCCCAATAATTTTCTAAATTTTGTTTGTTTGTGAGTGTTTTCCAATGATTTTTATTTAAAATAATGCCATGTTTTAGCATTTCTGCAAAGCCTGATTTTTTTTCTCTTTGGGACAAAGTTTTAAGAAAATTTGCATTAATCCACACCATTTCAGGGTTTTGAAATACGCCCAGATGATTTTTAAAATGCTGAAAATCAATGCCCAATTTCCCGCCTACGCTGGCATCTACTTGCGACAAAAGCGTGGTTGGCACTTGCACAAACCTAATACCTCGCTTGTAAATACTCGCACAAAATCCGCCCATATCGCCCAGTACGCCACCGCCCAAATGCAATGCGAGTGCGTTGCGGTCAAGTTGCAAATTGGTGTATTGCGTCCAAATCTCTACGCAAGTTTGTAGATTTTTGTGCTGTTCTCCTGCTGGAATTTTAACCAAAAAATGCGTTGGAAATTTATTTTTAAGGATTGGATAACAATGTGTATATGTGTTTTCATCAACCAATACAACTAATTGGCTGTATTTTTGGGTGGAAAGCCATTGTAAGAAATCGGAGATTTGTGTGGAGAAAAGCATAGGTTAGTTTGTTAGTTTATCCAGTTGTCAGTTTTTTTAGTAATAAATTTTTGCTAAAATAAATAAAAACTTATAAGACTGAAAAACTGTACTAACCTGAGATTAAGAAAACCTCAAACATGTAGACTGGCTTCGAAGTCAGCACCATTATCAATAAACTGAATACTGAAAAAACCTTTATCCCTTCCTCGTCCTATTTCTTGCTTTAAAGAGTTTTAGTAATTTTGGTACAAAATCCTCCTCAACCGACACATTTAAATAATTGATTTGGTAAGATTTACAAAAATCTTTCAAAGTATCTTCGGTTTGTTGGTGATATTGTTGAATTTCTTTGCGAAATGACGCTGAGGAAGTATTTATCCACCTTGTTGTTTGGGTCTCTACGTCCAAAATAGGTACAAGTCCAAGTGACACGGGTACGATTTCTTGCGGATTGGTAAGGTGAATAATGATTAAATCATGTTTTTTGGCAAGTCCGCTTAGTTCATCTTGGTAATCATTTTGGTCTAAAAAATCAGACACAAAAATTACCAAACTACGCCTTTTTAATACTTGTAAGGTTTGCGTAATGGCTTTTGCGATGTCAGTTTGACGCGATAATGGCTCTAATTTGTAGAGATTTATGGCAATTTCGTATGCTTTTTTTTCGCCTTTTTCTGCTTTTATGTATTTTTCCCTTTGGTCACTGAAAGCCAAACAACCGACTTGTGTAGCTTCTTTAACTGCTGAAAGTGCAAGCACGCTTACGATTTCGCGTCCTACTTCTATTTTTTGGCGTGTACTAATACCCAAATGTGTAGAAGCACTTACATCTAACACAAAAAAAACAGTTTGTTCTTTTTCCTCTTTGAATACTTTGAGGTATGTGTTATCATCTTTGGCAGATGCACGCCAATCAATATGACGCACATCATCACCATATTGATACACACGCACATCATCAAATTCCAAGCCTGAGCCTTTGAATACAGAGCTAAAATTCCCGCTTATATGTGTATTTACTGCTTTTCTGATACGGATTTCATATTTGCGTATTTTGCTCAAAATAGCTTTCCATTGTTCTTTTTCCATAATTTTTTTTGATTATGGATTATGAATTGTGGATTATGAATTATGGATTATACATTAGAATACAAAAATATTCTTAATCCCTAATTCTTAATTTTTAATTCCTAATTCCTAATTATTTCAATGCTTCTTTCATTCTCTCCGCATATTTAACAAAAACGGTTTGAAAATCCAAATGTGTCATCTGCATTTGGTCAGCAATCCAAATGGCTGCTGCGATATTGGCGAGTTTGTCTTGTTGGTTGTTGCCTTGTATTTCACTTGATGTGAAAGCAAACGGATTTCTTTCGCCTTGAATATTCTTTACCAACTGTTCTACAACGTTTGTGTTCATATTATTTTTTTTTAGCCCCCAGCCCAAAGGGAGCAAACAGCCTTTAACTGCAATTTCTTTGTATTAATTCCCCTTTGGGGGTCAGGGGGCTACTTTGGGTTTAGGGCTTATTTTTGCCTTAATTCCTTTTCAAGCCTTGCAGACAAATCTCTACAAAGTGTGTCCATTTCCATTGCCATTACATCATCTTGTGTGGCATTGCGAATAGTATCCGCCATGCCTGCAATGGTTTCAATAAAAAACCTTTTCATTTCATATACCCCCATTTCTTTCGTCCAAAGGTCTATTTTCAATGTGCCTTGTTTGCCATTGTCCCACAGAGCAAGCGTAAAGGCTTTTACAGCTTGCATTTCTTCTTGTGTTTCTGCTTGCCATTGGATAGATTCAGGGATATTCTGTTCGTCCAAAGTAACAGATATTAAGATTTCTGATTTTTTCATAAAGTTACGAATAATTGAAATGCAAAGATATATTTTTTGATAAAAATTTACATTTTTTTAATATAAAATTAACCTAATTTGCATTTTTTGACATGTAAAATAGGATTTTTCCGTGAATGTTGTGATTCTTGGAAAACGATTTTTTTAAAACTTCCTTTCTTTCCAAATAATTTTTTTTTGAGAAAAATAAAAAACTAATAAATGCAATGAAAATACTGCATTGTATAATTCGTAAATAGGCAAATAAAAAATCATTTTTAATTTTTGTAGATAACACAATGCCACAAAAATAATTCCCCATTTACCCAAAATTATTACAAAAATTATCCAAAAAAATAACATATTTCCCAATAAAAAACCCAATATCAACAGCACAGGCATTGCCAAAAATTGTACAAATAATAATACACTAAACCACCAACCTATTGCCATAGCCCCACGCATCCACCTGTTGCGTTGTTGCAATAATGCATACCAACCTTTGATTGCTTGTGTATAAGCAAGGTTTTTTTTGGAAAAAATAATATTAAAATCCCATTTTTTTCGAATAATTGCCCAAAATATCGCATAATCTTCCACTACTGAAAACGGTATTTTAGCATAACCACCCACTTCCCAATATGCTTTTTTGCAAATTGCCATGTTGTTGCCCATGCCTGTAATTGGCACACCAAACCACGCAAAAATCTTCATGATGGTCAATGCAAAAACCCATTCTATCGCTTGAAAACCCGAAAAAAAACCTTTTACAATCGGAATTGTAACACCTATTGCAATACCAATTTTAGTATTTTTTGTAAATTCATTCTCAAAACTTTCCACCCAACCCACAGGCAACTGCATATCTGCATCTGTATAAAAAAAAATGTCACCTTGTGCCTTTTCTGCAAGTTGTGCCAATACATTTGCTTTGCCTTGTGTGTGCGTTGTGGTTGTGATGTCGTATAATTTGGCATTAATTTGTGGATTATTTTGTATAAAATCCGTTATTAAATTTGCACTATTATCCGTAGAATCATCATCACCAAAAAGGATTTCAAGTTGATTTTTTAAGTCATTTTTTTGGGCTAATTTCCGCAAACTTTCAAATAAAAAAGGCAGATTTTGAGTTTCATTGCGAACTGCTATGAGGAGGGAATATAACATAAAGCCCACTAACCCCCAAAGGGGGGATTAATGCCAAGTACAAGGCTATTTTCTCCCCCTTTGGGGGTTGGGGGGCAATTTATAACAAGTCCATCATACGCCAATTTTATGTAACTTGGGAGTTCTTTTTCTACTGCCTTGTGGAGTCCCATTTTATGGCTTATGTGTGTGAGATAGGCTCTTTTTGGTTTCAATTCTTCCAATAATTCTACCGCTTGGGTGAGTGTAAAATGTGATATATGATTTTCTTTTTGCAAAGCGTCCAATACAATCACATCAGCGTTGTGCATTTTGGCTTTTTCTTCTTCAGTGATGCTGTTGATGTCAGTCAAATAAATAAAATCTTTTATCCTAAATCCAAAAACAGGTAATTTGTGGTGTAGCCCTTCAATAGGTATTATTTCAATATTTTTAATAAAAAAAGGTTTGTTTTCTATAAAAAATTCCTCTACTGAAAGCACACCAGGATATTTTTTGCTTTTATCTACAAAAATATATTCAAATTCTTTTTTTAATTGATTCATCACACTTTTACGTGCATATATTGGAATGTCTTTCTCAGTTTTAAAATTAAAAGTACGTAAGTCATCCATGCCTGCGGTGTGGTCTTTGTGTTCGTGCGTAAATAATACTGCATCAATACCTTTCACTTTTGCCCTAAGCATTTGCTGACGAAAATCAGGACCTGTATCAATTACTAACCTTAAATCCTCCACTTCTACATAAATAGACACACGCAAACGCTGGTCTCTGTAATCCATTGACTTACACACTTCACAATCACACGCTATCACAGGCACACCTTGTGATGTGCCACTGCCTAAAATGGTTATTTTCATAAAAAATTTCTACAAAATCACTTCATGACTAATAATTTTGTGTATATTTATAATAAATCTTATATTTTTTATAAGCATTCACACCTGGTTGATAGCCTTTTACAACCTCATTGAGCAATGTTATAAATATTTCTTTGTTTTTTTCATTGAGTTTGTACTCTGTATCTTGTGGTTCTATAGAATATAAAAAATAATCTAAATTACCTTTTTCATCAAAATACAAAATAAAATCAAACTCAAAACCACTTTTCATTTTTTTTAACAACTCAAAATCATTTATTTGTGTTTTGAATTTTACAAAAAAATCATTTCCTATATTTCTTCCAAGTTTTATTTGTTTGTCGTTGTCATCATCAAACACTTTTATTGCTTTCTTATGATTTACCGCAGAATACTCACCAAATATTTTTTTTAATATTTCCTTTTCTTCACTTGTTGTTTTTTCTAATTCCTCAAAAGTGTATATTTTTTGGGAATAAGCGATTTTAGTAAAACAAAAAACAACCAAAAACATAAAAATCAGTTTTTTAGGCATAATATATTATTTCTAAAAAGTTTAATAAAAAAAATTCAAAACCACAATTTACCCTTTTTACAAATAACTTTCCAGCGTTTCCTCAAACATCATTTTTGCCCCTTTTGTATCAAGCCAAATTTCACCATCACAATTAAAATCTTGTGCAGTAACTTCGCCTAATTGTATATATGGGAAATTGTTTTTTTGCAAAAATTCCTCAAAATCCTTTTTATTTTCTTTTTTTATAGAAATTAAAACCCTGCTTTGTGCCTCCCCAAAGTAAAAAGCATCTTTGCGAATGTGCTCCAAATACGCAGGTTTTTGCACTGCAAAACCAACATTGTGGTAAAAACTACTTTCTGCCAAGGCTACAAATAATCCGCCATCAGACAAGTCATGTGCAGATTGTAGGAGATTTTTTCGGATTAAATCAAATATGATTTTTTGTAATTGAATTTCTTTTTGCAAATCAAAATATGGCACAGGACTTTGTTTGATACCTACATAATTATACAAATATTCAGAACTCGCGATGTCATTATGATTTTCACCCAAAAGATAAATAATATCACCTTTTTGCTGAAATGCTAAGGTTGTTTGCCATTTCAAATCCTCCAAAATACCCAACATACCAATCGTAGGCGTTGGAAAAACAGGCAAAGTTTCGCCATTTTCATTGGTATATTGGTTATAAAAACTCACATTTCCACCTGTTACAGGTGTGCCAAGTGCTTCACACGCTTGTTTAATGCCTTTTACTGCATTTGCAAATTGCCAATAAACTTCTGGCTTGTAAGGGTTCCCAAAATTCAAATTGTTGGTAATTGCCAAAGGCTCGCCACCTGCACATACTACGTTGCGTGAGGATTCGCATACCGCAATCATCGCCCCAATTTCAGGATTTGCTTGTACATATCTTCCATTGCAATCTACTGCCATTACAAGAGCTTTGTTGATGTGTCCGCCTTTGGGCGATTTGACTAATACCACGCCTGCATCAGCAGGGCGGTTGATACCCAAGTTGGCAGTTCCCACCATACTGTCATATTGTTCATAAATCCATTTACGCGAACAAATATTTAGGCTTGATAATAGGAATTTTGCAATTTTTGAAAAATCATTTTTTGGGGGTTGTGCAATGTTATTAATATCAAATTTTTGCAAATCTTTGATATAATCAGGTTCTTTTTGTTCCCTGACATAAATCGGTGCCCCACCACCCAAAACCAGACTTTCCGCAGGAACATCTGCTACGAGTTCGTTTTTGTGGTAAAAATGCAATCTTTTTGTGTTGGTAACTTCGCCAATTTGAACACAATGCAAATCCCATTTATCAAAAATGGCTAAAATCTCATTTTCTTTGCCTTTTTTTGCGACCACAAGCATACGTTCTTGGCTTTCAGAAAGGAGCATTTCCCATGCTTGCATATTTTTTTGACGCAAAGGCACTTTGTCCAAATCAATACGCATACCAGCTTCCCCTTTTGCACTCATTTCCGCAGTAGAGCAAATAATACCCGCAGCACCCATGTCTTGCATTCCAATAATTAAATCCTTTTCAATAATTTCGAGAGAAGCTTCCAACAATAATTTTTCTTGAAAAGGGTCGCCTACTTGCACCGCAGGCAAATCATTTACAGAATCTTTTGTAATGTCTTTTGAGGCAAAAGATGCCCCTTGTATGCCATCTTTTCCTGTGGCACTTCCCACGATAAATACAGGATTCCCCTCACCAAATGCAATCGCTGAGGCAGTTTTTCCAATTTCTACAATGCCCGCAGAAAACGCATTTACTAAGGGATTTACATTATAACAATTATCAAAATACACTTCTCCAGCCACTGTAGGCACACCAAAGGCATTGCCATAATCGCCAATGCCTTTTACGACACCTTTCAATAAATATTTTGTGCGGTCTTGTGTCAAATCCCCAAAACGCAAAGTATTCATTTGTGCGATTGGTCTTGCGCCCATTGTAAAAATATCTCTGTTAATGCCTCCAACGCCTGTTGCAGCGCCTTGATAAGGCTCTAATGCAGAAGGGTGATTGTGTGATTCTATTTTGAAAGCACACGCCAAATCTTCACTAATTGCCACCAAACCAGCATTTTCTTGTCCTGCTTCTGCCAAAATGCCTGTTTTTTTGTCTTTTGAAAAAGGCGAAGGCATAGCACTTTTGGGCAATGTTTTGAGGTGAAGAATGGAATTTTTGTAACTACAATGCTCGCTCCACATCACAGAATACGCTGAAAGTTCTGTAAAATTGGGATTTCTACCCAATATTTCTTCAATTTTTGTAAATTCTTCGGGCAAAAGCCCAAGTTTTTTTGCAGTTTCTAATGTAGTCATAATTTAAATTTAAAAATTCAATACTATTTTTAAAATACCTTTATGATAGCCATTTACTTCACCATATTTACTATCGTGAACTTTTATGACAGGCATATTTTGTTGTTGGCTTGTTTTTGACAACATTTTTCCAATACTTTGTTCATCTTTCAATGACAAATCCCATGTTTTCCCCTGCGAAGCATAATAACCCGCCAAACTAAAATAATCCTCGTTTGTCGTTTTGATTTTTGCTTCTATATCTAAAAGACGTGCCTCATGACTTTCTATCTTTTTTTCATGTTCTTGTAGTTTTTTTTCATGTTCAATGATATAATCCAGTTGTTGCCTCATAATTTCCATAGAATTAAGTACAACATTTGAATTTTCATATTTACCAGTTTTTCTTATAGAAGGCAATACATCTTCAATAACCCAATCTTGAAAAACTAAGGCATTTTTCGCTCTTGATTTCATGACCAGACGATACATATTTGCCTCGTTTATAATAGTAGCATGTTGATTTCGTCCCATATTGTCTATGGTATAAGCAGTGCTTATACCATCTTTTTTACAATTGTCTTTGACCGCTTGAGAAGAATTAGAATGTTCTAATATTTTACAAATATCTGTGGCTACAAACCAAATTTTCCCTTCAATTATCATTACCCGAATAGATTTATCGTCAAAATCAAATAAAACTAAATTTTCACTCATAATTTTCATTTTTTTTACAAAAATATAAAAAATTATGATATAAAAAAAAATATGGCATAATAATTATGATATATTTTTTTTTATTACGTTACTAAGTTCTATTTTTTGTTAAAAATAAATTTTATAAATTTTTGTGTATTAATTCTCCTTTGGGTTTAGGGGGCTAATTTTCCCTTATTTATCACATTCAACGCAGTTTTTACACAATCTTTCACTGCAAAAATGAGGTATTTAAAGCGTTCATCTTTGGTAAAACCTTGTTTGTAGCGAAAATATATTTGTTGAGCAATTATCGCAAGGCGAATAATGCCAAGTGCGTAATAAAATACGATATTTTTAACTTCTGTTTGGGTAGTTTCTTGGTATTTTTCCAAAAACTCTTGCCTTGTAAAAGTGCCTTCGGTAATGGTAATGCCAAAACTTTTAATGCTTTCAAAATCGTTTTTTTCTGTAACATAACTCAACATCACACCCAAATCTGCCCACGCATCACCTATCGTACTCAATTCCCAATCCAATACACCTACTATTTCGGTAAGGTTTTGGGTATTGAGTACAAGATTATCATACTTATAATCGTTGTGCAAAAAAGCATTCCTTTTTGTTTCAGGTATATTTTTCGAAAGCCATTCAAAAACTTCCTCAATGTGTGGCACATCATCAGTTTTCACTTTTTCGTAGCGTTGTACCACACTATTTACTTGTCGTTGTGTGTAGCCTTCGGTTTTGCCTAAGTCTTTGAGTGGTGTATTTTCAAAGTCAATTTGGTGCAAAAGTGCAAAATTTTCTATGAGATTTTTGTCTAATAATTGTCTTTCTTCTTTGGATAAATTAAATACACTACCAGCACGCAAAACTACGCCTTCAAGCTGTTGCATGAGGTAAAAAGGTGCGTCCAACACGCTTGTATTTTCGCAAAGGGCATATACTTGTGGTACTTTTGGATAAATAGGGAAAAGGGTTTTTAAAATATTAAATTCCCTTGTCATGTCATGACCTTTATGAATGTGCGAAGCCCCTACAGGAGGCATACGCAACACCATGTTTTTTCCGCCTGCTTTTACACCAAAAGTAAGGTTGGAAAAACCACCGCCAAACTGTTTTATTTCAAATGTTTTTTCAATATTCTCGGTTGATATTTGAAATGTGTCACCTAAATATTTTTTTAGATTTTCAATGTTCATAAAAATAAGTTTTTTCAGTAATCAGTTTTTTAGTAAAATACTTTTGAACTTCTTAAACTTTGACCTTTTAAACTTTTTACCTTTCCTAATCCACAAACACCAATTTCAATACATCTTCTGCGTTTTTTACAAAATGAAAAACAATGTCTTTGATATAGTTTTGGTCTATCTCTTCAATATCCCTTTTGTTTTTTTCACACAAAATAATTTCTTTAATGCCTGCTCTTTTGGCAGAAAGTATTTTTTCTTTGATGCCACCTACAGGCAATACTCTGCCTCTTAGTGTGATTTCGCCTGTCATGGCAACGTGTGATTTTACTTTTTTATTGGTAAAAACTGATGCTAATGCAGTAAGCATGGTAATTCCCGCAGAAGGGCCATCTTTTGGCACAGCTCCCGCGGGTACGTGTACGTGGAGGTCATATTCTTCAAATTTTTGGTATTCAATGCCTAAATTTTCCGCAATACTTCTGAGATAAGATAAAGCAGTTTGGGCAGATTCTTTCATTACATCTCCGAGTTGTCCTGAGAGTGTAAGGCGACCTTTTCCTTTGGATAAACTTGCTTCTATAAATAAAATTTCGCCTCCTACTTGTGTCCAAGCCAAACCTGTAACAACACCTATGTGGTTTTCATTTTCTGCAATTTCTTTATCAAAAATTTCTGAGCCTAAAAGTTTTGGGATTTCTTTTTCAGCAATAAATTTTGCGTGTGTTTCTTGTGAAGCAACTGCTTTTGCAATTTTGCGACAAACTGCCCCTATTTTTCTTTTGAGATTTCTTACACCAGATTCACGTGTATAATCTGCAATGATTTTCACGATTGAAGCATCATCAAAACGAATATCTTTTGCTTGCAAGCCATGTTCAGTGCGTTGTTCAGGAATGAGGTGTTTTTTGGCAATTTGCAATTTTTCTTCTTGGGTATAGCCTGTTATTTCAATGATTTCCATTCTATCACGCAAAGCTGGGTGAATGCTGTCAAGGCTATTGGCGGTGGCAATAAAAAGCACTTGGGAAAGGTCATAATCCATATCCAAATAATTGTCGCCAAAACTGTTATTTTGCTCTGGGTCTAATACTTCCAATAATGCAGACGCAGGGTCGCCCCTCAAATCCGAAGAAACTTTATCAATCTCATCAAGAATAAATACAGGATTTGAAGATTGTGCTTTTTTGATGTTTTGGAGAATTTTGCCTGCCATTGCTCCTACGTATGTTTTTCGGTGTCCTCTTATTTCTGCTTCATCATTTACACCGCCCAATGCCATACGTACATAATTGCGGTTGAGGGCTTTTGCGATAGATTTTCCGAGTGAAGTTTTACCTACGCCAGGAGGGCCATATAAACAAAGAATAGGACTTTTGAGGTTATTTTTAAGTTTTAATACTGCCAAATATTCAATGATCCGCTCTTTTACTTTTTCCAATCCGTAATGGTCTTTGTCCAATATTTTTTTGGCATTTTTGAGGTCGTGATTATCTTTTGTATATTCTTCCCAAGGCAAATCCAACAGAAATTCCACATAATTTAATGCCACAGGATATTCCGCAGATGCAGGATTCATTTTGGCTATTTTTGAGATTTCTTTTTGACAATGTTTTGCAAGTTTTTCACTCCATTTTTTGGTTTGGGCTTTTTTATGGAGTGTGTCAAGTTCCATTTCATTGCTTTCGTGTCCGCCATTGAGTTCGTCTTGAATAATTTTTATTTGTTGCCTTAAAAAATAATCCCTTTGTTGTTGGTCAATATCCGAATGAACTTTGCTGTTGATTTCTTGCTTAATTTGAAGGTGTTGTATTTCTTCATTCATATATTCCAAGAGCAATGTAACACGCTCTGAAGCGTCATTTGTTTCCAACATTTTTTGTTTTTTAGTGGATTCTACATTGAGGTTTGAACATAGGAAATGCGTCAGAAAACTTAAATTGTCTATGTTGTCAATTACACCTTTGGCATCTTGTGGAATTTCAGGATTAAGTTGCATGATTTTGCTTGCGGAATCTTTTACCGAAGCCATCAATGCTTTGCCTTGTTTGTTGGTTTTAGCTGGAAAATTTTCTGTAAGTGTTTTTACTTTTGCAGTGATATAAGGTTCATCACTCAAAAATTCTTGTACCTCAATGCGTTTTTTACCTTGAATAATGATGTTGAGATTTCCATCAGGCAAGGTAAATATTTTCATAATTTGGGCTAATGTTCCCACTTTATAAATTTCGTCAAAAGCAGTATCTTCTGCATCAGGATTGTGTTGTGTGATTACACCAATAAGTTTATCGCCTTTATAGGCTTTTTTTACGAGTTTGATAGATTTTTTTCGCCCAACCGTAATAGGCATCACAATACCTGGGAATAAAACAGTGTTGCGTGCTGGCAATATAGGCAATGCTTCTAAATTTTCGCTTTTATTAGGATTTTCATCTTCTACTTGAAAAGGGATTGTGATAAAACCTTCTTCTTCTGTTTCCTCCGAAAATAATATTCTTTCTACAACATTATCATTTATTTGGTTATTCATCATTTTTATTGTTTAAAAGCCCCCTAACCCCCAAAGGGAATAAATTAGGAAACGTGTAATTGAATAATTTGTACTTATTCCCCCTTATATTTACTCCCCTTGGGGTTGGGGCTTTTTAAGTGGCTAAAAACGCTTTAAATTTTTTCAAAGCATTGCCACTTATTAAACTTTCTTCTGCAACAGCCCACGATTCTTCCCAAGATTTTTCTGGAAAAAAACATTGAACACCTGCGGTACTATTTGCCAAAAGTACCATTTTTTGTGCATCTGTGCCTTTATTTTCCAATATTTTTATAAAAATTTCGCCTGCTTCTTCAATGGATTTTCCACCAAAAAGCTCATGCGGTTGCAAATAATTACATTTTAAATCCAAAGGATTAAACAGTTTTTCGCCTTTATTTTTTGTAAAAATTTTTACATTACTTGTCAATGAAATTTCATCATACCCATCAATGCTGTGGATTATCATAAAATTATTTGTGGCATTTGTATCTTTTTTTTGTTGGTACAAATAATAATACAATCGTCCCAATTCCAAGCTAAAAACGCCCACCAATTGATGTGAAGGCATAGCTGGATTGACCATAGGACCTAACATATTAAAAAAAGTTTTTACCCCTAATTCTTTGCGGATTGGTGCAACATTTTTCATAGCAGGGTGAAATAATGGTGCGTGCATAAAACATACACCGCTTTTGTCCAACGATTTTTGTAATTGGCTTAGGTCGTTGGTAAATTTTGCCCCTAAATATTCCAACACGGTGCTACTACCCACCAAAGACGATACACCATGATTGCCATGTTTTGCCACGTGAATACCTGCACCTGCCAATACAAACGCAGACAACGTAGAAATATTAAAGGTGTCTTTGCTGTCACCTCCTGTACCACACACATCTATTGTTTTAAGCCCTTGTAAATCAACTTTTATGCAAAGGTCTAACATTGCTTGCTGGAAGCCTGCAAGTTCTTCTACTGTGATGTTTCGCATCATAAAAACAGTCATAAAGGCAGACATTTGTGAATTGTTATATGCACCTTGTGCCATTTGTGTCAGTATCTCTCTTGCATTTTCTTGCGAAAGGGTTTCATGTGCGAAAAGGCTTTGTAATATTTTTTTCATGGTGTTTTCTAAGGAAATTTTCTAAGCATCAAGTTTTTCCAATATTTCTTTTAAGATTTCTTTTGCTTTTTCTTTTTGGTTTTTTTGCAAAGGTTCTTTTTGTAAAATGGCTTCAAGTTTTTTTAATGTTGTTGTAAAATTATTATTTTTTGAAGTAGTTTTTTTGCTTTCGTTTTTAGGTAAATTTATTTTTTTTGTGGCGATAAATTCTTCCCTAATTTTTTGAATTTCTGCATCAGAAAGTTTTGAAATTTTTTCTAAATCATTTTTAGAAATTAAAAAATTTTTGTTCAAAATATTCCATTTTAAATCCACATTTTCTCCTGAAAATTTATCTAAATTTTCTGCAAATTTTTCATCTCGCTGAATGGTTTTTGAGGACACTTTATGTGTCTGAGCGAGTTTATTGTAGGTTTTTTCTGAATTTTTTGCTAAGAGGACATTTTGTCCTCTTAGCTCTTTTTCGTCATTTTCTGCTAAGAGGACATTTTGTCCCCTTAGCTCTTTTTCGTCATTTTTAGTGTATTGATTTGCACCAGTTCCACTATGATTTTTTTTGTATTTTGCGTACTGCACACCCCTCAAATATGACTTCACCTCATCACTTGTATTGCGTTTGCCAAGTTGATTACTTATCATAAAATTTTTCACATCATTCAAGTCTGCAAAAGGTCGCACAAGGACACCATAAGACAAGTTGTGTTTTTTGCAAATGTTGTAACGATTGTGTCCATCAACCAAGATAAACTCCTCAAATGTACGTTGCCAAACGACAAGGTCATCTCTGCAACCATCTTGCAAAATACTATCTTCTAATATTTGCAACTCTTCTGAATTGAGTGGCGGAATGAACATTTTTAATTCTTCCAAAATAACCACTTCTTTCGTTTTTTTTTCTTTTTGTATGGCTTGTACTTCTGCAAAACTATTTTCATTCATTCTGGAAGTAAGCCCAAAAAATTCTTTTTTTGCCATGTTTTTTTTAGTTTTTCAGTTAACTTTTTATTGGTCTTAGCGAGACGTTAAAACCAAATAAGTCTTTTATTAGTGACCAAATAAGGACTATTTATTCCATCTTTGGGGTCAGGTGGCTATTTCCCTCGCCAACGCCATGTAATCCAATGCACCTGTGCTATTAGCATCATAATCAAAAATATTTGTATGTTGTGCAGAAGCCTCTATAAATTTGACGGATTGGCGAATACTTGTGTTAAACAACTTTTCTTGATAAACAGTTTGCATACTTTCGGTTATTGCTTTGCTGATGTTGGTGTGTGAGGTTTGTGTGAGCAAAAAACCTAAAATATTGATGTTTATATCCAAGTTTTCTTTCAACTCTGACAAAGTATTCAAAATCATATTTAAGCCCACAACCGCCAAATAATGTGCCTGCACAACAATCAATAAATTTTCCGAAGCAATAAACGCATTCATGGTCAAAATATCCAAACTTGGCGGACAATCAATCAACACAAAATCATACTTATCTGCTATATCTTTCAAACTTTTTCTAAGTTTGAAATATCCACCTACACTTGCTTGTAATTTGTTGCTTGCAGTCATAAGTTCAAGACTTGAAGGTGCAAGGTCTATATTTTTGCTAATGTGCAAAATAGGCAATGCTATATCTTCCACAAACACATTATACATGCTTTTGGTAGGCTGTTCTATGCCACAACAAAGCGTTAAGTTTGCTTGTGGGTCTATGTCTATCAATAATATTTTTTTGCCCATCAAAGACAACGCTTTGCCCAAGTTGAGCGAAGATGTCGTTTTGCCAACGCCTCCTTTGTGGTTTACAAATGAAATTATATGTGTCATATTAAGCTCCTAAAAAGCCCCCAGTCCCCAAAGGGGGACTAAATACAAAGAGGAATGTTATATTTAAAAATTATTTCTTTTTCAAAAAATACAAAAATTATTTGAAAAAACCAAGTTTTTTTATAAAAAAAGATAAGTTTTTAGTATTTGTTCAACGATTACTTAAAAAAGGAATTTTAAGTTATATTTTACCTTAATTTCTTAAATAAAAATTTGATATAACCTACTTGCTCCCTTGGGCTGGGGCTTTTTTTCAGTTTAAACAAAAAGATAACTGTTTCAATATTTTACCTAAATTTTTTTTGAAAAATAGGATATTGAAATGCTGTTTTTAAGGTGTTAAAATCCAGAATTTAAGAATTTTTTTTTGATATAAATATGCGTTCTTTCCTATAAAAAAGAATGTCAATTTGTATCAATTTTAATTATTTTAATGTGTTTATAGGCTTTTATAAGGGTTTTTTAATTTAATGAATTATGTTGCTTTTTTTCAAAAAAATAAGAACTAAAAAACGCAGTTTCTTTTAATAAATCAGTTTCCATTTTTTCTCTAAAAATACCTTTATCGTTTTCAATGCTTGTGCGAAGGTTTTGTATAAAAGCATTTGCTTGCGTATTTGTAAAACCGATTTCTATTAAAACTTCTGGCAAATGCTTTTGCTTGCCAATCCGCACCAACATCACATTACAATTTACGTTGTTGTTTATCATGCGAACATATTTCCGTTCAACATGGAAAATAGAACTTATTTCGTCCATCACACCGCCACGTTTTAGGTTACTTTCTTTGGGCATTTTTCTAAATACATCACTTACAAAACTTTCCAATTCTACAAATCCTATTGTATTTTGTAAAACATTTATGCGTTTTTGAAGCGTTTCCATTTGTTTTTTTACAGTCTTTTTTGGTTTTTGGTGTTGGGCTTTGAGTTTGTCTAATATTTGTTGTAGTTGTGTGATTTCCTCACTAAATACGCAGGTATTGGGTTTATTTTGAGTTTCTGCGAGCGTTTCGTTTATAATTTTTACGAAATTATCCAAAATGAATAACTCGGTTTGTTGCCTTTTCACAAGCATTGGCACTACTTCTGGGGCTTGTGCGAGATAGAATAAATTTTTGTTGTTGATGATTTTGCTTTTGAGCAATCCAAATTTTAAGTTGCTCATATTTCCCTCCAAAACCTTAGGGATAATGTCGTTGTTGTGTATGCCTAATGTATGAAGTTGGAGAGCTTTTTTTACAAAATTCGCTTGTTGGTCTATATCCAATGTGTCTTCCGAAATAGTTTCTACAACTTCCAAAGGGTGATATTGCAGGTTAAAAGTCTTGTCAATGTCCTCAAAACCAATATAATTTTTGTGGGCATCTTTTAAGATTTTTTGGAAATTTTTCACAAAAAAGGCTTCGTTTTCCTTTTCTTTTGCCTTAAATTTTTTCATGTTGTCGTCCATTCTTTTTACTTGTTCTTTTGAAAGGTTAATTTTTAATTTTCCAGACGAAATTACTTGGATATTGTGTTTTTCCAAATATTCCAATTCTTCTGTTGGCGTGATGTCAAAAATTTCCTGTTGGCTGAGTTCATGCAATATTTTAAAATTATTGGCAATAACCGCATTATCTCCAATCAAAATCAAATTATCACTATTCAATTTTGAATTATTTTTAATGTCATTTGCTTTGTATAATTTTAAATGAATTGACAAGTCAAATTTTTCTACAATTACTTTTGTGTATTTCATCAAATCTTTGCAGGTTTTTTCTGCTTTAAACTGTTGTGAAATATCTTTGTTGTTGTTTGATTTTTTTTCCCTTGTAAATGTAATGCCTTCAATGTTTTCCATTGCTCTAAAACGTGCAAAAAACTGTACCTTAGTGCGTGGAAGTTCTTTGCGTGTTGTACAATAAATAGGCTCAATATTGGTATTCATAATGTTGATACCTGTATCAAAAATCTTGGTAACAAACACAAGTTTTTTGCTTTCTGGAATCAGATTATGATGTTCTACATGTTTGTGCGTTTGTGTGCGTAGCCTTCGGTCTTTATGTTTATCACTAAACACAAAATCAATTTCGGACTGTTTCAATGTCCCATTTGCCACAAGTTCAAGGCTTACCGACATAGCGAGTTTTTTGCTGTCAATGCGAACAACTCTGCATTTCCCATTTTCCCAATTTTGTTCAGACAGGTAAGAAGCCAAAGCGATATTTGCTTTCTTAGCATAAATTATATCTTTGAGATTTGTTTTCACAGGATTTTTTTGTTTTACAACAATGTGCAAAGCATCATCTAATACTGCATTTAGGTTCTTGTCGTGTGTCGCACTCAAATACACGATTTTTGTATTATTTTTTCTTGCTAAAAAAATGAGTTTTTGCAAATCTTCAATTACTTTTCCGCGATAATTAAAAGCATCTGTCAAAATGTGTGTTTCATCAATTACAATCATTTTCACATCTTTGTTATTTTCCGCAAATAGCATAGCAATTTTATTATAAGTGCCTACTTTTACCGCTTGTGCCATAAATATGTTATCCATTTCTACGCTTTCATACGCAGTAATCAATCCATATTCTTGTGCAATTTGACGTGCTTGCAAAGTCTGCGGAACTGCAAAATAGGCATTGTCAAACTGTGGCAAAATATCCCTCAAAAAAGTATTTGTTTTGCCTGAACCTGCGGAAGATTCAATAATGACACATTGATTTTCATGCAACATATTTACCAATTCATATTTTATCGCTGATAAATATCTTGGTGTAGTAATGCTATACGTTTTGGGTGTAATTTCTTTGAAAAATGGGGTGAAATCCCTCCCTGCCCCCAAAGGGGGTGCTAATAGCCTTAAATCTTTATTTTTTTGGTTACTAATCAATTCCAATATATAATCCGCAATATCAAAACCTTTTGGAAATTTTTGGTATGTTGTGTGGTCTTGGCTGTTAGCTCCCCCTTTGGGGGCGGGAGGTGCTGTAATATCAATAAAAATACAACCTACTTCTTGCAACAAACTAAAAATCAAATTTTGCGTTGTAACCTCCACGCTTGGGATACCACGCCCAACTGCATCAGCATCAGCAAAATAGAAAAATTGTAGGGTTTCTGGTGCTACGGTTTCTTGTTCGCATTTTTGGTGCAAACGTTCCAAAAATTTCTCAAAATTTTCCGCTTTTATGCTATTTATTCCACCTGTTGCAAGCCAATTATATTGCGGATAATAATACGCACTCAATACCGCAGATTTTTCAGATTCTACAATTGCAATTGGTTTTTGCACATTTATTAAATGCTCTCCAAAAAAACAACGCTCAAAAATAACATCTTTTCTATAAAATGCCTTGATGCTGTTTTTCCCTTTTTTTCGCTTGCCATTATTGCCATAAATGACATTTTTGGCAAAACTGTGCTCGCCTAATAAGTTTGTATAAATGAAAGTTGTATAATCACCATCATCACACATATAAGAACGTTGTACTTCACCGCCTACATGCCATTTTAATAAATGTGCGTCAGAAATACCCAAACCATGCAAAAATGTATGAAATGGCGTATCACGCTTGGGCATGAAATAGTCAAAAGGAATAAAACCTCGCTGTTTGATTGGGGTAGTCGCTTGTGTAGGCTTTGGCGTAGTGCTTATACGCTTTTTAAAAGGCTTGTTTTGGGTTTTTTTGTAGCCATTTTTGCCATCATCATATACGATTTCATTCGGAAAAAACATCTCCGAAAGCGTAAAAACGGGTTTTTCTATGTTTAGAATTTTTGTGGCAAACGAATAAATATTATAACTTTCGCCACTCACAAAATCTTTTACAAAACCATTTTTCAGTGAACAGTTCAAATCTTTACTATTTCGCCAAAAACTTGAAAAACGACCACCACGCAAGGGCGTTTGTTCGCTGATTAAATCCGATAAGATTTCTTGGGCATTGTCAAGCAAAAGCTGGTACAACGCCTCGTGATTTTTGATTTTCATTTTTATTAAAAATTTTAAATGAATAAAAATTTTAATGAAAATCTAAGTTTCTGCCTTTTTTATTTAACTGCTTTCCAAGTTATAAAATTAAAATCTTACCGTTTTTTTTCTTGTTTTGAATGTCTTTTTTTTTATTAAATTACTTTTTTAAATACCTAAAATTTATAATAAATGATAATTTCTTTGATTAAAATGTAAAATATATTTATATCAAATATAAATATATTTGCATTTTTATTAAAAATTTTTTGTAATTTACAAAACAACCTATATTTTTGCAATTAAGTATTTAAAGTAGAAATCGAATTTCATTTAAAGCAGAAAATAAATTTCATTAATAAATTTCAATTAATAAATTTCATTTAATAAAAAATGTAGAAACTCCAATTTCTGCATTTTAAGGTTGCTTTAAAAAAGAATTTTTTTTTAATTTCCATTAAAAAAAACAAGAAAAAAATCGGTGTAAAAATTTAAAATAATAGCCTTGGTCGGTGTATGGTATTTTAAATTTAAATTTGTGATTTTAATCTATAACTTGATAAACAAGTAGAACAAAAAGAGAAATTGGGTAGTTAATTTTTCAAAAAAAGCTAAACAAGAAAGTTGGGTAACTGATTTTTCAAAAAAAGCTAAACAAAAATTAGGCGACTAATTTTTCAAAAAAAACTTCAAAATTTTTTTTAACCACAAGCATTTATGTTTGTGGTTTTTTTTTGCTTTTTCCTAAGCAAAAAAATAAAATTTCTATCTATATTCTGACGCTTGTGATGGGAATTTAAGCGTTTTTTATACGTTCTCGTTAATTTTACGTCAAAAAAATATTTTAAAGTATTTTTTGACAAAATTGTTCTGACCTAAATTCAGATTTTCATTATTAAAAGTTTATGCAATCTGTCCGATTGCTTTTTTCTGGAACAAACACATTTTACAAACGTTTTTTGTGCGTGTGTTTATTATGGTCATTGGTTTTTCAGTTTTTTGGAATAAAAATCGCATAAAGTAAGTTATATTTTATGGTGTTTAATCCACAATTTACGATTTATTATTTTTGTGTTCTTCATTCCTTCACAAAATAAATATAAAAAATTAAATTGTGCAAATTTTACGCAATAAAAATAAAAAAAACTATTTTATAAGTTTTTAGGAAACGTGTTTATACTAAGCAGAGCGAAAGTCTGGCATATTTTTTTTAAACTTTACACAGATGGATACATAAAACCTTTTTTCTCCTAAATCCTAAAAATTCGCGATAAAAAAAATGATTTTTTTATTAAAATAGTACATAAATTTTTTAAAACCTTAAAAATTTTTTTTTACAAAAAAAGTCATTTCTTACATTTAATTTTGCGTAAAATCAAAAATTTTAAAAATTATACCCAAATAAAATTTGGCATAAAGTACATTTAAAGCATTTAAAAGCATTTTATTTAAAAATTTAAAATAAAATTAAAAAATTAACAATTTAATATTATACATAAAAAACATAAAATAAGTAATAAAAATCACATAAATTTTTAATTTCTGCTTTAAAATCAAAAATAATTAAAAAAATATTAAAATAGTACATAAATTTTTTAAAACCTTAAAAATTTTTTTTTTACAAAAAAAGTCATTTCTTACATTTAATTTTGCATAAAATCAAAAATTTTAAAAATTATACCCAAATAAAATTTGGTATAAAGTACATTTAAAGCATTTAAAAGCATTTTATTTAAAAATTTAAAATAAAATTAAAAAATTAACAATTTAATAAATTATGTAAAAAATTAAAATTACGAAAATTATTTTAGAATTTTGTGCATATAAATGTTCTTAGAAAGAACAGCCAAGTTTCTACGAAATGACAAAAAATCCATAATTTATAATCCATAATCTAAATGAAAACCTATTTAAATTTTTTGCATTCTTTGTATTTTTTCCCCCTTTGGGTGCTGTGGGGCTTTTTATTTCTACACACTTCTTTACTTGCACAAGAGCGTCCAAAGCGATTTCCGAGCATCACACGCAACATAGAAGATATGTATCGTTATGTGAGCGAAAAAATCAAGCAAAATCAATACTATGTGAATGAGTGGAGTTACAATCATTTTAGGCAGGGAAACACTGAAAAAGTAGTAAAATATGGTACAGAAGCGTATTATTATAGTTTTTTGGGAGAAAATGAGCCTATATTGCGTTTGATTACGGTGCAGTTGTTACGTGAGAAAATGCTTTATTATTATGAGTTTCTTTTTACGCAAGAAGGGCATTTGTGTATGGTACTTGAACGTCAAAAAGACGAAAAAAACATTTCTTATCGTGACATGAAGATTTTTTTTGATAAACGAAAGTGCATCAATTTATTTTTGGATAAAGATATTATTCCATACACAAATACGGGTTACAATGAAAAAATAGGTATTTTGCAGAAATTAGGGGAAGAATATTATCAAAAGTTTTTGTTACAATTGAGGGACATTGGGCATTAAAAATTTAAAAAAAGCGTTTTAAATGTGTTTCAAAGGTATTGCATTATTTTTTTAATAAGGCATTGCATTATTTAATTTTTAAATATATTTTTGTAAAAAATCAAATCAAAGCTTTTTTATGGAAGTAGATTTTAAACAATATTTGGATAAATATGTAGGTATAATCCAAAGCGCAGACCAAATTTGGTTTGTAGCAAAAGACATTTTTGAAATGTTAGACCTTTCTTGGCGCGGTGCGGATAGCCTTTGGCAAAGGCAAATTCCAAAAGAATGGACACTTTTAGAGGACTCCCAAACTTTGGGAGGGCTTCAAAAAACTTGGTTTATTACAGAGAGGGCTGTTTATAAATTAGCTTTTCGCAGTAATAAACCAGAAGCAGAAAATTTTACGAATTGGGTTGCTGAGGTAATTGAAAATATCAGAAAAACTGGACGTTATGAATTAACCACAAAAACTAAAGCAGAGGTTTTATTGGAAACAATACAACTGATTGTGGAACATGAAAAAAAATTACAAGAACATGAAAAAAAGATAGAAAGCCACGAGGCACGTCTTTTGGATATAGAAGCGAAAATAAAAACAACAAATGAGGATTATTTTAGTTTAGCGGGTTATTATGCCTTGCAAGGAAAAACATGGGATTTGTCATTGAAAGATGCACAAAGTCTTGGAAAAATGCTTTCAAAAATCAGCCAACAGCAAAATATGCCTGTTATAAAAGTTCATGATAGTAAATATGGCGAAGTAAATGGTTACCATAAAGATATTTTAAAAATAGTATTACAATTTTAAACTTTCCTTTTTACTTTATGACAAAAGACGAAAAAATAGCGCAATCATTTGAGGAGATTTACCAAGCAACAGACAATAATATCTCTTACATGATATATGGAGTTGGTGTGTTGGTGTTTTTGGTGGGTTCAGTATATGCACAACCATTGTTGGGGTTGTTGTCGTGTGGTGTGTTTATGGGTTTCTTTTTTTTAGGTGTAAATTTTACGACCAATCGCAGGGTAAAAAATTTATTTGTGTGTTTGTCATTTACCACGCTTTTATTTTCGCTTTTGGTTATTGCAAAAGGTATTACAGAAATACGGTTTATATATTTTATCTTGGTTACTATCACGATTTTATATTTAAGCGAAGAAATGATACATTTTGGCTCTGCACTGGCATACATTTTCATTGTAGGCGTATATGCGATTTCATTGGGCGAAAATCCTTTTAAAAACGTTGTAATGACCTATTTATTAGAAAAAAATGCAGTTACAGTTGAGCGTTTTTGTATTGCATTTTTTGTAATTATTGTGATGCACGTTGTTAGCATTATGGTTATTAGGATTTTGAGAGTGCGAACATTAAGCAATATTTTGAGCCAATTAACTCAAGAAGAACAGTTATTATATTTGCAAAGAAATAAGGCGTTTGCTGACACGATTTCAAGTGGTGATTTTGAGAGTGAGTACACATTAGAGGAGAATGATATTTTGGGGAAATCATTATTTGAAATGCGTACAAGCCTTAAAAAATCAGCAATACGCGATGAACAAGATAAATTTATTAGCAATGGTATTGCGGGTTTGAGTGAAATTCTTCGTACCCAAACTGAAAGCATTTACGAACTTTCCGAGAAAATTCTTTCTTATATTTCGGGTTATATTGGGGCTTCGCAAGGCGGTATTTATGTAGCTTATACGCCCCAAGACCAAGATGTATATTTAGAAATGACCGCTTGTTATGCTTATAACAAGAGGATTTTTCTCAAACAGAAAATTTCACCAGGGGAAGGGCTTGTAGGGCAATGTTATTTGGAGAGGAAAACCATTTTTTTACATAAAATCCCAGAATCTTACCCTGCCATTAAATCAGGGTTGGGCGAAATGCGTCCAAGTTCAGTATTTATTATCCCACTCATGGCAAATCAAGATGTATTGGGTATTTTGGAAATTGCGTTTGCTGAAAAATTAGAAGAATATCAGCATAATTTTTTGAAAAAAGTAGCTGATGACTTGGCTATTACGCTTATTTCGGTGAAAACAAACGAAGAAACAAAACGATTGTATGAGCAAACACGTATTACCGCAGAAGAACTCCAATCAAGCGAAGAAGAATTGCGCCAAAATATGGAAGAAATGCAGGCAACGCAAGAAGAAATGCAACGTACCCAAAAACGTATGAAAGAAGAAAGGGCAAAAAATGAAGCTTTTTTTAATGGTTCTTACAATCCTGTAATTTCTTTTAGGGAAAATGGTACATTGGAAGATGTAAATTTAGCTGCTGCGCGGATTTTTGGCTATGACTTGGAAGAAATACAAAAAGTAAATATTATGGTGCTTATTCCAGAACTTAAAAATTTTGATGATGTTTTAGGAAAAAGATATGAAATGCAAGCAATACGTAAAAATGGTGTAGCGTTTTTATTACGTACTTTTTTCAATGTAGTTATCATCAATAATAAACCGTTGTATATCTTGTACGCAAGGGATATTTCTTAGAAAAAACAGCCTTTAATTTTAAAAATAATACATAATCAAAAATCCATAATTAAAAATATATATATGAATCTTACCAAAATATTAAAATTTGCCTTAATATTTCTTATTATTTCCCCCTTTGGGGGCTGGGGGGCGTTCGCCCAAAAAATGAATAATACCGAAGAACAGATTTTTAGGGCTGAAGCAGTAAAAGTAATTGAAGATTATTACCAAAAAATCACGCCTTTGATAGCAGTATTAAACGACAGCATTGTCATAAAAGAAGAAAATGATAAAGGCACGCTGACGCAAAAAAAAATCACGCAAAAAAAGGCGTTTATTAACCAGTTTTTTGACAATAATGATATTTATGTATATAATGACCTCAATCCTGATGATGATGCAAAACGCACAGACAGGCGTGTATTGACCATTGACGAATATTTGACTGAAGTCAAAAATATTTATGGTGATATGAAAAAGGAAAAACTAACCTATACCATCAAATCTGCTAACGCAAAAGAAGTATTATACAACGCACAAGCACCAGAAAAGTTTTATTATGTAAAAGTGGAAGTCCAAAGGGAACTCAAAGGTATGTATATTGGTAAACATTTTACGCAAAATACCAAGCAAATGGATTTCTATATCAAAACAATGGATAAACCGAATACTAAGCTCAAAGAATTTAAAGTTATCAGTATTGATTTTAAAAGTCGCACCACTAAAACGCCTGATAATATGACCATAGAAGAAGCACAATCTGCAGGCATGAAATTTTTTGAGGCAGGCGATTATGAAAATGCTTTTAAATATTTAAAATACCATTCTACAAATAAAAAATTTGCAAAAAATGCTAATGCGACTTTTGCGCTTGGGTATATGTATTTTTGGGGTCGTGGCACACAAAAAGACGACAAAGAAATGGTAAAATGGCTTGAACTTTCCGCAGACAAGGACAATCTATATGCCTTGCACTATATGGGTGAGAATTATTATTATGGTGGTTATGGCGTGGAAGAGAACGAAAAAAAAGCCCTTAAATATCTCAAAGAATCTGCGAAAAAAGGCTATGTGGAATCGCAGGTTTTTTTGGCTGAAAAATACGAAAAAGGCGAAGGCGATATAAAAATAGACAAAAAAGAAGCCCTACGCTGGTACGAAAAGGCTTCCAAACAAGGCAACGCCAAAGGTAAAGATGGGGTAAAAAGACTTGGAGGGAAAAAATAATAAATTTTTAAAAAAAGTAGCCTTGGATTTTTGACTTTTTAACCTTTTAATCTTTATTTATGCTTTTATCGCTTGAAACCTCTACACCAATAGGTTCAGTAGCGTTGTTTGAAAACAAAAAACTGTTAGCTTTTTCGGAATTGCACCTGTCGCAATCTCATTCAAGTCAACTAATCGTCATAGTCAAACAGCTTTTGGAAATTTGCCAACGAAAAACTACTGATATAACACAAATTGCCCTCGCAGAAGGACCTGGTTCTTATACAGGTTTGCGTATTGGGGCGAGCACCGCCAAAGGATTGGCATATTCATTGGGACAAAAGGAGATTTTTGCAGTAAATACCCTTCAAGCTATGGCACAACAAGCTATTTACGCTGTTCCCCATGATGTTTTGTTGTGTCCTATGCTTGATGCACGCAGAATGGAGGTTTTTTGTGCTTTGTTTACCCAAAAAAACGAAAATAATACCAAAATTGCAGAATTTTACGCCCAAACTACTGCTAAAATCATTGATGAAGGTAGTTTTTTGGATATATTAGATACCCAAAAAGTGTGTTTTTTTGGTGATGGCATGCCAAAATGCAGAAAAATATTAGAAAAAAATAAAAATGCTTTTTTTTTGGATAGTTTATATCAAAATATCTATCCTACTGCGAAAGAAGTCGGTTTTTTGGCAAGTCATTTCCCTGAAAAATACGCCAAAAATGTGGATTATTTTGAGCCTTTTTACTTGAAAGAAGTGTTGATACAAAGCCCTAATTAGCTCCCTAACCTCAAAAGGGGCTTTACCACTTTTTAATCTCCTCCAAAATGCCTAAATATTCGCAGTTTTTGCGTGCTTTTTTGAGGTGTTCTTTGGATTTTTCGAGGTTTCCAATCATTTTATATATACGTCCCAAGCCAAAATCTGCCATAGCTTGATAATCTTTGGTATAACGTACATCAACATTTGTATAACTTAGCGCATTTTGATAAAATGTAATAGCTTTTTGGTTGTTTTTGTAGTATTTTTCTTGCAAAATACCATTGAAAAGAGCGGTTCCTACCTTATACATCTTATTTTCTTGTGTATTGAAGTAGGGCAATATCTGTTCTGCCTTAGCATAATCCTGTGTAAGTATGAGGTTTTCGCAGTATTTTAGGGCAAAGAATGGGTTTTTATAAGTGTTGTGTAGGCGTTGCGAGCATAACATAGCCATTTTATAGTTGTTTTCGTACTTTGAATAGATGCTTGTGAGGTAAATAAATGACTCTATTTTGCTAAACCATGATATTTTAGCAGATTTTTGGAGAAAATCAAGTCCTTCAATCTTATTCCCGCCAGGAAAAAACAACATTACAGGCTTTGCGATAGGGTGCGTATCTGGGTATTGCTGCGCGTAATACTTGTAAAGCCCAGTAGAGAAGTAAAAATCAGGGTAAGAAGCACACCAATCCATGCCTTTTTTGAGGTGTGTGTAAGCACTTCGCCCATAACTGACAGATTCATTAAAACTTCCACCTTCGGATTCGTGTATGGCAAGCAAACTATGCCCCATCATAGCAAAATAATGTCCTTCTTTGTCGTTTTTATCTTGTTTTAATAAAGCGTCTGCAAAAGAAATACAATCGTTTATGTGTTTTTCAAAAGTAGGAAATGTAATATCTGTTTTTTGTAAAGGGTAGTTTTGCCAAGACACAATGTAAGCCCTCAAAAAAGGTACAACTGGGTGTGTAGCGTATTTTTGTGCAAGTTGATTGGTGTATTGTGTCGCTTGTGTAAAATTGGATGTATAAATATAATCTAATATTTTGGACGCAAGTTTTTTGCTTGGCTCATCTGCTAATATTTGAGATTTTAAAGGGAAATAAATAAAAAAAAATAAAATGAAAATGGATAAACGCATGAAAACAAGGTTATGAATTATGAATTATAAATTATAAATTATGAATTGAATAGCCAAAAAAGATTATGTATTAGATTTACAACATCAATAAAATTTTAAAAATTTATTCCCAAAGGAATTTCAATCAAAAACAAAACGCCTTTTCCAGGTGAGCTTTCAACATGAATTTTACCATTGATTTTTTGCACCAAATTATACACGATATTCATACCTAAGCCACTGCCACCACCTTCTCTATTTGTGGTAAAAAAAGGCTCATAAATTCGTGCCAAGATTTCTGGAGTCATGCCATTGCCATCATCTTTGTAGGAAAGCACTACATTTTTACCTTTTACAAAAGTTTTGAGTTCCATATTGCCTGTTTCTCTGTTTTTGAAACCATGGATAATAGAATTCATAAAAAGATTGGTAGCAATCTGTGAAAAAGCACTTGCATAGCTATTAATACTAATTTCTGCGAGGTCAAGATGCACATTGAAAGGGCGTTTTTTAAATTCTGGTTTCAATGACATAATGGTTTCCTGTAAATAATCTTTCAAATCAAAAACCCTTTGTGTTTCGCTTGAATGTTCCACTGCTACACGTTTGAAACCTTGCACCAAATCTGCAGCACGCCTAAGATTTGTGAGTAATATGCGCATACCTTCCTCATTGGTAGCCAAGAAATCTGTTAAATCTTTCTTTTTCATGGTACCAGCATTCATTACTTGCAAAAAATCCTTTGTTTTGGTGTCCAATCTTGACGAAGCAGTAACACAGATGCCTATTGGTGTGTTGATTTCGTGTGCCACGCCAGCCACTAAGTTACCTAAGGCAGCCATTTTCTCCGATTCCACAAGTTGATTTTGGGCAGCATTAAGGATTTTGTACGTTTCTGCATTTTTTAGGGCAATACTTGTATAAGTTGAGAGTGTTTTAAGCATTTCTACGTGTGTATAATCATAAATATAAGGCTCTATGCTGTATATGCTAATTGTTCCAATGGTTTTACCATCATTTTCAAGCCTAAGGTATATAGCGGATTGAAAGGAATCATGCCAAGTATCATCATTTTGAACGTACAAAGCCCTGTCTTTTGCAGTATTTATCTTACAATCACGGTTATTCTTCATTACCCATACTGCGAGACTTTCTTTTTGGTCTAAATCAATAGGCGAAAGTGGCAAATTTTGCCCCAAAATCTCCCTATGTTTATACACCAATTCATTCGTTTCAGCCTCATAGTTTGTAATTGCGAAGCCATCAGCAGGCATTATTTGTTTTATGTAGGTATAAAGGTTAGAAAAGATGTAATTGTAGTCCAAAGAGGAGGTAATTGTTTGCCCAATTTTGGTTAAAACCTCGATATTTTGGCGGGATTTTTCCAAAGCCTTGTTTTGTTCTTCAAGTTGTTTACTGGTTACTTCTAAAGCATTCTTTTGTGTTTCTATTTCTTCGTTTCGCAGCTCCAATTCCAATTTTTTCTCTAAAAGTTGCTTGTTGTTATCGTCTAATTCGTATTGTTTTAAGATAATTTCTCGGTTTTGGCGGTCAATTTCCTTGTTTTTAGTAAGGAGATTTTCATTGGCTTTTTGAATTTCGTCATTTTTGAATTGGATTTCCTGCATTTTTATCTCAATTTCTTGATTTTTTGCTTCTATTTCTGTTTTCTGGTCATTTAGCCTATTTTTTTGCTCTTGTAGAGCAGAGTTTGTTTGCTTGCTTTGGGCTACCCATAGGAACAAAACGAAAATAAACATGGCAAAAACAATTAATAGGAACACCGCAATCGCCCAAAACCATGCATCATTAGCTTGTTTCTTATCAAAAGCCTGTTTTATGATAACAGATTTACTAAAATCCGTTTTTTGAGCCTCCAATTCAGAGGATTTTTTGGCAAATTCAAAGGCATTTTTCTCATCTCCCATTTCGTAATATACTTCTGCGATGTCTTCTGCAAGTTCTGCAAGTTCTTTTTGGTTGGTTTTCTGTTTATCCTTCATTATATCAAAGGCTTTTCGTAGGTAATCAACTGTTTTAGCGAGTAAATCACGGTTTAAGTAGCGAACTTTGTAGTAAAAAATGCCAATTTTTCGGTAAGCAACTGCTGTTATGTCTTTTTCTTGGTGTGCTTCTGTAATTTTGAGGGCTTGCGTAAAATATTTCTCAGTTTCATTGAGATTTATTTCTAAATCATATTTCACTATGCCATACTCCACTAACGCTTGTGCATATACAAGTTTGTTTTCTAATCCTTCGCTTATTTTGAGGGCTTGTTCTGCATATCTTTCAGCTTTTTGGTCGCTTTCTCGCCCTCTAAGGTGTAAGTAAGCTTCAGCCAAAGCAATGTAATTGTATGCGAGTTCAGTACGGTTATTTGTTTTGATAAAATTGGCTTGCTTGGTCAAAAGGCTGTCAATAAGCTCATCACATTGGGCAAAAGTTTTTGTATTGGAAAAACTAATAAAAAAAAATATCGTAAAAAAAACAAAATAGTAGGAAAATAAATTTTGTAAATGTTTTTGTAAAGGCATGATTTTTTTTAAAAATAAACAATAAAAATAAATAGAAATTTTTTATTATTTCAAGGTAAGGAAATAAATTTTAAAAACCTAAAAAAACCTTTTTGAACAATATAAAATTTTTTTTATATTTTCCCTTTTGGGTTAGGTTAAAAAAATGCAAAAAGTTAATAAAATTTTGCAAAAATAAATTTGTTTTATTATTAATTTTTGAAAAACACTATTTTTTAAACCCTTTTCGCATCACACACAAGTAGAATACTTTTTTATCGTTGCCAAATTTACACCATAAAAAAACCTTTGTTGGTAAAAACTCAAAGTATTTTGGTGTGTTAAACAATATTACAACATTTATACATAACACACCAAAAAAAAAAACGTTTGGCAACATAACGTTAATCAAATTCATAACACCACACTTTAATCCTTTACCAAATCTATACGAATTTCCCTTTTTTTATCGTGTATGTTTTTAGTTAAAAAACATTATTTAATAAATTTATAAATGTAATGTATTTGACAAAGTAAAATGTAATGCTTATTTACTAAGTAATACTAAAAATAATATTTAAACGGTTTAAATGTATTTATTTCATATTAAAATATAACTTATTTAAAATTTAAAATGTATAGCACTTTTGCTTCTTTTCGTATGTATTATGCCAAAACACCACGCAATAACTTAAAAATCACGCTATACAATTTTAAAATTCACTTAAAAATCGGGTATAAAACCAATTTTATTGATGTTTTTACCAGTAAAGTTGTGTTTTATACTCAACTTTTAGAAATTGTATAGTAGCCTGCTAAAAAAAATATGTTTTTATGATAGCGCAAAAATTTGTAGGTTTTTTTCAAAAAGCATAGTAGTTTGATAACAACATTATAGGTTGGTATTTTGATATTCCCCATATTTTACGTGGGGTTATTCTTGGTGGTACTCTGACAATTTTAGTGGAGATTTTACCTTATCAAAATAAAAATTTAGAAATACTAAAAGTAAAGTTTTTTTTTTTGCTTTTGGTTTAAAAATTTAAAAAAAACTTAAAAATTAGTTTTTTTTATATGAAAAACAGATAACTTATTCCCATTCGGTTTATAGATTGCTATTTTTTTACTTTTCTAAAACTGCATTATTAGCTTTATTAAGCATAAAAAATAGAAATTAGTGTAATATTTTAATTACAAAGTATCACCCGAAAGGGAATAATTTACAAAATGTGTTTTTTAGTTAAACCTAAAAAACACCATACTTTTCCCACTAAAAACTGTCGGAGTACCTTCTTGGTTAAACCCTGAAAGGGTTTTTAAAACATAATTACCAATTCATTATATTGTTATCAAAGTATGATAGGAATTATAAAAAAATCACACAAAAATTGGTAATTCAAAATAAAATTTTTTACTTTGCACAACGAATTAAACTTTTCAATTTAATGGAACTTATTCTTTCTCTCAAAAAAATAAAAATGCTTGTTGTAATTTTATTTTTATTTTATTCTAATACATTTTGTCAAATAACTTCTGGTATTGTTTTGTTATATCCATCTAATGGACAAATCATAAAAGAAAAATACCCTTCTTTTATGTGGACTTCAGGTGTGAGTGCTTCGTCAAAATATAATATTGTTTTAGTGGAAATATTAGAAAACCAAACTCCTGAGTCAGCAATACAATCGAATTTATCTTATTTTCAACAAAATAATTTAGTTGTCAATACACTTACTTATCCATTTGAAGCTCCCATATTGGAAAAAGGTAAAAAATATGCTTGGCAAGTTTTTATAGAAAAAACTATAACTTTCGAAAATACACCTTCCCAAACATTGAGTATTCCAAGCGAAGTATTTTGGTTTGAATATGATTCAAGCCATACAAACCCAATATGTGTTGCAGAGGTTGAAGAAAATCTCAATAAAGCGTTTTATTATTTAGACAATAAAATTCTTTATTTTAGGTTTACTGAAGATGTATTTATAAATGTAAATTTATGCTCATATCGTTTTTTAGATTTTAACAAAACACCAATAAACATAAGCAGAAAAATACAGCCTATTCCATTTGGTTCATACCAAAAATTATCTTTAAGGCAATTTCAATATTTTAGGTTAAAAGATAATTTGGGGAAGATATTTTATTTTGAAATTACATCACCTCAAGGAATTAGCTATTTTATAAGATTTATCAACAAATAATTATGAGAATAAAAAATTTAATTATAGTTAATGTAATTGTTTCTTTGTTATTTTTTTGTTTTTTTATTTATTGGCTTTATTCTCCAAAAATACATACAAAAATTGCTTATGTGAGAACAGCAGTTTTGGTAGATAAATATTTGGGGACTAAAGAAGCACAAAAGAAATTTGAAAAGAAAACAAGCGATTGGCAAGCAGGTGGTGATACTTTGAAAAAACGTTTAGAGAATTTTATAGATTCTTTACAAAAAATAGGTAAAACCCAAAACTTGGACAAGCAAACAACAGAACTATTAGAGAAAAAACAAAAGGAGTTTGCTAATTACCAAAACTATATCCAACAAAATATGCAAGTAGAAGAACAAAAGGCAATGGAGGGCATATTTAAACAAGTTAATAGTTTTATAGAGCAATATGCGAAAGATAAAGGTATTGACTTAATTCTTGGGACAACACAACAAGGGAGTTTACTCTATGGGCACAAAGCACTTGACATAACAGACGATATCGTTGATGCTTTAAATAAACAATATAGAAAATAGTCTTTATGTCTAAAATATTGGTATTTTTTAGTTTATTGTGTGTTATGGGCTGCACCCAAACATTTCATTCAGAAAAAGACTTCTTTTTATGGTTGAATAATGAGAACAATGGATTGGTTAAAAATAAAAAAGTAGATGATTTGCAAATATCTTTGAAATATTTGCCTGTTGATTATTTGGTTTTGAAAGATTTGAAAGGAAATTTTGAATCATCAAAAGCTAATAAATTAAAAGAAAAGTATGGGAAAGGATTATCTTTTTTACTTACTTTTTTCCCATTAGATGATGCAAAGGATATTATGTATAAAGACTTATCTTCATACCCAGAATATACACAAAGGCTATTATCTATGCAATTTGATATGGCTAAGTATATTTATATATCCACTAAAAACGGAGAGATAAGACCAGTTTTATCCACCTTAGAGAACACTTATAGTGTGACAAAACATAGAAACATATACATCGTATTTAATGGTGATGATGCAGAAAAAATATTACAAGAAAACGAAATTGATATCGTTTTTGATGACGAAATTTTTCTAACAGGTATTCACCATTTTGTATTTAAGAGTAGGCACATAAAAAATATGCCTCATTTGAGTTTTTGGAAAAAATAAAATTTATTCATAAGATTATTTTATGCGAAATAAACGTATTTTACGACCTATTGCTTTATTTTTGGTATTAACCATCATTACAGAAATACTAACACCCTCTTTAGCATTTGCTTTGACAGCGGGACCTACCTCTCCTGAATTTAGCAAATTCCAACCAGTTTCTACCAGCGAAATGGTAAATGCCTTTACAGGAGATTTTTCTTATAATTTGCCTGTGGTGGAAATACCAGGTCCTGATGGAGCAGGTTATGCTTTATCTTTATCTTATCAAGGGGGTGTTTCTTCTGAAGAAGAAGCTTCTTGGGTTGGTTTTGGTTGGACACTCAATCCAGGCGCAATCAACCGTAATACACGAGGATTTCCTGATGATTTTGATGGACAAGCTATTAAGAGATACAATAAAACGAGACAAAATGTTACTGTTACTGGTACAAATAGTGCTACCTTAGAATTTTTCTCTAAAAATGATGCAAAAACAAAAGATAATCCAAATGGTACAAATAAAGAAGGGGAAGGTACAAATCTTGGAAATATTGGCTTAAATGCAAGTGTTGGTTTCAATAATTATTCAGGTTATCGTTTTACCATGGGATTGGCAGGAGGTTTTAATTTATTTCGTGATAAACAAAAATACAAAGGTTTTGGTGGTTTTTTAGGAGGAGGAATACAAATAGATCAAAGTCGGAAGGTTACTTTCAATCCAAATATAAGCTTATCAATGAATGTCGGTTTGTATAGGGATCGTACTAACAAAGAAAAAATGGCAAATGAACAAAAAGCACAAGATGTGTTCTTTTCACCAGGCGATCCAATGATAAATGCAGCTTTGGGAGGTTTAATATTGGCTCAAAACTATCAACGCAAACAAGTGGGTTCTGTTGGTACTTCTTTAAGCCTTTCTTCTGTTTATGGTTTATTTACATTTTCTGGAAATAACTATAATACTTCTTTAAATAAAACCAATAAGGATATGTTTAACGTATCTGGTGGATTGATGGTGCCTTTTTTTAATCCTAACCTTGGTATGCAATTTGGTTTTGCGGGAAGTCTAAGCGTAGAAAGTAGTGAGCCTTATGAGACTTTGAGGATGAATGGTTATATGAACAATATTAATGGTTTAGATGGTGGGGTATTGACAGATTATTATTTGGAAAGGGGTACCTCTTTCGATAAAAGAGATAAATATTTGGGTATTCCATTTAATAATGCGGATAATTTCGCAGTATCGGGTGAAGGCATTGGTGGGGGATTTCGTTATTATCCGAATAGAATTGGACATTTTTATCCCACACCTATTGAAAATACGTCTTATATAAAGAATTTTGGATTTGAACTTAATTTAGGCGGTAATGTTGGGGTTGGGGTTGATTTGGGTTTAGGTTTTTCAAAAAATAGTATAGGCAATTGGGGAAGTGTTGGTAATACTGGAGACCAAGCTTTTAGTAGTGATGGGTTTTTTAGATTTAATGGGGATTTGGGTGGGGAAGTTTCTTACGGAAATAGTGAATTATGGAATGCAAAAATTTTAAGGAATTTGATATTTCCAGAACCAAATACAGGAACCGATAGATTTGAACTAAAAAATGGTAGTATTGGTAGAACATCATTTATTTCTCATAAATCTTATTCACAAAGCAGTAGTACCCCATTTAATCCACAATACATTCATAATGACACAAGGGGTATTGCAGGTAAAACCATATCAGAAATATCTATACATAACTCGTCAGGGATGCGATATATCTATGGGCAACCTGTGTATTCACGCAATGAAACAAACTTAAATTTCGAAGTAAAACCTAATGGTGATGATATAAAGAATAAATATTTGGCTTATAAAAATATACCTTTAAAAGCTGGCAGTTTAGATGCTGATTATGATGTTGATGTGAATAATCCACTTGCTACTATAGTTGGAGACATAAAACCTGTTGCTACTATAGTTGGAGACATAAAACCTGCACCATTTGCTAATTCATTTTTATTAACACAAATTTATTCTAATGATTATGTAGATTTGGGTGCGCCAGGGTGTTCCTTAGAAGATTTTGGTTCTTGGACTCAATTTTCTTATGCAAAAAGGTATGGGAATAAAGGTGATAGAAGAGATGATTGTGGCGTATCAGGAAATAGTCAAAATCAAAATGAATGGTATCGTTGGAGGGCTCCTTACAATGGATTGACTTATAATCAAAATAGTATTTCTAACACCAAAGATGACATGGGTTCTGTTTCGACAGGACAGAAAGAAGTTTTGTATTTAAAATCCATAGAAACAAAAACACACATTGCATTTTTTGTAACTAATAAATCTTTTATTGATAGATGGAAAGAAGAATTAACAAGAATAGACTGGTTATCGCTTGTTGATGCAATTGAATATAGCAATATTAAAATACCTGGGTGTGATACAACTAAATATGAATATTCAAGAGCGAACCAAACAATAACAAATCAAAGAAGTAAAAGATATAAATGTATTAAAAATTTGTTAACTTCTTGTCGTATAAGGGATACCCGAACAGGAAAATATAGATATGACTGGAAGTGCTTAAAAGATAATTTTGGTGATTTTATTAGCCAATATTTGTTAAGTAGTTGTCAAGACAGGAAAGACGGATTGGGTGCCAGAAATCTTGATGGTAGCAATGACCCTATGTCTGCAAACGCAGGCGTAAAAAATAATGGCGCAAAATTAGAGTTTTTAGAAAAAATAGTCTTATTTTCTAAAGCAAGAATGGATAAACCTTTGAAAGTAACACATTTTCAATATGACTATAGTTTGGTGAAAAATCTTCCTAACAATGTTGATGGTAATTATCCAAACCCACGCAACAATGAACAAAGTGGTAAATTAACGCTTAAAAAAGTATGGTTTGAGTATGAAGGTACGACTTCTACCCAAACAAGTCCTTATGAATTTACCTATAAATATAAGGACAAGACCACCTTTCCGCAGTATTTGAAAAATAAATATCCCAATTTTGTGTTGATGAATCAAAACTTTTCAGACAAGGCACAAAACCCTGACTATGACCCTCATTTATTAGATATTTGGGGCAATATACAACCTTATGGTAAAGAAAGAAGTAGTAGGGGCATAAGTTGGCGTTATCAAGGATTAGGATTTACTTCAAATGATAATTTAGGAGGATGGAGGTCTCTTATTAATAATACCACATTGCACGAATATGACCCTGCAGCGTGGCATCTAAAACAAATAAAATTACCATCTGGTGGTGAAATATTAGTGGAATATGAGGAAAAAGACTATGAGTTTGTTCAAGATAGACCAGTAATGGCAATGACAAGTTTAAAAAGCATTGAGTCTGATACTGAGAATCAAGGCGTTTATGTCATTAATTTGTTGGATTTAGGAATTGACGCTAACAATCCTCAAGAAGTCCAACAACAATTTCAGAAAATACAAGAATATTTTAGAAAAGAAGGGAAAGTAAAATTCAAATTCTTATATAAATTGTTAGGTGATGGTATGCCAAGTATAGATGATTGCAGAAGCGATTATATAGATGGATACGCACGAGTAAAAGGTGTGGTATTAAACAATCAAGAAATTAAAATAATCTTGGGAGGTGAAGGTGCAAGTTCAGCACCAAGACAAGCTTGTTGGGATTTTTATACATCCCAAAGGATAGGTAAATTAAAGGGAGGAGGAAATAATTGTGATGATGTTATCTCATTTCCATCATTTAATTCTGAGGTATCTGGTTTAGAAACTGTTGGAACTGTTAAGGATCTTTTGAGGGAATTTCCATCAGTCCCTTCTCACATACCACAAAAAGGGAATGTGGGCGCAACTATTAGCCCTTCCATGTCATTTTTACGATTGCCTATGTTGAAGAAGAAGAAAGGTGGGGGAGTAAGAGTAAAAAGACTATTGATGTTCGACGCAGGTATAGAAACAGGTGATGCTAATCTTTATGGACAAGAATATTTTTATGAGAAAGGGGTAGCTACTAATGAGCCAGCAGGAGCTCGTGATGAAAATCCATTAGTAACTTTATTGGATAAACAATCAATAGGAGGCTTTGAGGGTGCTTATGATAAACTTACTGTTGGCGAGGATAAAGAACAATTAGAAGGTCCTTTGGGCGAAAGCCTTTTGCCTGGTGCGTCTATTGGGTATTCCAAAGTCATAGTGGAAAATATTCACAAAGGAGAAACAGGGACAGGCTATACAGTTCAAGATTTCTATACAGTAGCAGATTATCCATTTGACAAAAACTATTCTGTAAATTCTTACAAACAGCCTGACCAACGTAGTGATTTTTCTATAGAAGATAAACAAGTAATATCTTCTGTTAGCAATACAAATTTAAGTGGCGATAATAGGATTGAAAATAAATTGCCTATACCCCTAAATATTTCTGCCAATGCAGGTATTATAAATCTATCATTAAGTTTAAAAATGTCAGGTATATTTGCCTCACAAGGGTATAGGTTTATTATCAGTAATATGCATGGTCAAACTAAAAAAACTGCTACTTATCGTGGTTCGTATTCTAATCAGGCACAAAGTAAACTTATGTCTTCACAAGAATATTTTTATTATGAACCTGGGGAAAAATTAAAGATTCTCAAATATAACAAAAATATTAATAAATATGAATTAGATTATGCATTGCCTGGTAAGGAAGCAGATATGACTATGGATATGAGGCAAGTTAGAGAGGAAACTATAGATATGAGCTTATCAGTTGACTTTGGGATAGGTTTAGCACCTTTACCGCCTCCAGCTTTTTCAGCTGCGCTTGGTTTTGGATATTCCCAATCTAATATTAGCACACACACTGTATCGAAAGTTATACGTTATCCTGTGGTGGTAAAAAGGGTTGAATCAATCCAAGATGGCATCAGAAGTGTAACAGAAAACTTAGTTTTTAGTGAACAAACAGGTCAATGTTTGCTTACCAAAACTTTTGATGGATACCATGATATCCAAAAAACTGCAACAGAAAAACATGATGGAAGTTTGTATTCACTTTCTATGCCAGCATTTTGGTATTACCCTGAAATGGGTCAAAAGGCACTTAATCCTAATGGTAATAATCCTAATCAGAATTTATTGACTGCAATGGCAGGCAATGTAAATTCTTATGGGGAAAACCCTTTGAATACATTAATATCAGGGAATTTTGTTCGCAATGTTTCACAAACACAAGTGCAAACTTTTGCCAAAGATTGGTTTAAAAGAAGTACTATAAAAGACCAGTTGAAAGAGGAATATAATATTACTTCAGAACAAGAATTAGCTTTGAATAAAATTTATAGACCTTTGGCAAATTATGTTTATAGAAGCAATGTAACATCTGCCAATGCTAATGATGGGAGAATATACAAAGACGGTTTGATACCAACAATAAATATGTTCAATGCTTGGGATTTTAATGATACACCTCCTTCAAATTGGTTATTGGGCAGTATGATAAAAGAATACTCACCAAATGGACAGGCTTTGGAGGAGACAAATGCTTTGGATATACCAAGTAGTGCACGTTTTGGGTATAAAAATATGGTACCAAGTATTGTTGCTGCTAATGCAAAATATACTAACATTTATTTTGAAGATTTTGAAAATCTTGAAAGTGATGCACAATTTAATGTTCAAAATTCGTTCGCACATTCAGGTAAAAATTCATTACGCATTAATGCTTTAGGGCAAAAACTTATCTCCAAGATGTATAATAACCAAAGACTACGAAGTGATAATTCAGATGCTAATAAAGGCGGAGCAATTGTAAGAATGTGGGTAAACAATGCACAAGATGGTGATTTAAGCGTATATTTAAGCCAAAATACACAACCATATCCTTGTATAAAAATAGCGCAAGTAATGGATTGGACTTTAATGGAAGCAAATATACCATCAAGCGTTTTTGACAATATGCCAATTAACCAAAAATTTGATGTATTTGTAAAATCAAATTCATCTGTTTTTTCTAATATATCAGTTGATGATGTCAAATTCCAACCTAAAAATGCACAAACTACTTGCTATGTATATGATGTGGCTACCCTTAAATTATTGGCACAATTTGATGACCAACACTTTGGTATGTTTTTCCAATATGATGCTGAAGGCAAATTGACAAGGAAAATGGTTGAAACTATAAAAGGTATAAGCACAGTTACAGAAAGCCAATACAATACACCTAAAAGGAAATAATATGAAACGTAGTTTTTTGTTGGTTTTCGTATTTTGTCATTTTTACACTATTTCTTTTTCTCAAACGGAAAAAGAAATAAAAAATATGCTTTTGGGACATATAAAAAAAATGAATGATAAAGGCAAATCACTTACAAAACAGTATCAATTTATGGATATGATTTTGGAAACAAAAAATAATAAATTTGTGGAAACAAATCATATCCAAATGATTGCCAATGAACATATATTTATATATCAAAGCACACAAAATAGTATTTATCAAGATGAACAAGATACTTTTACTTTTATTCATCCAAAAAAATTAGGGTTTTATAGGAAAAGTCCTCCCAATGTTTTTAAAAATTGGAAAATGCAAGGGCAAATGTTACCAGAATTAAGGGAAAAATTGGTTGAAACAGGTAGTATAAAATCAATATCAGATACAACTTGGCAAAATAAAAATATAAAGAAAATTAATTTGGATATTTCAGAAGATTTTAAGGCAAAAATAAATCTTGTTTCAATTACCTATTATTATTCTTTGGAAGAAGATAAAATATTAGGGCAAATTTTATTTTATAAAAAAAACTACCAAATTGAGTATCAAAAAGTAATCTACAATGAATTAAATTATGATTATAAAGGTAAAGTATTATCTAAAGTAAAAGATTACATCTTCAGCGAAAAAAATCAGTTTTTACCCAAGTTTGCAGGATACACATTGCAAAAAAATTAAAAATACGAAATTATAAAAAATATATGAAAAATAAGTTTCTTTTATTCTTGTGTCAATTTTTTATAATTGGCATTTCTCTATTATATGGGCAACAACCATGCCCACTAACAAATGGGGTTTGTTCTCGTTCTGTTTCAATACAAGGGAATATAGCAAATGGGTCTTCTTTACAACTCCCAGTACAACTTGTTTATCCTTATCGCATAGACAAAATAAGTATCAAATTCACACTTGATTTCGTAGAAGAAATAGGAAATACTGATTTTGGGGTAAGTTGTAATTTCTCAACATCATTTCCTAACAATTTGGGAAATTCTATAGAACTGAAAAAAAATAAAACTATTGGTGTTAAAAGTTTTGACATTTTACCAAACCAAATCACTTCATTGGGGCAAAATATATCAGTTGATATTACACAAATACAATCTACTATTGCTGACAACGCCCTTACAACTTATTTATCTGATAGGCTAAGGGCTACGCTTTCTTTAGATATTCACTATGGCATAGATGTTAATGGCATTAGTACTTCTGGTATCAATCAATCTTTTCAATCTATACAATTTGAGGGCAAAACTGCTAAATTCAAGTGGAATCATACTGGTTATTCTCCCAATTACCAATTACAGATATTAAAACTTTATAACTTCGATTCTTTTGATGCTTCTCCTGTTAATATTAAATCTAAAATTAATTGGGATGATGCTTTAACTATAGAAACACAAACAGATAAAAAAGAAATTGGCTTGACCATATCTGAAGGCACAGGTTTTTACCTGTGGAGATTCAGACCCATAGGGAATTATTATGAAAATGGCGTTGCCAATGTCAAAAATCATGGAAAATGGTCTAATGCAGGTTTAGGCAGTATTGAAGACCTTATTTCTGTGTCTGTCTCTATTGAGCAAACTTCATCAATCGTGAATTTTGATAAATCAGATGCAAATAACAAAACTTTCAATGGGTTTTTCTATAAAGACAAAGATGAAAACTTAAATTATATTTATGGACGAACCTTTACCGAAAAAAGTGGTGTAAGCGAAAAAATTTCTTATGCTACTACTTTACAACAAACAAAACAAAATCAAACTTATTTACCTTCTAAGGGAAATACGGTTACATCTCAAACTGTTTATGACCATAGCGGACGACCTACTTTAAACTCGTTGCCAGTACCGCAAGACGCCAAAGGTTTAGAGGGTTATAAAAATAAATTTATGACAACTGCAGATGAACCCAACAGACCTTACAAAGCTGAAGATTTTGACAATTCTAATAAAATTAAAAACCCATCCATTGTCAATAACCAAAATTTTGATTATTACACAGGAAAAAATAATGTCGCTTCTGCTGAGGGGTATGTATTCTCAAGAGTTTTATATGATAATGATGGTACAGGTAAGGTAAAAGAACAATCAGGGGTTGGTAAAAAACATTCGATAGCACCAGAAAACGACCCAGAAAGAGGAAAAACCACCATTACAAAATATGATAAAGCAACTCCTACTGAATTATTAAGGTTATTTGGTAATGAGGCACCTAACCATGAAAGTGTTATTAAAGTTATTACTTTTGACCCAAATGGCACAGGTTCTATTACTTATACCTCGAAAGAAGGTAAAACTATCGCAACTTGTTTGTATGCCAAACAAACAAGTGAAGAATTAGATGACTTGAACAGCATTGAAAATACGTTGATGCTCAAAGATATTTTAACAGCAAATACGAGCAGTAACAATAAAATTGTTAGCAGTAGAACACTTAATTTAATTCAAGATAGCCCTCTGAATTTAAAATATAGTAGAGATTGTAACAATATTACTGGAACGTCTTTCCCCTTATCTATTTGTAAATATGATTTGAATGTAGTCATAGCATTTACAGATGCTAACCTTGAATTTCCAACCAGTTTTCAAGTACCCAATAATTGGGCGCTTTCTTATGATAGAAAAGTATTAACAAGCAACGCTTATGATGTGCGTTGTACTGCTAATATTGTTTTAACTTCTATTCCAAATTTACCCAAGGGTTCTTATTTTATCGAAAAACAGCTTACACCTCAAGCAAGCAATGCAGCTGCAATTGCGGAAATGGAAGCCAATCTTCGCAATTCTACCATGCCTTTAGTCAATATGATTTCAGATTGGTTAGATGGCATCAAATGTTCAAAAGATATTCCCATTTTTTATAATAAAGTGGAACTTTTAGAAAAAGGGTTACAAGGTAAATTTACTTTTTCAGCTACTGGTCAATTTGTAGATGCTAATAATTCAACACTTCCATTAACTAATGGTTATTATACAAATTTACACAATTATTATGCGTCTCAATTAAAAGTAAATCCTATTACAACTGATGGGGGGATACCATATTTTTCAACAAAACCAAACGGGGACCCAACACACAAAGTAAAGTTGATTAAACATTTGTGCATTGATATATCTACACCCACTTGTGCGTTATTGAGAATAGCCATTCCTATGAATTTAAGTATGGATCTTAATACAATAAAACTCCAAGCTTTGCCAGGTCTTCAAACATCAGCAGGTGTTCCTATTTATAAAGTAAATCCAATGATGTTTTTAGATGAAATTTTAAAAGACTATAATCCTAATTTCACGACTAAAACACAGTTTTACCCTGATATTGAAGGATATTCTTATGGATATTTGTGGGAAAATGTGCCTAATCAATTAGAAACAATTTTAGGTGTTTTGAATAAACAAACAACCCAAGAACCAAAACTAAAAGGGACTTTTGATTATATTAAAGGTGATTTATCTTTATCAAATTCCATACAAAATTTTGGTGGAGATAACATAGTAAATTTGATAACGCTTTTCAAAAATAAGTATCAAATGCACTTTCCTGACAATGCCTTTTTAAATTTGTCATTTCCTGGCACTTTGGAGAATCCAAACCAACCAGGTTTTGTAAAAGATTTTTTAAAAGTGAATGCTAATACTGAATTTTTTGGGACATTGAATATGGAACAAATAACAGCACTTAAGATTATTTATATCCACTATGTCTTGTTGAGACCGTATATGGAAGGATGGGAAGTGCCAGGCACATTAGATTTGATGTCTTATAAAATGCTTACTGACAATTATACAACAGATGGTTTTACACATGATGATCCTAATAATCAAGAAAGAAAACTTATATATGATGGGCCAAGACCTAGAAAAGATGATTGTGGCGAGTATATTTCTTTGTATTCTCCTAATCCAACATCTAATCCTAATATACCTGTAATTCCCAATGAAAATTATACTCAACTAATTTCAAAACCACAATATTATGCGGTGGATATTATTAAAGCTTGGGAAGCACAATTATCTGCGGTCAAAGTTTCTGCTTCTTTAGGTTCTATTCCAGAAATAACAAATGGGAGTGGTGCAGTCCAAAACGGACAAGGACAAAACGGTATATTCGGTTATATCGCTGGCTTAAGCCCCCAAAATATTAGACCAAGACCTGTACAAAGTTTTGATAACCAAGCAGGCTCCAACACAATGGCAGACCACATCAATTCTAATATTAGACTACCATGGTATGCAAAACTTTTAGGTGCGAAAAGGAGGATAAGAAGGAGAATAGAACAAGCAGTACGTATGCTGCGTGCTATGCAGTTACCACCTGCTCCTGGTGGAGTTGCTGGAAGCAATGGAAATACTGGCACAAGATGGGATCTATTTGCAAACGAAATGCCACCATTAACTCAAGAAGAAATAGACGAATTAAATGAAATACCATATTTTAATCCTAAATATAACTATCACATGGTAATAGAGATGCTAAATATTACTGGATTCAAGTTTGCTAAGATTTTAACGCCATACGACCCAAAACCATTACCAAATGATGAGAAACCAACACACAGTTATAATACAGTTGACCCTGATAATTATGCTGCAACTCCTGATAACTGGCAATCTTTTGATGGAACTAACAGGAATTATGAGCCAAATCGTTATTGGAGAAAAAAGTATGAATTAGACCCAATAAATGGTAATAGATGGATAGTAGAATACCCAGAAATAGACCCTGCTATTTGGTTAAAAGGTATATATGATCCCGTGTATGCATTCAAATATTTTGAATACCATGGAAATGGGGCTTCCATAAACCCTACAACAGGTAATCTCATAAAAGATACGCCAAATGCATATAGGTTATTGGAAATTCAAAATTGTCTTTATGATTATTCTCGTAACAACATACAAGAAAACACAAGTCCTATACCAAACAACTGTAATATTTGTATGGTAGGCAAAATAGAATGTTCACAAACCTCTAAAAATTGGTCTTCAGGGCAAAGAATGGCATTTTATATGGCATACAGAAGTTACATCAAAGACAATGATGAAAATTTTGAATTTGATTCTGATATTGTAAATGTTACAGCACCTGGCTATTTTACAGAGATTGTAATGCCAACAAATCCAATATCAACAAAAACTGTTTTTAGACTTTGGGAAAAAGGTACTAATAATGCCTTGGTTGATTATTTTTTAGATGGAACATCCCCTAATCAATACACTACACTTTATAACAATGGAAATGGTGGTTTCAAAAAACCTGATGGGACAAGGTTTAAAACATTGGTTGAATTGGAATTAGATAATTATAACAAAAACATAGAAGATGTTTGTAATGCAAGGGAAGCAGATTTGCGTGCAAAATTACTACAAATGTTGTCTGATAAATGTTATATCCTTGTGGATTGTATTCCTGCTGGATTGTCTGCTGACCAAAAAAAGAAATATGTGTTGAGGGCTGATATTGATAAAATAGTGCAAGCTATGAAAGATGAATGTAAAAATAGAGGTAAAATTACTTCTTTTAGAACATACAAACAACCTTGTCAATATGCATATTGGATGGTAAATCCACCACCATTTGACCCAGCGCACCCAGAACGTAATTTAAACAATGGAGATATGCCTGTATTGGAATATGGTACCAAGCCAAATACTACAGCGTCTTCCGATCCTTACAATGTGCATCAAAAAAATGTCGTAAATGGTTCTTATAGTGTGTTGCCAGACGAGGTTTTAAAACTAAAAGATGGAACGACGTTGATTGAAAATATGAGTGTTATCAATGAAGTTAATGGCGTGGTTACTTTTACAAATCCATCTTTGCTAAGCATTAGTATGAGCTGTGAGTGGACAAGAAGAGAACAAACATTAAAATTAGATATGAAAATGGATATGCCTTGTGTTTGTAATCCAAGTAGTAATTGTACGCCTGCCCTTAACAGCGAGGAAGCTTTTTGTGATTGTGTGGGTGTAAATTGTGGTGGTACAACTTGCTTACCAAGAAGAAATACGCCTCCTTTGCAAAGCGTAAATGGAAATAATATTCCTAAGATAAAAACAGAAGTAATACACAAGATAATTACGATTCCTGGTCAATAAAAAATACCTACAAAGTAAACCTATAATCTTTCAAAAAAAATACTTATCTAAAAATCCTTTTCTTTCTGAGAAAAGGATTTAGTAATGGTTTATACTAAAATATATTCCCAAAACTAAAAACTTAATCTTTGTATCAGCATCAAAAACAGACAATTATGCTACGATTTATCTATATATTTGTATATTTATATATTTTCAATACCATCAATTTATATTCACAAAATAATTGTGTACAACCTTTGGGAGACACATTGCGATTTTGTA
>JANPJR010000055.1:0-42497 GCA_031425615.1 Cytophagales bacterium
CAATGGTTTTTTGTACATCTGTTTCAACATCTTGGAGTTGTGCAAAATCAATATTTAGCCCAAATAACTGATTGATAAGTGGAATAATACAACGTGTCATATTTTCCTTTACGATTTTGTCATATTTGCTATCTTTGTACGTAATATTATCGTTTTCTTGGGTATTTGTGGTTTTTTTCTTTTTCATCGTTGTATAAAATTTGTTTAATTTATGTATCTGTTCGGTTATCTAAAAATCCAAACAGATACATAAATCAATCAAACAATTTATTATTTTGAAAAATTTGACTGTTCCATTCCTAATTCTCAATTTCTAATTAATACTCAATCGTTTGGTGTTGATATTTGCGTGTAATAGCGTGGAGTTCAATCAAAGGTTTTACAAATTCTTCCAAATCAAGCATATTTAATTGGCTTGCTGCATCACAAAGGGCTTCTTTGGGATTTGGGTGCGTTTCTATAAACATGCCATCAATGCCTGAAGCTACACCTGCACGTGAAAGTACAGGTAAAAATTCTCTTGCGCCACCTTTTGCATCAGCACTTGGGATACCATATTTGCGTATGCAATGCGTAACATCAAACACAAGAGGGTAACCCAATTTGTTCATGTGATAAAATGCACGTGGGTCTACGATTAGGTCATTGTAGCCAAAAGTATAACCTCTTTCTGTAAGGATAATTTTTTCATTGCCCACGCTTTCTATTTTCCCAATAGGGTGTTTCATGTTTTCAGGGGCAAGAAATTGACCATGTTTTACATTGATTACCTTGCCTGTTTTGGCAGATTCAAGCATGAGGTCAGTCTGCATACACAAATACGCAGGGATTTGGATTACGTCCAATACTTCGCCTGCAGCTTTTGCTTGTGAAGGATAATGAATATCAGAAAGAAGCGTAAAACCAAATTCGTGTTTGATTTTTTGCAAAAGTTTCAAACCTTCGTCCAATCCAGGACCTGTGTAATATTTTACAGAACTGCGATTATCTTTTTGAAAAGAAGATTTAAAAATAATTTCAATTTTTAGGTTTTCAGATACTTTTTTCAAATGCTCTGCGGTACGCATCATGATGCTTTCTTCTTCAATGACACAAGGGCCTGAAATCAAAAACAAGTTTTCTCCACCACATTGGATATTACCTACAGGAACGATTTTTTTTGACATAGTTTTAATATTTTTAGTTTTGATGTTTTTTTTAAATTGAGTTTTTAATGATTTTATATATTATGCAAAATTGCGTGTTTTTTTTTCTAAGAATTTTTAATAAGAATTTGTAAAACGTTAAAAAAAATTATGTTTTGTTTTGCCTTAATTTTATCCAAAACCATAATGTTATTAACGTCAAAATACCCAAAAAAATTGCTAACAAACTGCTTACATTTTGCCAAAAAATAACATTTTTCTTCGTATTTTTTAGTTCTTTATTTTGTTGTTCTATGCGTTGCGCAATTTCTTTTTGTGCAGTACCATATTGATTTTGCAAATCACCTAATCCATTAGCGGATAGAAAAAGTGAGTCTTTGATGTTGGTATATTTTTGGTGATATTGGTATGCTTGTTGAAAGTTTTTTTGGAGTGCATAAGCCTGTGCAATGCCTTTAAACGCATCTTTTTTACCTTCTTTTGCCCCAACTTCGGTTGCCATGCGCAAGCCTCTTTTATAATATACAAGGCTTTGTTCTGCATCATTTTTTTTCAAATACATTTCACCAATGCCATTCAATGTATTTGCTACGCCTTGTTTATCGTTGAGTTCTTCCTTGATTTTGAGGGATTTGGACAGGTAATTAAAGGCAGATTCATAGTCTTTTGTTTTGGCAAATAAAATTCCGATATTATTGAGTACAATAGACTCCGAATTACGTTCTTTTCTACTTTGAAAGATATCCAATGCTTTTTTATACACGTCAAGTGCTTTATCGTCTTGGTCAGTATCATCAAACACAGCTCCAAGATTGGTCAAAGCTTGTGCAGTATTTGGGAGGTCTTGCTGTTTTTCGCTGAGTTGCAAGGCTTGTCTAAAATATAATTCTGCTTTGTCGTTATTGCCCAATTTTTTATATACTGTGCCAATATGACTTTGGAGTGCCAAAAACTGTTCTGCAATTTGTGCTTTTTCTGCAATTTTGGAGGCTTCAAGGTATGCGTTTAAAGATTTCTCATATACTGCTTGATAAAAATGTACTGCTCCCAAGTGCATCAAAATATCAATTTGTGCGTCTTCTTCATGTACTTTTTGGGCTAATTCTAATGCTTGTGTAAAATATTTGAGTGCTTGCGTATATTCGCTTTGTGCAAAATGCACAAGCCCGAGTTCGTCCAATGTATAAGAAATGCGAAGGTCATCACCGAGTTTTTGGTAAATTTTGAGGGCTTCTTCTAAGGCATTGAGGGCTTTTGGGAGTAGTTTTTGTTGGTTGTATATTTCACCCAAATTGCGGTACGCATTTGCTTCTGCTTCTTGGTATTTGGCTTGTTGTGCGGTTTTTAAGGCATCTTTGGCGTAGTTTTCAGCTTGTTGTGGGTTTGATTCGCTGAGGTGTGTAGCAAGTCTATTGAGGATATTTGCTTTGTCGTTGATGTCTTTTACAGTGGGAAGTATTTTTTTTAGGCTGTCAATTTCGTGGCGTGTTTCTTGTGAAACGCTAATTTGTGCTTGTGCAAATATTTTTCTTTGGGAAAAAGAAAATATAACCACATAAATAACGATCACATACATTATAAAATTCGTAAGAAAATAAGGCAAAAAGTATATGTGTTTTTGCAGTAAATCATATTCAAAAATTGAATATACAGACAAGAATACGGATTCTTTTTTCACAAAAAATAAATTAAAAATAAATGCAAAACATCAAAAATAAAATCTCAAAAGCAAATTACGTGAATTTTTACAAAAAATATTGTGTTTTTTATTTAATTTTTAATAAATTTGGATAAAATTACGCTAAAATTATATCAAAACAATGCTAAAACATGATATTTGCTGGCGTTTTGTATATTTTTTTCATGATTTTTTACTTTTTTAATGAAACCAATTTATAAATTTATATGAATGATAATATCATAAAAAGTTTTTTGGACATGGTTTTTTCGTTGCTTTCATTTGCACCTATTGCAATTGTATTTTTTGTTATAATATCAATTTTTTCTTCTAAAAAATTACCAAAAACAGACGAAAATAAATCAAAATTACCACCAACTGATATAGAACGTTTATTGCTTGAAATTCGTAACAACATAAATAATGCACAAAATAAAAACAATAAAGTTTTGTTAGACTACAACGAAACGCAAAACTCAGAAATTAAAAACTACGAAATCCAAAGCTACGAAACGCAAAGTTCAGAAATCCGAAGCTACGAAACGCAAAGTTCAGAAATCCAAAGCTACGAAACACAAAGTTCAGAAATCCAAAGCTACGAAGACCTTTATAAACAACCTAAAAAGAAAAAAAAGAAAAAAACTTCTGCGAATTTCACACCTGAAAGAGAAGTATATCAGAAAAGAACGATTGAACAAAAACAACGAAATTCAACTTTTGTAGATAAAAATGATATGCGAAAAGCGTTTTTAATGGCAGAATTATTGAAACCAAAGTATTTTTAATAAAATTATGATAACAAAAATGTTTGTGGAAATTTTGCAAGCAATTGCAGAAGAACCATTTGTAAAAAATCTTATTGGTAATTATTTTACCCAAAAACCAAATGCAGATTTGGAAACAATGATGAATGATTTGGGATTGAAAGGTGAAGAACGTGAAAAGTTTAGAAAAGCGTATAAAGATTATCAACAAAATCCTACCGAAACCACCGAAAAATATAAATATAAATACGAGCCAAAATCTGATAGCCCAATAGATAAATTTGATGCGTATTTCAAAAAATTTGAGGATAAAGCAAAAGAACATGAAAAAAAATATGGTGCAGGTACAGGAGATTATTCACACCGACAATATGCCAAATATGCAAATAATGGCGGAAATGATAACCAAAATCAGAAAAATTGGGAAGATGCTTTCAAAAATGCTAAAAGTAAAGTAAATGTGAATGTAGAAGAAGAAACAAAGCATTTTCAAACATTGGAAATCGCTTCTACAACAGATTTTGATACGATAAAAACAGCTTACAAAACCGCCATGAAAAAGTATCACCCAGATAAATTTAACAACCCTGACCAAAAAAAACACGCTGAAACGCTTTCTATGCGTATCAATGTGGCGTATGATTACTTTAAGAAAAAATATAATAAATAAAGTTGTCAGTTTTTATAGTTGTCAGTTTTGTATTTTACACAAAAAAGCAGTTACAAATTTATTTGTAACTGCTTTTTTCATTTTTTTGTAATCAGCTTAAACTTTTGAACTTTAAACCTTTTGGACTTTCCTATTTCCCCAACAACGCTTCTACTCTTGCTCTGTGTTTTTTTGCATTTACAGTTTCGGTAGATTGTGGGTATTTTTCCAGAATTCTATTATAGCTTTCCAATGCGTCTGCAAGTTTGTTTGCTTTTTCTTGTGCAAGGGCAAGTTTCATGAGATATACAGGTGTAAATTGTTTGTTTGCTTTGTAATCAGTAGATTTGAGGTAATAACGTACAGCCTCATTATAGTTGTTGAGTTCCATGTAGGCATCACCTATTAAGCACAATGCACGTGCTTGCACGAGGAGGTCTTGTGTCGTAAAATTTTGGAGTGCAGAGATTGCTTCTTTAAATTTGCTTTCTTTCATGTAAGCTACGCCAAGGTAAAAATTAGCTAAATTACCTGCTTTTCCGCCATAATTTTTTGCTATTTTTTCTAAGCCATCTTTTACATTATTGCCATCACCTTTGAGGGCGGTTTTTGCGTCATCTTTTTCCAAGCGATATACTGCTGGGAACATTGCTTCTTGTGCTTCTTTGTCTGAGCCTTCTTGCATATAACCATACGCAATATAAATCCCTCCTACAATTATCAATGCCACAAAAGCATATCCTATTATTTTGCCATACTTTGCCAAAAATCCTTCTGTGTCAAACTCAGGTGTTATGTCAAGGATTGGATTTTCTGCTTTATTTACGTCCAATACAGGTGTAATTGGTGTGGTTTCTGTGGTTTTATTGTTTTGGGTAGCCATTATTATATGAGTAATGAAATTCTTTCTAAAATTTGCGTTAAAATTTGAGGTGCAAATTTACAAAAAATAAAATGTTTTTTCAAAATAAAAATATGTAAAAAAAAATCAAAGTTAATCATTTTATAAAACTGATAACAGAACTAACTGACAACTTTATTTTTAATAATTTCCAAAAACCCAATTTCCTGGTGCATTGGCATCATCACTCAAATAAAATTGGTCGCAAAGTGTAATAAATTCGCTCAAACTTAAATTTCCATCACCATCTAAATCCATTTTGTTAAAAATAACTTCTGAGGGCGTATTTACATTGTAGGCTTTCAAAAAAAGTGCGTATTCGTCTGCACCTATTTCGCCATTGCTATTCATATCAATAAGCTCAAACAAAAATTGCACAGAGGTTTTTTCGCCTACTCGCCAATAAGGAGTTTCTGCTTGCACTTGCAAATCATGGAAAACAAGCCACTCATCAAGACTGATTTTGCCATCACCATTGGTATCAGTTGCTTGCAAAAGTCCTTCCCAATCAGACATATATTTTGTATGTAAAAATGTATATGTAGCTGAATTTGTTGTTTCATTGCGGATTGCAGTAAGATTTTTCACAATGCGTAAAATGTCATTTTGTTCTATATAACCGTTATTATCTGCATCAAAAGTTTTGAAGAAAGCGGTAAGTTTGCGTTTTTTGAGGTCTGAAAGCATATAAAAAATTATCGTTTTTAAGAGGAATTTATGTAAAATATTTTTTCAAAAATATGTTCTTTAAGGGGAAAAGCGAATTACATTAAAAATTTAGCTTTTGATTATTGTTGGGAAAACAACCAAAAGCCAATTTTTTTCAATAATAAAATCAAACGCTAATAAAAGAAAAAAACTTATTTCTTTCTATTGCGTGTAGTTTTGGGTTTTTCTTCGGTTTTTGGTTCTTCTTTTTTGACTTCAACCGTTTTTGGGGTTTCTGTGGTTTTTTTTGTGCGTGTAGTTTTTGGTTTTTCGGTTTTAATTTCTGTTACCTTTTCAACCTCTTTTATTCCCTCTTTGGGGGTTAGGGGGCTTTTTTCTTTTTTTGAGGTTAGGGTGTTTTTTTCAGATTTCCCTACTAATTTTACTTCTTTTGCTACCACACTTTTGGGTTTTAGCACTACAACGCCAAGCGGTGGCAAAGTAAGTGTAATAGAATACTCAAAACCATGCGCATAGTCTTTTTTAGGTTTCAAAACGCCATTATGCACACCACTACCTGCATATTTGGTATCATCAGTATTTAGAATTTCTACAAATTCGCTTGCTTCCATTACCCCAATGCGATAATTTTCACGCACAATAGGCGTAAAATTACACACGATTACTACTTGGTCTTGCAAATTTTTTCCTTTTCTAATATAAGAAATTACAGAATTTTGTGCGTCTTGGTAGTCAATCCATTGGAAACCTTCGTGTGAAAAAGGCAATTCGTATAAAGCTTTTTCTGTTCTGAACAAATGATTTAGGTCTTTTGTCAATTCTGAAATACCTTTATTGTATTTATTTCCCAATAAATGCCAATCAAGTTGTCGGTCATGTCCCCATTCGGTTGTTTGCCCAAATTCTCCACCCATAAACAAAAGTTTGTTACCTGGGTGTGTAAACATATAACCATACATTGTACGCAGATTGGCAAAACGTTGCCATTCGTCCCCTGGCATACGGTCAATAAGTGGTCCTTTGCCATGCACCACTTCATCATGCGAAAATGGAAGCATAAAATTCTCTGTAAAAGCATACACCAACCCAAAAGAAAGCATATTTTGGTTGTATTGGCGATAAATAGGGTCATTTTGGAAATATTTCAATGTATCGTGCATCCAGCCCATCATCCATTTCATACCAAAACCCAATCCACCATTGAATACAGGACGAGAAACGCCTGTAAATGCAGTTGATTCTTCTGCAATCGTTTGGGCAGTAGGAAAATTGCTATAAACTGCGATATTCATTTCTTGTAAAAACGAAATAGCCTCTAAATTTTCCCTTCCGCCATATTTATTAGGTATCCATTCGCTTTCTTTGCGTGAATAATCCAAATATAACATAGAAGCTACCGCATCAACTCTGAGTGCGTCAGCGTGGTATTTATCCAACCAAAACAACGCATTGCTTATCAAAAATGCCCTTACCTCATTGCGTCCATAATTAAAAATAAAACTGCCCCAATCTGGGTGAAAACCTAAACGTGGGTCTTCGTGTTCATACAAAGAAGTGCCATCAAAATTAGACAATGAAAAGCTATCAGTAGGAAAATGCGAAGGCACCCAATCTAATATTACACCAATATTCTCCTCGTGGAATTTATCTACCAAATACATAAATTCTTGTGGCGTACCAAATCTTGCACTTGGTGCAAAATACCCAGATACTTGATAACCCCAAGAGCCATAAAAAGGGTGTTCCATGACAGGCAACATTTCTACGTGTGTAAAACCCATTTCTTTGACATATTGCACCAATTCTTCTGCCATTTCGGTATAATGCAAAGACCTTCCACCTTCTGCATATTTGCGTTTCCAAGAGCCTAAATGCACTTCATATACCGAAAAAGGTTTGTCTAAAGCATTATATTCTGCACGATTTTCAAGCCATTTTTTGTCTTTCCAATCGTAATCAGTATCCCAAACAATAGACGCACTTTTGGGTGGATTTTCGTGAAATAATGCAAAAGGGTCAGTTTTTTCTAAAACTTGACCGTAGCGGTGCGAATGGATATGATATTTATATAATTCACCTTTGCCAATGTTTGGAATAAATCCTTCCCATATCCCTGTACTATCCCAACGTGGATTAAGTTTGTGTGTGTGGTGTTGCCAATCATTAAAATTCCCTATAACGCTTACTTGTGAGGCATTAGGACACCACACTGCAAAATATACGCCCTGCACGCCTTCATGCGTAACGATATGCGAGCCTAATTTTTCATACAATTTAAAATGTTTTCCAGCTTTAAAAAGCTCACTGTCAAATTCTGTAAAAAGACTAAAAGGTAAAACTTGCATAATTTTTTTGAGCCTCCAACCCCCAAAGAGTGCGTTTTTGATTGATGTATGATAAGGGGAAATGTTTTATGCAATTTTAACCTATAAATGTTGTTTTTACAAAAAAAAATATGAAATTGGGGAATTAGTTTTTTTAGTTTTTTCAGTTACCCGCTTTTCTGTTAAATGTTATTCAACCGAAAAACATAACAACTAAAAAAAAACTAAAAACTGGCAACTTATTTTTTTTATTATGATATTCTATCGCATTTTTTCTGCTTTGTATGCCTTATTAGGCGTTATATTTTTGGGTTGGGGCATGTTTCCTATTGTATTTTTATTTTGGGTAGAAAACTTTATACAATCAATTTTTGCGGTTTTGAGCGCATACACTGCTCCAAAAGCCCAAATAAATAGTGCTGATAAAGGTGAAAAAACCATATCACAAGTGTTTTTTGGTAAAATGTTCGTGAATATCATTTATTTTATATTTATAATGGTAATGTTTGGGCTTATGGCTTTTGTTTCTGACAGAAAAGATGGGTTTAAAACATTTACAGATATGATAAAAGTTTGTTATGGCTTAAATCCTGTATTCAATGTAGCAGTTTTGGCTTGTTTTTCAAGGGAATTGTGGTTTTATGTGCATGATTTTTTTATCAAAAAGAAATACAATGCAGAAAACCCTTTTGTTTTGGGTGGAACTTTTGGTTATAGAGAAATTATCATGCACGTCAGTATTTTGGTGGGAGGTGGTAGCGTATTGGGTTTATCAAAATGGACAGTTGAAAATTTCCCAAATAATCCGATTGCACTTTTTTGGGTAAAATTTGGGTTTATTATTTTCTTTTTATTGCTCAAAATGAGTGTAGAGATTTATATGATACACAACAAAAAGGGGGATTAGTACAAGTTGTTAGTTGGTCAGTTTTTTTATAGATTGTAAGGTTATCAACAAGAAAAATTGACAGTTTTATTGAACTGATAACAGTTTTTTGTTGTTTAGGAAAAATTAGGAAAAAAATCCATAACCCATAATTTATAATCCATCATTCGCTTAATCTGTCAAAAATGAATAAATTTTTACCAAAATTTTTTATCTTTTCTTTTGTATTTCTTTTATATTTTTTTGCAAAAATTTCTGCACAAGTAGCTCCAAAACAACTTTCTGCAAGTGAAATTTCATTAGAACTCAAAAAACTTCACACATTAGGCACAGTATTATATTTGGCTGCACACCCCGATGACGAAAATACTGCCATGATTGCCTACCTTGCCAATGAACGTCATGTACGCACTGGTTATCTTTCACTCACACGTGGTGATGGCGGGCAAAACCTCATAGGAGCAGAACAAAGGGAACTTATGGGGCTGATACGCACCCAAGAATTATTGCAAGCACGCAGAATAGATGGCGGAGAACAGTTTTTTACACGTGCCAATGATTTTGGGTTTTCTAAAAATGCCAAAGAAAGTTTTGAAATTTGGGGTAAAAATAATATACTTGCTGATGTTGTACGTATCATTCGCCAATTTCGCCCAGATGTCATTATTTGTAGATTTCCGCCTGACCGCAGGGCAGGACACGGACACCATGAAGCAAGCACTTTGCTTGCGTTGGAAGCATTTGAAATGGCAGGCGACAAAACAAAATTTCCAGAACAGCTTTCAGAAGTAAGTATTTGGCAACCTACACGCCTTTTTTGGAACGCATATTCGCCCAATTTTCAAAATACACTGCCAGATTCTACCAATACAATTTCAGTAGAAATAGGCAAATATAATGCACTTTTGGGTAAATCAAACCTCATTATCGCAGCAGAAAGTAGAAGTATGCATAAATCGCAGGGATTTGGTACTGCCAAAAATCATGGTTTGCGTACTGAATATTTGACTTTGTTAAAAGGGAAACCTACCAAAAAAGATATTTTTGAGGATATTGATTTGAGTTGGAAAAAAATTAAAAATGGTGAAAATATTGTAAATTTATTGGAAAAAATAGAAAAAAATTACGATTTTAATAAACCTTATTTAATTACAAATTTATTGTTTGAATTGCGTAAAAACATACGCCAAAGTATCGACCAAAAACCTACCCAAAATCTTGATTTTAAAACAATATTGGAGAAAAAAATTACCCAAATTGATGCACTTATCAAACAAACGCTTGGACTTTGGATTGATGCAAATGCTTACAGCCCTAACACAAGTTTGCAAGATACTTTGAAATACGAACTTGAAAGCTCACACCAATCACCTTACAAAATATCAGTACAATATTTTGATATAAATACAAATTCGTACAAAAATTTGCAAAAAGATGTTTTTGAAAAAGGTAAATTATACAAAACACAAAATTTTATTTTCTTACAAAAAAATAAATTCTCCACTTCACAACCTTATTGGTTGAGCGAAAAAATAGAAAAAGGATTATTTCAAGTATCAAATCCATACAAAATAGGCTTGCCCGAAAATTTACCTATTGTAGAAATTCCTTTGCAAATAAGTGTTACATTTGAGGATAATAAAACCGAAAATATTTCATATCTCGCACCAATTGCCTATAAATACACAAAAGCAGAAGACGAAGAAATTTATAGACCTTTGGAAATTACGCCTGCGGTGATGGTAAATTTTAGTGAAAAAACTTTTTTGTTTGCGTCTGATAATGAAGAAAACCTTGAAATTTCGCTAAAAGCAGGCAAAAAAAATGTAAAGGGTTCGCTAAAATTGGATGTACCACAAGGCTGGCGTGTGGAACCGCTCACACAAGATTTTGAAATTTTGCAAAAAGACCAAGAAAAAGATATTATTTTTAAAATTTTCCCACCAAAAAACGCCCAAAAAGGAACACTAAAAGCCCTTATAAAGTTGGAAAATGATGGAGATAATAATGGGAATACTGACCAAAGTTTTCAACCTGCAAAATCAATTATACGCATTGATTATCGTCATATTCCTTTACAAACTATTTTTCCAAATGCAGAAGCACTTTTAAATCGTTTGGATTTGAAAACCACCAAAAAAAATATTGGGTATATAGCAGGTGCAGGTGATGAAATCCCACGTTATTTGACGCAACTTGGGTATGAAGTAAGTTTGTTGGATAAAAATACATTGGCAAAAGAAAATTTGGATAAATATGCAAGTATTATCATTGGTGTAAGGGCGTATAATACAGAAGAACACCTCGCAAATGAACAAGAAAAACTAAAAAAATATGTGGAAAATGGTGGAACGCTTGTAACACAATACCAAACTTCGCAAAGGCTTTTGGTGAAGGATTTTGCGATTTATCCACTTACATTGAGTCGTGAGCGTGTAACAGTGGAAGAAGCTCCTGTAAAAATGCTTGCGCCTGAACACGAAATATTGAATACACCAAACAAAATTACCGCACAAGATTTTTCGGATTGGGTACAAGAACGCGGGTTGTATTTTGCTGATACTTGGGCAAAAGAATATACTGCAATATTGGCTTCCAATGACCCAAATGAACCAGAATTGCAAGGTGGATTGTTGGTGGCAAATCATGGCAAAGGGAAATTTGTGTATACTGGTTTTTCATTTTTTAGGCAAATTCCTGCTGGTGTATCTGGGGCAATTAGGCTTTTTGTGAATTTGTTGGATTAGTAAAGTTGTCAGTTTTTTCAGTAGTTAGTTTTTTTCGGTTTTTGTAAATTTAGCTGTTAGATTTTTCTAATAAAAAAGCCTTTAAAATTGATTTAAAGGCTTTTTTTATGATAAATTTTATATAAAATTAAAAAGATTATTTGAATTTTTTTGCGTCTTCTGGACTCATTACTTCTTCAAGTGCTACACGTTTGCCATCTTTGTATGCTGCTACGATAGGGCGATATTTTGGGTTGGAACGCATATCAATTTGCAACAAAAATTTACGCAAATCATCAGCACCTGTTGCTTCGGTAAATACACCCATTACATAACGGTTAAAACCATCGCCTACGTTTTTGTCATTTCTAAAATCAGGGTTATTTTCTGTAGTAGCAACATCTTTATCTTTAAAAGCACCAATTTGCACTACATAAAAAGTACCTTCAGCAGGCACAGTTCTTGTACCGCCTTTTGTTTCTTTTTCTGGTTTTTTGTTGGCGAGTTGTGCTTTGAGGTCTTCAATTTCTTTTTTTAAGCGTTCTTCTTCGGTAGCACATTGTTGTTCGAGTTCTTTTACACGAGCAAGTTCCCCTTTCATAGATTGTGCTTCTTGTTCAGCTTTGATAGCTTTTTCTTTAAAAGCAAGATACAATTGTGGGTTTTTGGAATAGTTTTTAAAATCGTCTTTTACGACTTTTTCAGCGTCTTTTTTCGCTTTTTTTTCTTCTTGTTGTTTGCGTTTTTCTTCCGCTTTTTGTTCTTTTGTTTTCTTTTGTGCAAATGCTTGTTGTGGAGCAATGCTCAATGCAATACAAAATGTGGTTATTAAAAAACCGTAAATGATGGTGCTTTTCATACTCAAAAATATAATGAAAAAAGATTGTTTTCGTGTTGAATGTTTTTAGGCTTTTGTTTCTATTATTGTGCCAAAAAAACATTTTTTGGTAAAAATTTTAGTAATTTCTTTGAAATTTCTGTTGTAAAAATTAAAGTTGTTGATGAAATAATTTATTCAACAAATATAGTGCGAATTTTTTTAGATTATGCTGTTTTTTTAATATTCACTTATCAAGTTTTTTTTTACATTACAAAAAAAAACGCTTACAAAGATATAAAAATCTTTTGTAAGCATTAATAAATACAAGTTGTCAGTTATTAGTTTTTAAGTTATCAGTTTTTATAAATTTGCTCAAATTACTTTTTTATTCATTTTTTATTGGAAAAACGGACTACTGAAAAAACTATTTTTTTTAGTTTATCCATGTAAACATTCTTCCCCAGCGTATTTTTCCGCCAAACCAAGTGCGATTTGCGTCTAAAGAAAGCCATGTAAAAGAGGCTTGTCCTACAATATGGTCTTCTGGCACAAATCCAAAAAAGCGACTGTCAAAAGATTGGTGTCTGTTGTCACCCATCATAAAAAAATAATCTTGTTTGAAGGTATATTCTTTGATTTCTTTGTAGTCAATGTAGAGTTTTTGGTTTTCAATTTTTACGTTTTCGTGCCATTCATAGCGGGCAATTGTTTGTCCGTAAAGTTTTAGATTTTCTGCATTGATTTCTATTTTTACACCTCTTTTTGGTATAGTCAAAGGACCAAAAAAATCTTCATTCCAACTAAATTCTTTTTGCCAATTTGGTAAAAGTTCGTTGCAAGGTGACATACCAGAAGGTAAACTTTCGTTTTTTGGGCGAATAAATTGCGTTACACTTACAACGAAATCCATTTTTCTCAAAGCTTCTGCTTGTGCTTCGGTGCAATAAGCACGATATACTTTGTCATCTTCTCCACTACGTCCAAATTCAGAGATATAAAGTTCTTTAAATTTATCTTTAAATTTATCTTCTTTATCTTCGTGTATGCTATTTTTGCTTTTGATGATATATTCAGATTGCATATTAGGTGGATTTTTGGCAGGCTTATCATTTACAAACACTTGTCCTGCTTTTACCTCTATTTTGTCACCTGCAATACCTATACATCTTTTGATGTAGTGTGTTTTCATATCTACAGGAGGAGGCGTACAACCTTGCATTGTGTCAGCAGGATAACCAAATACTACCACATCATTGTTTTTAACCCTTGTGTAGCCCCACAAACGTATTGAGGGTAATTGAAGCAGTGTAGTGTATGAAAGGGTGGAAGTGCTACCCCAAAAACGATTGTCTGCCAAAGGCAAACACAAGGGCGTTTGTGGTGTACGAGGGCCATAAGCAATTTTGCTTACAAACAAAAAATCACCAACCAACTGCGTGCCTTCCATAGAAGATGTAGGAATGGTATAAGCAGATAAAAGCCCCCAACGCAATACAGTAGCAGCAATTATCGCAAATACTAAGGCATCACGCCATTCACGAAAAACGCTTTTTTTTGGTTTTGGCTTTTTTTCGTCTGTATTTTCAGGGGAATTTTCTGTATTTTCGGGTTGAACAACGTTCTTTTTTTTCCAAAAATTAAACATAATAAAGGCAAGGTTTGGAATTTTTATAAAAAAATTAAAAATAAAGTTTTTAATCTTAAAAACGATTAGAAAACAGTATGTTTTTGTAATAAGTATGCAAAATTACAGAAAATTACATGATTTTTTACAAAGGTTTTTTATAAAGTTTTTATAAAGTTCTTTTTAAGCATATTGCACTAAATTTTTTTGAGCAGGATAGCAGCCTTCAAAATGCCTGCGATGCTGAGGGAATCCGTTATTTCGTGTCGCATAACCATATCAAATACTTCTGTAAAAGGCAATTTTTTGACGCAAAGGTCTTCACTTTCTTCGGGTTGTGCTTGGAGTTGCGTGAGATTTTGGGCAAGGAAAATATGTCCTTCTTCATCAGTTACAGAATTGGAGGTGTGTATGCGACAAATATTTGTCCATTTTTCTGCTACAAGTCCTGTTTCTTCTAATAATTCTCTTTTGGCAGATTCCAATACATCATTGCCTATTTTGCCACCACCCATAGGAATTTCCCACGAATATTCATTGAGCGGATAGCGATATTGCCCTACGAGATATGTATCGCCTTGTTCATCAATCGGAATAATGCCTATGGCTTTATTTTTGAAATGCACAGTTGTATAAATACCTTCTTTGCCCGAAGGATTAAGTACATTGTCCTCTCTTACCCTTATCCAAGCATTTTCATAAATGGCTTTGTTTGCGGTAATCTGCCAAGGTTTTTTTTTCATTGGTTGATTTTTTTTTGTTTATATTTCGTGCTTTTTTGTATTTTCGTAGAAAGTTTTGCTTAAAATGATTTGTATTTAAGGCAAATTGAAAAGCAAAGATATAAAGGAATTTACACAAAGTGAATATCAAAAAAACAACAATTAAAACATATTTTTTTTCTTTCTAATTTTATCAAAATTCCTCATACTTTTTTGCAATATTTTTTGTAAAATGTATTGGTAATTTATTTGTGTGCTGTATTGTCGGTTGTTGTGCTGATACAGACTTGCATATCCCAAAAAAAAAGGTGCGTTTTCTACTGTTGTTGTATTTGATTGTACAAATTCTTTGGAATCTGAAAGTGTGTAGGAAGTAGTTTGCTCGCATAATAATCCCTCATTTTTATCCGAAATTCTATACTTGATTTTGATGCGTGGCACATCATAGGCATCAAGCCTATAATTGTAAAAATGTGATATGCGAAGTTCCAACAATTCAAATGTAATTGCTTTTTGTTCTGGGATTTTGGGCGGTATTATTTTTTGAAAATACTGCAAAAATTCTTCTGCTATATTATTTTTAAAACAAATACGTTTGTGTTCTCTGTATGTCCTGCCTATATTTGTATCTTTGCGGTGGTCAATCACTTTTGCGATATGAAATGGACTATCTGCCAAATTAAAATATCCAAGTTGTGTTTGCAAATCCAAATACAAAACCTTTTTATTTGTTTGTGAAAAAGCATTTGTATTCAATAAAACATAAAAACACAAATAAAAAATTACACATTTATATAGATTTTTCATATTTTTAATTTTAGTTGATAAAATATTTATAAAAGCAAAATTAAAATATTTTTTAAAAACAAATTTTTTAATAATACCTAAAAAAATATAAACTTTATATCCTTATCAAACACCAATTTAATATTTTCCTTACTGCGTTGATGTTTTACACGCGTATTCCTGCACCATATTCACCGCCATATTCGCCCAAAATGCTCAACAAAGCAACACGCTATTTTCCGTTGATTGGGTGGCTTGTAGGGGGAATTTGTGGCGGATTTTTTTATGTGTGTGCGTTGATATTTCCTGTGCATATTGCGGTTTTGGGTAGTATGATAGTGGGTTTACTGGTTACAGGAGCATTCCACGAAGATGGTTTTGCTGATGTGTGTGATGGTTTTGGGGGTGGTTGGACAAAGGAAAGAATCTTGGAGATTATGAAAGATTCACGTGTGGGTGCGTATGGTGCAATAGGAATTTTGATGTTGCTTTTGCTCAAATACCAAGCAATTTCTGCGTTGTCTGTTGTCAAAATTCCGTTTATTTTGATTTTTGCACATACATTGAGTAGGTGGGGCGTGGTTAATATTATTTTGATGCGTGAATATGCAAGGGCAGATTTGACAGCTAAAGCCAAACCTTTGGCGGTTGGTATTGAAACAAAGGATTATATGGTGGCAACTGTTTTGGGTTTGTTGCCTGTGTTTGGGTATATGTGTATTTTTTGGACGATTTATCCATTATACATTGTGATTTTTGTCTGGTTGCACCAATATTATTGGGGGTATTATTTTCACAAACACTTACAAGGCTATACAGGTGATTGTTTGGGTGCTACGCAACAAATGGGCGAGGTGTGGATTTATTTGTTTTTTTTAGTTTTTTAACTGAGCCAAGTAAGTCTATAAATAGGAATTTCGCTACATTTGCTACAACAACCTTTTTACACAAAATAACTCCCTTGTGGATTAAATCTATGAATAGCCTTATTAAATTAGGGGAAAGTGAAAGTCCTATGTGTTTTAAACAAGAAAAAATACTAAAATAAGTTATATCCAAGATGAAAACAAATTAACCAACCACTGATATTACCATTCAGGCAAACCTACATGATTGGGATTGATTTTTGGGTTACTTTTTTGTTTTTGTTGGAGGTATTGTGTTTCTTGGTTGCGGAGTGTTTGGAGGATATTTTCTGCTTTTTCTTTGCTTAGAAGATTTTTTTTTGATTCCCCTTTTTCTGAAAATCTTGTGCCTTGTGGCGAGGCTTTTTCCCCTTGTTCATTGCCTTGAACATTGGCATTTGGGCGTGATATTTTGCTCAAAGTATCTGAATTTGGGGCATTATTTTTAGCTACAAGTTGCATAATTTGTGGGTTTTTTGCAACTTTTTTCAAAACCAATTCATAATTATAGCGTGCTTCCTCATTTTTTGGATAGCGTATAATTGCTTCTTTAAAAAATTGTAGTGCTTCGGGCAAATTCTGTCTAATCGCACTCATATAACCAAGCTGATTAAATGCAACACTTTGCATCATGGGATTTTGTTGTTGCAAAACCTTATCATAATACAAAATTGCTTTTTCTTTATTTTTTTTTAGAAAATAAATATGAGCCAAATTCAAATAGATTTCAGTCGTTTCGCTTTTATAATCTTTGAGCAATGTATTTAATTTTTTTTCTGCAATATCATATTGTTGTTTTTGAAAAATCAACACCAATTCCTCTCTTGTAGCGTTCATTTCTGCTACAAAAGTAAGTGGGTTAATCCATAAAAATAAACATAGAAAAAGGATTTTCATGGGGAAAATTACGGATTATGGGTTATTATTTTTTATAATCTTCAACTTTATTCAATTAATTCTGATTTTATTTTATTACAAAAATCAATAAAAAACTTAAACGATGAAATATGCCCTGTTTTTTGGTTACGTTTAATTAAATTTTCCAAAAAATATTCTTCTATTACGCCTTGTGGATTGTTTTTGGTATATTTAATATTCTTTTCTAATAGTAATTTCTGTAAATAGCTTGAGTGAAATTTAGAAGTTGAGTCTTCAAAATTGGGCATTTTCGCCATCAACTCTGGGTCTTGGTTTTTTACATTATAAAATGAAACGCATTCTTTTAGAAATTGGTTATCAGGATTTTTTTTTAAAATTTTGGGATTTCCTAAAAACCAAGTTTCTAAACATTTATTTTGTACAATAATTTCAAATTGGACATTATCATTTAAAACGATTTTTTCATTTTTCATAAAATTTAAAATATCCTCTTTGCATTGCTGTATATTTTGCTCATCAGCATCAAGACAAATAACAAAATAATCATATTTTATTATACTGTTGATATCTTCAATACAATTTCGTAAATGGTTATCAAGCAAAGATGGAAAGCCTTCACCACTAAAAATGTAGTAATTATTATGTGCTACATCTTGATAGGCATTTACACGTTTTAAATTAGGAACAAGGTAAGACAACCATTTTGGATAAACTTTCATTTCTGTATGTTTTCCTTCTACCAAAAAATAGATGTTCATATTTGTTCTTGCATGGGTTGTTCTTGTCCTGTTCGGTATTCCTCTAATTGAAGTAATTGCATAAATTCACGATGTTTTGATTTTCCGATATTAAATTTGGACATGTTATGTGTTTTTATAATACCTGCATTTCTTGTTACCAATTTCCAGTGCTCAAAACTAATCGCATCAATAATATATGGGTGGTGGCTTGTCAAAATAAATTGTAATTGTCTTGTTGAAGACAAGATATCATTTGTAATTTCATTGATACAATTTATACCTAAACTATTTTCAAATTCATCAATCAAAAAAACTGTACCTTCTGCACAAAGATATAGCTCACTCAATTGCATCAGCGTTCTGAACATACCTGAAGAAATCCTATTTTCATGTATCCAATATTTTACCCTTTTTTCTTTGATTTGAATAAAAGGATAATCTTTTAAAATATTAGGCATTTCTTTATCCTTTGTTTCAAGGGGTGCAATTTTTATATCTTCCACTTGTGGAAAAATAGCTATAAATCGGTTTTTAATTATATCAAAAATTTTTTTGTCTGTTTTAGACAAGAAGAAAAGTTTCAAAGATGTTTCTAACTCACTTTCTTGGATTTTTTGCAAGGTTTTATATTTTTTAGCAAGATTATTGGCGTTCAAAAAACTCAATTTTAAACCTCGTTCAGTAGCAGAATTAGCATGGTCAGCAAAATAAAGTTTGTTTAACTCCTCGTATGCTGGCTTTACTAAATCTTCTTCTTTCAAAAGACTTAAAACACTTTCTTGCTGTGATAGTTTGATTGTAGGTTGCCCATTAAACAAAATTTTGTCATTCGTTCTTTCTATAATTAATTTATTGTCTAAAAATAGGTTTTCAAAAATTATTTTTGCTTTATTTTTTTTAGATTTTTCATATTCATCATCTTCGTCTTCATCCTCTTCCATAAAAACCGAAACGCCTTTGTTTTCAAATTCTCCCTGCCAAATATATTTATGCTTTGTAAGCGTTTCAAATTCAATTAGCCAAGCTACACCACTTATTGACGAACCATTTGTTATTTGTTTCAAACCCATCAACGCCCTCAATATTTGCGTTTTACCAACGCCTGATGCACCTACTAACAAATTGAGTTTATTGAATAGCAATTCTTCCAAACGCCATTCTAATGATTTATCTTCAAACTGAAATTTTAAAATTTTCATATAGTTTATGATTTTACTAATTTATAATTTTACAAAAAATTTCAACAATCACAACTAAAATCCTGATAATGTGCAAATTGTGGTGCAAAAACACCTCCGATAGACACGACACGGTCAAGGCGGATTTTTTCACCTGTTGCCAATGCCATAAATTCCTCTTTTTCTTTTGTAAAAATATCCTTTACAAGGGAATTAATGGTCATAAATTCGTGTATTTCTGTGAAATATTGTATTTTGCAATAGGTTTTTTCGGTTGCTTTTGCCAATAAAATATCGTGATAACTGCAATTTATAGGTGTATATTCCATAAAAAATATATGATAAAACTATGTTATGTTAAAAATTAAATTAGAAAATTTTATCTGTTTAGCCCTCTAAAATCCAAAAATATGAAATTTTTGAATTTAACCTAAACAGATACTAAAATTAAACCTTTTGCCCCTTTGAACTTTAACCTTTTAAATTTTTGAACCTTTTATTTAATTTTTGTGAATGTTAAAGGCATTTCAGGGCGAATAAACAGCACACCTGTAACTGCAATCGTATCACCTACTTGTATTCCCTCCAATACCTCCACAAATTCTGCTTGTCTTGCACCAGTTTTTACAGTTGCAAAATAGGCTTTGCCATTTTTGGATACAATAATTTGTTTGTTGCGTGCTTGCGGAATAATCGCTTGCGAAGGCACTACGATAGATTTTTGGCGTGGCTTTGTACTAAAAAACACTTCTGCAAAAGCACCAGCCATAAGCTTCTCATCTTGGTTATTGACCAAAGCCCTTATCATTAAGTTGCGACTATTTTGATTGATTTTTTGGTCATTTGCCAAAATAGTTGCTTCATATTCTTTTTTCTCATCTGAAAGCGTAAAATTTACTTTTTGTCCTGCACGCAATTCTGCACCATATTTTTCAGGTACACTAAAATCAAGTTTTAGCGGATTTATTTGTCTAAGCGTTGTAATAATTGTGTTGGGTGTAATATAAGCCCCATTGCTGATATTTTTAAGTCCAATCACACCTGAAAACGGTGCATAAATTTCTGTTTTTTGGATATTTACCTTGATAATGTCTATTTCTGCTTTTAGGTTTTGGACTTGTAGCAGGCTCAGGTCATATTCTTGTTGGCTGATACCACTAATTTTGAGCAGTGATATTTGGCGTTGTTCTGTATTTTGGGCAATTTTGAGTTGATTATCCAATTTTTTTAATTGTGCTTGCAAATCACCATCAAAAATCTTAACCAATAATGTGCCTTGCGCTACATAACCGCCTTCGGGCAAATAAAGTGTGGTTATTCTGCCTGCAACTTCTGCCCTGATTTCTGTTTCTTCATTTGGAATAAGCGTTCCCGATATTTTGAGGTAATCGCTTATATCTTTTGTTCCTACAATATGTCCTTCGGGTTTTACTGCCATTTGTGCGGGATTAGGGGCATCTTTTTGGCTTTTGTTTTTGTCATGTTTAAAAAAATAACTACTCAAAAAATAACCACCTACAAGCACACCAATAACCAGAATAACATTCCAAATAATTTTTTTCATTTTTTATAAATTTTTTTTAATTTATGGTTTTCGTCTTTTAATTAATTTAAAAAATTGATTTTAATACTACACACCCAAAACCAAACAAAATGAATTTTAGTTTATTTTCTCAAAAAATGGTTATTTTTGCATAAAATTATTTGCAAAAAAAAAATAAAAACCAGCATGCAAAAACTTATTAACTTTATCCAAAATCTACAAGATTTTATAGGCAAATCTATCAGTTGGCTCACTACTGCGTTGGTATTGGTGGTTGCGTTTGATGTGTGCAGACGATATTTATTCAATAAAACTTCGGTTGCTTTTTTGGAATTGGAATGGTATATTTTTTCGTTAATTTTTTTGTTGGGTATGGGTTATGCTTTGCGACATGATGAACATGTGAGGGTTGATGTGTTTTATACACGATTTTCAGAAGTGCAAAAAGCGTGGGTAAATCTTTTAGGCACAATATTTTTTCTAATGCCTTTGTGCATATTGGTTATTTATCACAGCATTACTTTTGTGAAAGTTTCTTATTTTTTGGGCGAAAATTCTGCTAATCCAAATGGTTTGTCTTATACGTTTTTAATAAAATTAGCCATTCCAATAGGTTTTTTGTTGCTCATATTACAAGCGATTGCACTTGTGATGTCGTGTTGTTTGGTTATTTTGAAGAAAAAAATATCCACCCAGCCCCCAAAGGGGAAGTAAATACAAAAAACGCCCAAAAATCTAAAAATTTTTGGGCGTTTTTTGAGATGAATTAGGGAATGAAAAAATACAAAATTATATACTAAAAAATAACCCATAATCCAAAAAAATTATTTTTTCTGCAAAGGTCCTTGCATAGTTGCGATACTATTTACAGAACCTTTTATTTTCAGTACTGCTTGTGCAGGGATGGTATTAGCGGTTACTGTGATATCTTTTTCTTGTACGCCACTTTTCCCTTGACTGTTAAACTCTACTTCAATTTCACCTTCGCCACCTGGAGCGATTGGATTTTGTGGTTTTTTTGGTACAGTACAACCACAAGTAGCAGTAGCATCTTTGATAACAAGTGGGCTTTTGCCTACATTTTTAAATTTGAAGGTATGTTTCACAACTTGTCCTTCTTTGATTTCGCCAAAATTATGTTCTGTTCCTGCAAATTGAAATACAGGTTCTTCCCCTTTTTCTGGCGTAGGCGTATCCGAAACTGGTTGTTTTACATCTTTTTGTTCGGTACTTGCAGATGCTTCTTTTTTATCTTCGGTTTTAGTGGTTTCGGTTTCTTTATTGTCTTTTTGACAAGCAATATTGATAGTCAATAAAGCCATTAAGAAGCAAGTTTTTGCGGAATTTAAGAACATTTTATTCATATTTGTAAAAATAAATTATTTTTTTGGAAAAAATACGTGCAAATCTAAAATTTAAAATACATAATGTCAAACGAATAACAGGATTTATAAAAAAATTAACAACAAAAAAAACAAATGAGGAAATATATTTATACTACTTCTATCCATGTTCTTCTTTCCTTCATATTTTTTGGGAAGATGTCTTGCAAAGAAAATAAAAAAACAGAAAAATTAGAACAAAAAAAAACAACTTTGATATCATTGGATAACAAAAAAACAGAAAATAAGCCTACGAAACAACACCAATCAGGCGATATTATTTTCCAAATATCGCGCTCTGGACAAGGAAAAGCCATTCAAATTGCTACCAAATCACCATACACACATTGTGGGATTTTATATGAATTAGACAAAAATTTTTTTGTGTATGAAGCAATACAACCCGTTACATTTACACCGCTTGATGTGTGGATAGCAAGAGGCGAAAATCGTCCAAATAAACAAACACGTTTTGTTACAAAACGTCTCAAAAATGCACACAAAATAATGACAAAAGAAACGCTAAAAAATATGCAAAAAAACGCACAAAAATACAACGGGAAAAATTATGATATATGGTTTTCATGGTCTGATGACAATATTTATTGTTCTGAATTGGTATGGAAAATATACAAGGAAACCACAAAATTAGAAATTGGGAAATGCCAAAAACTTAAAGATTTTGACCTTTCTCACCCAGAAGTAAAACGTATAATGACACAACGTTATGGCGCAAATATTCCACTCAATGAAACAGTAATATCACCTGCTAATATTTTTGAAAGTGAATTATTGGAAACAGTTTTTGATGACTAAAAATTTTAAATAAATAAAACTCAAAAACTTATATTTCGTTAAAAAAACACCATTTTTAAATTCCAAAAACTTTTTTTATATTTTATCGTATCTTTGAGAAAAATCTTTTGTTATTTTTTTTGTTATTTTTTTTGTCAATGCCTTATGAAAAAATCTTTGTTATTTCTTGTTGTTTTATTTTTATCATTTTTTGGAAAAAATAATACAATTTTTGCCCAAAAAGCACCCAAATTAGTAAAAACTAAAGTAACAGATAAAATCAACATCAAACTTCCACAAGATTTTATATTGATGCCACCTGATTTGTATGCCAAAAAATATGGGGCATATCGCCCACCGCTTGCTATGTACACTAATAAGGTAACACAAGATGCAGATTTTGGGGTAAATGAAGCGGTCAATCGCTCGCTGTTGGCATACAAGAATTCGGAATGGCAAGAAAAAGATATTGTAATGCTCAAAGATATTTACAAAGGAAGCATAAGAGGTATGCACGATAATGTGGATTTTTTGCAAGACAAAGTTAGCATTATCCAAAAACGAAAATTTATCACATTGGAATTTATAGGTACTGTAAAGGACGAAGAAAGCAAAATTAGTATTAGAAATAAAGAAAAAAAACAATATTCTTACATTCAATATACCGTAGAACAGGGAAAAATCTTGATTTTTAATTTTACATGTCCTGCCAATCGAAAAAACCTTTATCAACCACTCGCACAAGAAATTATGCAGTCTATTAAGATAAAAGGATAAGCCACCTAACCCTCAAAGGGGGAATTTAAAAGAATATAACACTTTTAAAGTTTTTAGAAAATTTAGTTTGAAATCAATATTTTAAACTTAACCTAAACAAATAAAAAAAAAACAAAACACAAAAGCCAATTAAATGTAAAAATTTAATTGGTTTTTCTATTCCCAAAAATTTGCTTTTTTTACATATTTTTCTTATTTTTATCTTCAAAAAATAAAAAAAATACGCAAAGTTTAACACGCAAACTTAACATGAAAATATCGCCACAAACCATCGCCCAAATAAAAGACCGATTGGACGTAATAGACGTAGTACAAGATTTTGTTTTTTTGAAAAAAAAAGGGCAAAATTGGACTGCTTGTTGTCCTTTTCACAATGAAAAAACGCCTTCTTTTTATGTAAATCCTGTGCGTGGCATTTACAAATGTTTTGGTTGTGGCAAAGGCGGTGATGCCATTACGTTTGTAATGGAAATAGAAAATTATAGCTACCCAGAGGCAATGAAATATCTTGCCAAAAAATATAATATTGAAATCCAAAGCGAAGAACGCCTCACAGACGAAGAAGTTGCCTCACAAAATGAAAGGGAATCTTTACTTATTTTGCATGATTTTGCCCAAAATTTTTATAAAAAAACACTCCAACAACACCCAGAAGGCGAAGCGGTGGGGTTGAGTTATTTTAGGGAAAGACAAATATCGGATTTGAGTATAGAAAAATTTGGATTAGGTTATTGCCTTGATACATGGGAAAGCTTTACGCAAGAAGCTCAGAAAAAAGGTTTTACAAAAGAACTTTTATTAAAATCGGGCTTGACGCTCCAAACCGAAAAAGGCAGTTTAATTGACCGATTTAGGGGCAGAGTTTTGTTTCCTATTCACAATGTAGCAGGCAGGGTAATTGGTTTTGGGGGAAGGATTTTGACCAATGACAAAAAAGTAGCCAAGTATATCAATTCGCCTGAAACGCCTATTTACGAAAAAAGCAATATTTTGTATGGCATTTCTTTTGCCAAAAAGAAAATCAAAGAACAAGATAATTGTTACCTTGTAGAGGGCTATACTGACGTAGTAGCAATGCACCAAGCAGATATTGCCAATGTAGTTGCGTCCTCTGGTACTTCGCTCACAGTAGGACAAATACGCCTTATTAAGCGTTTTACCAATAATATTACGATTTTGTATGATGGCGATATAGCAGGGATTAAGGCATCTTTGCGTGGTATTGATTTGTTATTGGAGGAAGATTTGAATGTAAAAATTGTGCTTTTCCCTGATGGTGATGACCCTGATAGTTATGCCAAAAAATTGGGTAGCCAAGCGTTCAAAACATTTGTAGAAGAAAATGCAGAGGATTTTATTGGTTTTAAAACAAAACTTTTTATCCATGAAACCCAAAAAGACCCACTCAAACGTGCAGAAGTGATTAGGGATATTGTGGAAAGTATTGTCAAAATCCCTGATGCCATCAAACAACAAGTTTTTTTTCAAACTTGTGCCCAACTCCTTCAAATAGATGAAAAAGCCCTCATAAGTGAAGGCATGAAAATAGCAGAGAAACTTGCACAAAGACCAAAATATAATAATGCTAATAATTATCCCCAAAAAGATAATTATGCAAATCTTCCCCAAAAACAAAATGCAAATCAAAATCTTAACGAAAATCTCCATAAAACCCCTGAACAAAGCCAAGAAGATGAATATTTTGCACAACATTATAAAGAAGAACAAGAAAATAACCAAGAAAATAATCAAAACCTAACACAAACACAAAACCAAAGCCCTACAAAAGATAAAAATAGTGGAATTTCATTGATTGATAAAGGACTTGCACAACAAGAGCGTGAAAGTGTGCGAATTTTATTGTTGTATGGACAAGAAATTTTTAGTTTTACAGATGAAAAACCGCTTTTGTTTTATTATTTGAATGAAATCGCAGATATTGAATTTCAGCACCCTGAATATGCGTATTTTATCCAAAAATGGCGATTACACGCCCAAATGGATAATGTATTTACTGCACAGGATTTTTTTAATGATACCGAAAAAATCAATATAGCACGCATTTTGGCGGATTTGTTGGCAGATAAATATCAAGTAAGTATGCATTGGGAAAAAAAATTAAATATGGAACTCCCAACAGAAAGAGATATGCTCCCAAAACTTATCCCTGAAAATATTTTACGCCTCAAACTATACCAAATTATGCGACTTATGCAAGAAAACGAAACACAACTACGCCTTGCTACCACGCCAGAAGAAGAAGATGATTGCCTTTCAGTAGGTTTGTATTTGCAACGACAATCTAAACAAATTACGCAACAACTCAAAATGGATATTTTTCACCCTTAATTTGCCCCTAATACCCAAAGGAACAAATAGTTTTAGTGCTTAAAGCCAAGAAAAAACACTATAAAAAAAAACATGTATTTATTAAATAACGAAGCCAAAAAATTGTATGATTTATTAGAAAAAACTCAGCATACAACTGTTTTAAATGAATTATTGGCAGATATTCCCAAAGAACAAGTAGCTTGGATACGCATTGCAGATTGTCAAGACAGCCTTATTTTTTCTAAAAAAGTGCTTTGGCAAACCCAAAAAGGTGAAATAATCCGCATAGATGCAATGTTGATGTATGCCAACCATATAAATTTTGAACGTGTGTATATTGCCTTAGAAAAAATTTCAGACAATCAAGCATTTTATCTCAAAAATAGAGAACAAGCATATATCAATTTTTTTCAGCCTTATTACAATATTCAAAAAGATGTGTTTGAATGGCAAAAAAATAAACACGAGAAATAAACATGGGAAATAAACATGAGAAATAAAAAGCATTCTTTTGTAAAAATTTCATAAAAACTTTTGTAAAAAATTTTGTAAGTTTTGGAAAATATCAAATACAGATAAGCAAAATTTAAAATAATCCAAAGTTGTCAGTTATCAGTTTTTGAGTTGTCAGTTTTTATAAATTTACAACAATTTATTTTTTAACACAAAAATATTAAAATTCAAAGATTTTTTGAAAAATATAATACACAACTTGGGCTAAAATAGATTTTAGGCTAAAAATTAAAAATATAAGCCAAAAATATTAACATATACATCAAAGAAAACATAAAATCTCATGTCTTTCCGCAATACTTTTTTTGCTTTTTGTTTTTTGGGTACAACTTTTCTCCCATTTCAACGCCTACAAGCCCAAGACAAACCTGCTTCTGGTGTCTGGTCATTGCGTGCTTGTATAGATTACGCCAAAACAAATAATATTACCATTCAACAAAATGCCATTCAAACGGAAGTTTCTGAAAATACGCTTTTTCAATCACGCCTTAGTCGCTTGCCAAGTGTGAATGCAGGTGCAAGCCAAACTATCGCATGGGGACGTTCTGTTGACCCATTTACCAATGCTTTCGTAACACAAAGGGTAAGCTCAAATAACTTTTCTTTGAATGCCAATGTTACCATTTTTAATGGCTTTCAAATACGTAATAATATTCAACGCAATAGCAAAGAAGTTGCCATCAACAAACTAAACACACAACAAAGCGAAAATACGATTGCGTTGAATGTAGCATTGGCATATTTGGCAATCATGCAAAACCAAGAACTCGTTGTTGTAGCGGAAAAAAACCTACTTTCTACCCAAAACCAATTGGAACGCACCCAAAAACTTTTTGAAGCAGGTTCAATTCCTGAAGCAGATGTTATCAACTTGCGTGCTACACTTGCCAACAACGAAGCAACATTGGTAAATGCCCAAAACCAAATAACACTCTCAAAAGTAAATCTACAACAACAAATGAATTTACCTATTGAAGCAGGATTTGAAGTAGAAAAAATAAGCGTAGAAAATATCACCGTAGAAAAAATAAGTGATTCACCTCAAAGCATTTATACAATTGCAGAACAATCACAACCCAACATCAAAAGTGCAGATTTGACCATAGAATCACGCACAACCAGCATAGAAATTGCCAAAGCAGGTCGCTATCCTACTTTGACCGCCAATGCAACCGTATTGAGCGGATATTCAAGTGCAAGTTCCAGGTTTAATGCAGTGCCAATCCAATATACCCAAACCGTAGGTTATGTGAATAATGACCGCAACCAACCTGTGATAACTACCGTAAATGATTTTATCCGCACCCCAACTTCCTATGCTTTCAAAGACCAAGTACAAGATAACTTTCGCCAACAAATTGGGTTTAACTTAAATATTCCTATTTTTAATGCTGGACAAGTAAAAACCAATATCGCAAATGCAGTTTTAAACAAAAAAACCGCAGAAGTACAAGCAAAAAATGTACGCAACCAACTTCGCCAAACCATAGAACAAGCATACATTGATGCTCTTACCACATACAATACGTATCAAGCACGTCAAAAACAAGTAGAAGCACAAGAATTGGCATTTAACGTATTGGAAAAAAGATACCAAGCTGGCGCAAGTAACCTTGTGGATTTGAATGTATCACGCAATACAAGGGATAATGCACGTGTGGAACTCATCAGGGCTAAATATGACTATGTATTCCGCAAAAAAGTATTGGATTTCTATCAAAATAAACCAATAGCTGACTAATCTTTTAAAAAACCAAATAAATTTATACAAAAAAAGACTTTTAAAAACTTAAAAGTCTTTTTTTGTGTTTTTTCGGAAGTATTTTTATACTATTTTTATCAACCCTTTTAAACAAAAAAAATCCATGAAACCCACTTTTAAACTTCTTTCTAAATTTGTTTTTCCAAAACTAAAAACACACTTTTTGATGCCTTTTGGTATAGTTTCTTTACTTTTTGTAGCTTTATCTTCTTTTTTATTTTTAGAAAATCAACACTTATACAAAAAAGACAAAGACCTTGAAAAATTGTATAAATTTTTGCAAGGCAGTTACAGCAGTGAAAAACAAGCTAAAGCTGACACCGCTTTTTTTCATATTACCCTCCAAATGTTCCCTATTTGGCAGGAACGCAAAGGTGAATATTGGCTCTATGTGGAGCAAGCACGCCCACCACAAAAACCATATAGACAACGTATATACCGTTTGGCACGTGAAAATGGACAACTTGTAAGTTATATTTATACCATGTCTAATCCTTTGCGTTTTGCAGGTGCGCACAAAGATAAAAATTTATTAAAAAATCTTACACCAGATTCTTTGGAATTGAAAAAAGGTTGTGAAGTTATTTTACAAAAAACTTCTTTTGGGTTTAAAGGTGAAACAAAACGCCAAATCTGCCCAAGTGAATTGCGAAAAGCAAAATATGCCACTTCCGAAGTAATACTCCATAAAAATAAACTTTTGAGTTGGGATAGAGGTTTTGACCAAGACGACAAACAAGTGTGGGGTGCTGTGAAAGGTGGTTATTTATTTGATAAACTAAAATAACCCAATAATAAGCCACCTAACCCCAAAGGGAATTAATACAAAAAAAACGTTATATTGTACAACCATATTTTTAGAATTAAAATTAGTTTTTCGGTTATAGGCTATTTGCTCCCTTTGGGACTGGGGCGATTTTCTATAAATTAAAAACCTTATCAAAATTCATATTATATGTCATGCCAAGTGTAGTCATTAGTATAGAAGCATTATTTTTTTGGGCATAATCAAGAATAATTTGCTGGGCAATGTCAATGTTGGCATTGTCCAAATGACTAAAAGGTTCATCAAGCAAAAGTAATTCAAAAGGTTGTGCCAAAGCTCGAATAATTGCCACACGTTGGCGTTCGCCATACGATAATGTACTTGCTTTGCGGTGTAACACGTGCATAATATTCAATTTTTTGGCTAAATCTTGGATTTCTTTCAATGAAAGTGTATTAGTCAGTTCATTTTTAAGTATAATATTTTCCAAAGCAGTCAATTCCAAAAAAAGCCTTAAATCTTGAAACACAATACTCATTTTGCGTTGTCGCAACATACCCCAATCCGCAGGCAAAAGGCTATTAAGAGCAATTTTTTGTGTATTTTGGTCGTTATTTTTTTGGTTCTTAGCTATGTTTTTGTCGTGCCACAATATTTCACCTGTATAATCTTTTCGCAATCCATACAAAATATGTGTAAAAGTAGATTTACCTTTGCCTGATTGTGCAGAAATAAGATATTTTTTTTGAGGCAAAAGTTCAAAATCTTGTTGCCAAATATCTGAATGATACGCATTATTAACAAGATATTCTGCAATAGGTGCAGGGATAATGTGTTTGATACTGAAAAACATTTTTTTTAGATGATGGATTGTAAATTTGGGGTTATGCTAAAAATGAATTAATTTGAAAATCTACACAATTAAAACACTAAATGTTTAAACTTTAAAAGTTATATATTCACTTAAAATTCCCTCTTTGGGGGTTAGGGGGCTAAATTTTATGCAAAAAAACATAATTTCTGTAGTAAAAGCACTTTTTCTGCTTATTTTTTTTGTAATTTTTTTTTCAAAAAAAATATTTTCGCAAGAAGTCATTACCAAAGCAGATTTGGAATACAAAGATATTTTACTCAATAATGTTACAATGCAAATGGAAGTTACATCTGCGATTGATGACATGTATAATTTTAATTTTGAACGTGCAGAGAATCAATTCTATTGGTTTAAATCTAAATATCCAAATCACCCTCTCCCTTATTTTCTATTAGGATTGAGCGAGTGGTGGAAAATGATGCCAAACCCTGATGTAAAAACTTACGACAAAAAATTTTTGGCATACATGGACAGCACGATTTCATTTGCAGAAAACACACTAAAAGAGGAGAAAAAAAATGCTGAATCATACTTTTTTTTAGCAGGCGCGTATGCGTTCAAAGCACGCCTACATGCAGAAAGAGGCAATTATAGCAGAGCAATAGGCAACACAAAAAGTGCATACCGATATTTGAAATATGACGAAAAATACAACGACCTTAGCCCAGAATTTATGTTTGGCAATGCACTTTATATGTATTATGCAGTGTGGTTGCGTGAAAATTTTGTGTGGTTGCGTCCTGTATTGGTTTTTTTTAAAAAAGGGGACAAAAAAAAAGGGCTTGAACTCCTACACAAAGCCTCTACAAATGCCTTTTATACACGTATTGAGGCACTTTATTTTTTGATGCGTATTTATAGGTATGAAGAAGAAAAACCTTCGCTTGCCTTGCCAAGTGCAGAATATTTACACAAGCTTTACCCCAATAATCCATATTTTCAACGTATGTATGCAAGTATTTTATACAGTACAGGCAATATGATAGAAATGGAAAACCAAGCCCAAAGCATGATGCAAAAAATAGAACAAAATTATACAGGCTATGAAGGGATTTCGGGACGATATGCGTCATATTATTTGGCATACAATTATCATTGGCGATACGCTGACGAAGAAAAAGCCATGTTATATTACCAAAAAACTTGTGATTTTGCACGTCAAACACAAAACTATGATTCAGGGTATTTTCATAGTGCTTTGACACAACTCGCCCGCCTCTCCCACAAAAAAGGCAATACCGCACAAGCACGCATTTATTTTACTGAATTGCGAAAATATACCAAACGGAAAGATAAAAACAACAAAGAAGCACGCAAATACATGAAAGAAAATAATCATTGATTAGATTTATTCAATGATTGAAGTTTTTTTTGGTTATACAGCGTAAATAAGATAATGCTTTATTCTTATTCTATTACATTTTTTAGGACTTATATGTGCCTTTTTCGCATAATTGTAAAAACTATTTTTACGTATTACTATACATCTTTTTAGAATTTAAAAAAGTGCTTTGAAACGGTTTAAACAAAATATTTTTAATCACATTTTTCAAAAAATTGGGGTCTGTACCGTAGTTTACAGAGGTCTGACCCCTGATTTTTTGAAAAATTACAAACTGAAAACAGTGTTAAATACCATATTTGTTTTAGTTTTTTAAAAAAACGTATTATTTTTTAGTAAAAACTATTTAAAAAAGCCTTTTTCCTGTGTTTTGAATGTGTTTTTTTTTAATCTGTATAGTAGTGAGAAAAGTTTTTGTAAAAAAAATCCTAAGAAATGTTAAAATTAAAGATTTATGTGAATGATTTTTGCAAAAAATTCGTAATAAAAAACAAAAATACACACAAATTATTTATATTAGCGTTTATAAATTGTGGCGTTTTTGTTATTTTGTATTTATGACAAATACGTATAAAAAGAACAGATTAAAAACGCATTTAGAAAATACATTTTTGGTAAAAAAATATGAAAAAATATATGTATCTCGCACCTATTCCGATATTATTGGCAATTTTTTGGGGATTTTCGCAAATGACTGCAAGCTCCAAAACCATCAAAGTAGAGCCTTTTAGCTATGCTTTCACGCTTTCTGATACTTCGTTGCTCAAACCAAAAGAAAATCACCCAAAAAAGGCGAAAATTTTGGTAGATTTGATGAAAAATCATTATTCACATATAACAGTTAATGAAAAAATATCTGTTGATATGTTTGAGGCATATATCAAAGCCTTAGATAATCAAAAAGTGTATTTTGTGCAAAATGACATTAAAACATTTGAAAAATACAAAAAAGATTTTGCCCAACTCCTCCAACAAGGCAATGTAGAAATTGCTTTTCAGATTTTTAATGCTTACAAACAAAATACGCTTGCACGCATCAACCAAAATCTGAAAGACCTTGACAGAGATTTGGATAAAGTGTATGATTTTACAAAAGATGAAGAAATGGAAACTGACAGAGAAAAATCTTCGTGGGCAAAAGACAAAAAAGAATTGGATAAAATTTGGGAACAACGCCTAAAAAACGAAGTGTTGAGCTTAAAATTAGGCAAAAAAAATAATGAAGACATCAAAAAAACACTAACACAACGCTATGAACGCTATAAAAAAAGCATTTCACAAATCAATAGTGAAGATGTGTTTCAAATAATTATCAATGCTTTCACAGAAAGTTATGACCCACACACCAATTATTTCTCGCCTGTAAATGCCCAAAATTTTCAAATGAATATGAAAAAATCTTTTGAAGGCATTGGTGCAAGGCTTACTGTGCAAGACGATTATACTGTAATCAATGAAGTAATGCCTGGTGGCCCTGCGTCAAAAGGCAAAGAACTCAAAAAAGGCGACAAAATAGTGGCAATTGCACAAGGCGAAAATGGTGAATTTGAGGACGTTGTAGGCTGGCGTATTGATGACGTGATTGGGCTTATCAGAGGACAAAAAAATACAATGGTAAGACTCAAAGTAATTCCTGCTAATTCAGTAGTGGGCGCACCGCAAAAAGTTATCAAAATCATGCGTGATAAAATCAAAATTGAGGACGAATCTGTAACCAAAAAAATTGTGAAAATCAAGAAAAATGGCAAGGATTACAAACTTGGGATTATAGAAGTGCCTTCGTTTTATATTGATTTTAAAGATTATCAAAGCGGAAATCCTGACTACAAAAGTACAAGCGGTGATGTAAGAAAAATTATCAAAGAACTCAAAAAAGAAGGTATAGATGGTTTGCTCATGGATTTGCGTAATAATGGTGGTGGCTCTTTAAAAGAAGCCATTGATTTGACAGGGCTTTTTATCAAAACTGGTGCAATCGTCCAAGTAAAAGATGCTGATGGTTCAATAGAAGCACAACCCGATAAAAATGAAGAAATAGCGTATGATGGCGAACTTGCGGTATTGGTCAATAATTTTAGTGCCTCTGCGTCTGAAATATTTGCAGGTGCAATACAAGATTATAAACGTGGTGTGATTTTGGGTGAACAAACTTTTGGCAAAGGTACTGTACAAAGTCCGATTGATTTGGCAAATTATATGCGTAGCGAAGACCCAAATCAAGGACAAATTAACCTTACATTGTCCAAATTTTATCGCATAACAGGCAGTTCTACCCAAAATAGAGGCGTGATGCCTGATGTAAGTTTTCCTATGGTATATGACCGTACCGAAGTAAGCGAAAGTGCTGAAAGAAGTGCATTGCCTTGGGACGAAATTCGTGCTACAAGATTTACCGCTACAGAACACATAAATAATAAAACGATTGACAAACTCAAAAAATCGTTTGAAAAAGAACTCAAAACTGACGAAAAACTCAAAAAAACAGTGGCTGATGTAGAAGAAGCGCGCAAATTGAGAAAACGCACAAAAATCTCTTTGCAAGAAACCAAAAGGAAAAAAGAATTAGACGATTTTGAGAAAAAACAAGAAAATAAAAAACAAGAATCAAAAGCACAAACCAAAGTAGAAGAAAAAAAACCTGAAAACCCAGAAGAAGATGTTGATGTAAGCGAAAAAATCCTTAATTCACAAGATTATCGTGATGTGTACTTGCAAGAAGCATTGGAACTTTTGGCGGAAATGATTAAAAAATAAAACTAAAATAACCTTAAAAATAACATAAAAATTCTGTTATTTTAAATACATTTTAAAGACTTATCAAGCAAAAAAAGCATTGATAAGTCTTTTTTTTTGTTTAAAAAATTACCCATTTTTCACAAACTACAAACCAAAACAAAATGCAATCATTAAAAAACAAAATATTGCCCCAGATTTTCATTATTTATTTACGTTATTTGATAGGAGGAGCTTTTGTTTTTGCAAGCCTCATCAAGATAAAAGGGGAACGTTTTACTTCAATGAGTGGTGCGAATGAAGCGATTAACACTTCTTGGCATTTTTTTGAAACCATGTACCAATCAGGGCTTTATTGGAAATTTATAGGCATTGGACAGTTGGTAGCAGGTTTTTTACTTATGACCCAACGATATGCCAAATTGGGTGCGTGTGCAAATTTGCCTATTATTTCAAGTGTTTTTGTGATAACACTTTCTTATGATTTTGGTGGAACGCCTATTATTACAGGTTTTATGTTGTTGGGTAATTTGCTATTTATTGCGTGGGATTGGAACGAATTAAAAATTTTGGTCAATCAAAAACCAATTTTTGATGAAATGATTTTTGAGAAACCACGTTTAGAAAAAGACAGTATTTGGGTAATAATTGGTTTGCTATTATTTAGTTTTACATTCATATATAGATTATTTATAAATCAATATGACATGCTTTTTTGGTTTCTTACTTGTGTGATTATTGGCGTGATTGGACTATTTTTTGGGCTTAGAAATAAGGTTTTAAGTAAAACATAAAAAAATCCAGCAAAATTATCATAACACTAAATATTTTTGTAGTTATTTTAAGGAAAAAAATGAAATATTAACCCACAATTAAACCATTTTAAAAAATGGCAGTCTTTGTGATAAAATAATTCATAAACCACATTCATAAAATCAGATGAAACATCTCAATATTTTAGTATTCTGTTTTTTGTTTCCATTTATAGCTTGCAATAAATCTGAAACACCACAACCCGAAACCATGTATTTTCCTTCAAACACAAATACAGATTGGGAAACCAAATCCCTTGAAAGTGTAGGGTGGAATCAAAGTGCAGTTCAGCCATTGAAAGATTATCTTATTCAAAAAAATACGAAGTCTTTTATGATTTTGGTTAATGGTAGAATCGTAATGGAAGAATATTTTAATGGACATACTGCGAGTAGCACTTGGCAATGGAATAGTGCAGGCAAAACATTGGTAGCCACTACAACAGGCATTGCACAACAAGAAAATTTATTGAATATCAACAACAAAGCCTCTAATTATTTGGGAATAAATTGGACAAATATGCCTTTGCAAAAAGAAGATTTAATTACAGTAAAAAATTTATTATCAATGACATCAGGGATTGATGACACTAAACAACTGGTTATAAAATCAAATTTGACCTATGTTGCTGATGCAAATACAAGGTGGGCTTATGGTAACGTTTTCCAAAAATTGATGGACGTTGTTGGTGCAGCAAGCAACCAAGATTTTGAAGCATATTTTAATGCCAAACTAAAAAATAAAATAGGAATGGAAGGGTTTTGGAACAATGGGGCTATTTTTAAAATATACAATAGCAACACACGCAGTATGGCGAGGTTTGGACTTTTGGCACTTAATAAAGGCAAATGGATAAATGAACAAATCATAAACGAACCTTTTTTTAATGAAAGTATAAGCACCTCGCAAAATATAAATCCAAGTTATGGGTATTTGTGGTGGCTAAATGGCAAAGATAAATTTATGATACCAAGCGAACAAACCGTTTATCAAGGAACACTTGTGCCAAATGCTCCCTCAGATATGTATGCTGCAATGGGGGCAAATGACCAACGCATATATGTAATTCCAAGTAAAAAAATGGTAATTATAAGAATGGGTGATGCCTCAGACACTACAAACCCAAATTTTGCAGTTTCTGGTTTTGATGATGAGCTTTGGGGGAAAATTAAAACATTGATAAACTAAAATAAATATTTTTATTTTTTTATTTCTTTGTAAAATTTTCTATATTTGGGAATATGAAAACCCTATTTTCTGCTGAAAATCAGCAATGGCTCGTAGGCTCGCCCAAAAAAAGTTTATTTTTATACTTTGAACTACAAGCTCCAAAATTTGAAAGCGAACAAAAGCGTGTTCCGCTTAATATTTCGTTGGTAATTGACCGTAGTGGCTCTATGGAAGGCGATAAACTTGCCTATTCCAAAAAAGCTGTAGATTTTGTAATTGATAATCTTACACCAGACGATTTTTTGTCTATTGTGCAATATGATGACCAAATAGATGTGGTAAGCCCTGCCCAAAAAGTTCAAAACAAAACACAATTACATACACTTGTCAAAAATATTCAAGCAAGAAATACTACAAATCTAAGCGGTGGTATGCAAGAAGGCTACAAACAAGTAGGCACAACTTTGAACAAAAGTTATGTAAATCGTGTGTTAATTTTGTCTGACGGTTTGGCAAATGAAGGCGTTACAGACCCAGAACAACTCCAAAAAATTGCCCAAACACGTTTTAGAAATGAAGGCGTTGCACTTTCTACGTTTGGGGTAGGGGCAGATTTTAATGAGGCTTTGATGACCAATCTTTCAGAATATGGAAATGGTAATTATTATTTTATTGCAAAACCTGACGATATTCCTGCCATTTTTGCCAAAGAACTTTCAGGTTTGCTATCAGTAGTGGCACAAAATACACATATTGATATTGAATTTCCTGACCGCCATGTAAAATTTGTAAAAAGTTATGGTTATATTGCTAATGCAGTAGGCAACAAAATACAAATTAATTTTAATGATGTTTTTTCAGAAGAAAAAAAAGGTATTTTATTGAAATTTGATGTGATTGTACCTTTTGAATTGCCTATAGATTTTTCAGCTACGCTTTCTTTTGATGATGTTGTAAGCACTTTTTCACACCAAACAAACACCTACAAAATCAGTATTTCGCCTACTTCTGATGCAAATGCTTTCAAAGCTGGTATGCAATACAGTATTTTGGAGCAAGTAGCTTTGTTTGAATCAAATGATATGTTTGAGGAAGCAATGCGTCAAACTGACCAACGTAATTTTGAAAAAGCAAAAGAAATTTTGACACAAATCAAATTATATTTAGAAACACATTTCCAATTATTGCCTCCAAATGAAGAACTCAAAAAACAATATGAAACGATTTTGGCGTATGATAATCAAATAGAGGATATGAAAACTATGCCCACTATGGATTTTATGATGGAACAAAAAATGTCAAAAAGTGCCAATTATGCCCTTAAGAAAAAGAGACCATAAAAAGTAAGAAACTGTTTTTACTGAAAATAAAAAAAGCCTTTTAGATTTATTTAAAAGGCTTTTTTTGGAGGTAAATTAAAAATACCAAAATTTCTAATTCCCAATTCTTAATTTCTAATTCCCCTACGTATTCAGCCTTTGAATTTCCACCATTTTCCTGTACATACCATTTTCCATTTTGATAAGTTGGTCATGTGTGCCTCTTTCTATGATGTTGCCTTTGTCCAATACAAGGATTAAATTAGCGTTTTGAATGGTACTCAATCTATGTGCAATCACTAAGGAAGTGCGGTCTTTCATCAGAATATCCATGTCTTTTTGCACCAATTTTTCAGAATTGGCATCTAAAGCAGATGTAAATTCATCAAGCACAAGGATAGACGCATTTTTAAAAATTGCCCTTGCAATAGAAAGTCTTTGGCATTGTCCGCCTGAAAGTTTGTTGCCAGCGTCTCCAATATTCATTTGATATTGTCCTTCATTGGCTTTTTCTTGCATAATAAAATTGTGTGCATTGGCAACTTTTGCAGCGTGTTCTACTTGTTCAAAAGTAGCGTTGGTTTGTCCAAAAGCAATATTATTGAAAATGGTATCATTAAAAAGTAATGGTTTTTGGGTAACAATGCTAATTTGGTCGTGTAGTGAAGACAATTCTATTTCTTTGATGTTGATGCCATCAATCAAAATTTCGCCTTCATTCACATCATAAAACCTTGAAAGCAAATCTGCTATGGTACTTTTTCCACCTCCCGAATTTCCGACTAAGGCAACAACTTGTCCTTTTTTGATTTCAAAATTAATATTGGACAACACAGGTGAATTTTCGTTGTAGGAAAAAGATACATTTCTAAATTCAATTTTATCATTGAAAGTAGCTAATTTTTTAGCTTTTGGGTGGTTTTTGATTTCTTCGGGCAAGTCCAGAATCTCAAAAATACGGTCTGCAGCAGAAATACCTCTTTGCAAATTGGTAAAAGAAATTGAAAATCCTTTTGCTGGGCTTAATACTTGCGAAAATACAACAATATACGCAATAAATGCACTTGCAGATAGCGTAGATTGATTGCTCAACACCAAACCACCACCATACAACAAAATAGAAACTACAATGCCTACGCCCATAATTTCGGAAAGTGGTGAAGCTATTTCACGTGTACGTGCTGATATAAAAAGGCTTTTTGTAAAATCGGTTAAAAAATTTCGGTATCTATTTTGTGTATATTCTGTAGCATTATAGGATTTTATTACTTTGATGGACGTGAGCGTTTCGTCCAAAATGGTATTCATACTGCCTATCAAATTTTGGGCGATATTTGCTTCTTTACGCAATCTGTTGCTTATCAATGCAATGACACTACCCGCCAAAGGAATAACCAAAATTGTAAAAAGTGTAAGATTGACAGAAATAGCAAATAATGTAACAAAATACAAAATAATGGCAACAGGGTGTTTCAAAAACACATCTAAAATCCGAATAATTGTTCCTTCTATTTCCGCTACGTCTGAAATACCTCTTGCTATCAAATCTCCTTTTTGTTGGCTGGTAAAAAATCCAATATGTAACCTAAGTATTTTATCAAAATATGCCTGCCTAAGATTACGTACCACATTGTTTTTGATACATTCATACATCATCATGGTCAAGTAATAAAAAATATTAGTCAATGTTACTGAAGCCAAAATGGTAAAAGACACAAAATATAAAGTGGCTACTTTGCCATATTGGAGGGCGGTAAAAGCAAAATAATAGTTGAATAAATACCAAAGATATTTTGCATCTAACTTAAACGCAGGCATGATAAGAAATTTGCGGAGTTCATCATCACTCACATTATTAAATAATACATTTAACAGTGGAATCAATAAACCTAAATTTATGATACCAAAAACCGTAGATAATAACGAAAAAACCAAAAACCCAAAACTGTAACCGTAGTAAGGTTTCGCATATTGGATTACACGAAGAAAATTTTTTAACATTAGGGAATGATTAGTGAAAAATCAATTTTTTTTTAAAATCACGTATTTAAAAATAAAATTACAATTTTTTTCTTTATTGAAAAAATGCAAAATTACAGATAAGTTTTATAAATTTTGTAGTTTTTGGTGTAAAAAACTAAAAATGAATGTTTTTACGAAAAAATAATAACCTACACAAATTTAGATATGTTGTTGCGTATTTTTTAGTTTTTTTGTTACTTTTGTGTTTAGTATTATCCAAAACTACATATTTATTATTTAAAACCACACCTAAAACCACGCAAAGCAACAAATGAAAACCAGAAATTTATGTATAATTTTTTTGCTTTGGCAAACTGTATTTTTGGCAATTTATACGCCTTTGTATGCTTTTACGTTGCCACGACAATACGCCTTGGTGCGTGATATGCAGGCGGATTGGCAGGTGTATGATGCCCAATATGGGGCGTATGTGCCTTATTTTGCAGAAAGACATAACAAACCTAAGTCTGTGAGTTTTTGGTTGGATTTGGACGACAATCAACATTATATCTTAATGTTTAAGGTAAAAGCTCCTTTATATTTTTTTATTAATGGCACACTTTGTAAATCATTTACACCAAAAAATAATCATAAAAAAAATGAAAATTCAAATGATACAATGGTTGAAAGTGAAAAAAATACGTGGATAGGCATGCAGTTGGATAGTTTAAAAAAATTATTCCCTGAAGATTCCAAAATTTTTTGTACGTTGTATGACCCCCAAAAAAACTTGCCTTTGTCTGCTTTGTGCATTGTTACAAAAAATATTCCACAAGAAACCATTTTAAAAACACCTATCAAAACAGATACACTTACACGCATGGTACGCCCTGCCAATGGCAAAGATTGGGCGGTGATGGTATCTATATTTTTGTTGGTGGTATTTACGTTGTTGTGGAATATTTATCCACGTGGTTTGTTGAGTTACATGAGTTTTCAGAGCAGTTTGTCGCCTTTGGCACGCAAAGATATGAATTTACTGCAAAAACCGCTTGGTTTGGCAAATCTCTTGCTCATATTTGGGCATAGTTTTCAGATTGCAGTGGTATTTTGGGTATATCAAATGACAACAACAGCACAATCTTTGGGAAGTTTGGCAGTGTTGGGCAATTATTTTTATATTGGTTTGTTGGTTTTTTCTTTGTTTTTTTTAAAATATTTGTTTTTGCGTGTAAGCGGTGTATTACTCAATACATCAAAAAGTATTGTAAATATGCATTTTTTTGAATTTGGGCGTTTATCCTACATTTTTTACTCTGTTTTGTTAATTTTGCCTTTATATTGCTGGATTTCTGCTCCACAATATATGCCAATGTATGTGGACAGTTTGAAATATTTGTTGTTGATTTTTCATCTATTACAAAGTTTTTTTGTAAGTTTTTGGGTATTTAAGCAAATAGAATATAAGAATTTATATTTGTTTTATTATCTTTGCACCACCGAAATCGTACCCCTATTATTTGGTATGAAATGGTTGATTATTAGTTAATAAAAGTTATCAGTTTTTTCAGTTGTCAGTTGTTTATTTATTGATTTTTAGTAGGAAAAAAATCACAAATAATATTAACTTAAAGTTGTAAAGATTGTCTTTTATACTGTGTTTTAGCTTAAAATCCTAATACAAATGGTTTTTTGTATTTATTCCCCTTTGGGGATTAGGGTGCTAATTTACATTAAAAAATATTCCCAAAACAATAAATATTGATTCTTTTTTAGATAGCATGAGTGAATTGCAATTTGACCCAGCACGCCTCAATAAAGTAGAAAGTATATTGGTAACACAGGCACTACCACCTTCCTTGTTGGACTCGCCTTATACTGACCTTGTGAAAAGATTAAATGTAAAAGTAGATTTTAGGGCATTTATTGAGGTACAACCTATTACGGTAAAGGATTTTCGTAAGCAAAAAATCAATATCTTAGACTATACTGCTATTGTTTTTACAAGTAAAAACGCAGTTACGCATTTTTTTGATATTTGTAAAGAAAGTAAAATAGAACTGCCTATTGAAATGAAATATTTTTGTGTAGGGGAACAAACTGCTAATTTTTTACAAAAATTTATTGTAGTTCGTAAAAGGAAAATTTTTGCAGGTACGAAAACGATTGAGGATTTGTTCCCTTTATTCAAAAAACATAAAACCGAAAAATATCTTTTTCCTTGCTCTAATATCCGAAAAGATACATTGGCAGAATTTATGGAAAAAAATGCAATATTACTCAAAGAAATGATTTTGTATCAAACGGTTTCTGCTAATCTTTCCGATTTGGCAAACGTAAATTATGATGTTTTGGCGTTTTTTAGCCCTTCTGGTGTAGCATCTCTTTTTGATAATTTCCCTGAATTTAAACAAAATAATACACGTATCGCAGCATTTGGTCCTACAACCGCAGAAGCAGTACGCAATGCAGGACTCATTTTGGATATTGAAGCACCTCTGCCTAATGTACCTTCTATGACAGGTGCATTGGAAGCATACATCAAAATGTCAAACAAAGTATAAAACAGTTTTACACGCATACAGAAAAGCCTTCAAATAGATTGAAGGCTTTTTTTATATGTCATTTTTATTACGTAATTGCTAAAAAAATATGTTATTTTTGTTAAAACCAAAAAGTTATTATGTATTTCCTTGTTTTTCTTACCCTTCAATATTACTTTCACTTACAATTATTTAATTTTCCTTTATATGTTTCAAAACCAAAAAAAACTTAGGAATTTTTTGTATATTTTCCTAATATTATTTACTGTTTTTCAGGCATGCAAGCCTAAATATCAGGAGGAGATAAAGCCTCTGGAAACCACTCCAATATCTGCATTGAGTAAAAAAGCGTCTGTTTGGTGGCAAAATAAACAAAGCCAACCAAAACCACAAAAAAGAGGGGGAAATGTCGCACCTGAAATCGCAACAACTTTCTACCCTGATTGGTCAAAAGGCACTACACACAGATTGAGTGA